>NZ_JBKBEX010000019.1:0-99247 GCF_047303325.1 Polaromonas sp. CT11-55 | reverse complement strand
CCTCCCTTTATATCTTGCTGCGTCATTTCTCTCGCCCTTCTCTCTCTTCCTGCCTCCCGGTGGCCTTATTTTTGGCGGTCGTGTGTTCCCCCCCCCCCGCCGCATCATGTCGAAGAATTCGTGGTTGTTCTTGGTGGCCTTCATGTTCTTGAGCATGAGCTCCATGGACTCGATTTCATCCATGTTGTACATGAATTGACGCAAAATCCGCGATTTTTGGAGGATTTCGGGTGCGAGCAGCAGTTCTTCCTTACGGGTACCGCTGCGGTTGAGGTGGATGGCCGGGAACACGCGCTTTTCGTAGAGGCGGCGGTCCAGGTGGATTTCGCAGTTGCCGGTGCCCTTGAATTCCTCAAAGATCACCTCGTCCATGCGGCTGCCGGTGTCGACAAGGGCCGTGCCGATGATGGTCAGGCTGCCGCCTTCTTCAATATTGCGGGCCGCGCCGAAAAAGCGCTTGGGGCGCTGCAGCGCATTGGCGTCCACGCCGCCGGTCAGCACCTTGCCGGAGGAGGGCAGCACGTTGTTGTAAGCACGGGCCAGGCGCGTGATGGAATCCAGCAGGATGACCACGTCCTTGCCGAGCTCGACCAGGCGCTTGGCGCGCTCGATCACCATTTCGGCCACGTGCACGTGGCGCGCGGCGGGTTCGTCGAAGGTCGACGAAATCACCTCGCCGCGCACGCTGCGCTGCATTTCGGTCACTTCCTCGGGGCGTTCGTCCACCAGCAGCACCATCATGACCACTTCGGGGTAGTTGGCGGTGATGGCGTGGGCGATGTTTTGCATCATCACGGTCTTGCCGGACTTGGGCGGCGCCACCAGCAAGGCGCGCTGGCCTTTGCCGATGGGCGAGACGATGTCGATGATGCGGCTGGTCAGGTTCTCTTCGCCCTTGATGTCGCGCTCGAGCTTGAACTGCTCGCGCGGGAACAGCGGGGTCAAGTTCTCGAACATGACCTTGTGTTTGTTGTCTTCGGGCAGGCCGTCGTTGACCTTGTCGAGCTTGTTCAGCGCGAAGTAGCGTTCGCCGTCCTTGGGGGTGCGCACTTCGCCTTCGATCATGTCGCCGGTGTGCAGGTTGAAGCGGCGAATCTGGCTGGGGCTGATGTAGATGTCGTCGGTGGACGCGGTGTAGCTCGAATCAGGGGCGCGCAGGAAACCGAAGCCGTCGGGCAGCACTTCCAGCACGCCGTCGGCGACGATGGTCTCGCCGGTTTTTGCACGTTTTTTGATGATGGCGAACATCAGCTCCTGCTTGCGCATGCGGCCGACGTTTTCGATCTCAAGGGCTTCGGCCTGCTTGAGGACTTCAGACACGTGCAGTGCCTTGAGTTCGTTTAAGTGCATGGAATTACTCCTTGCGGAGTTCATTGATGGAAAACGGGGGAGGTTTGAAAAGAAGCCGCAGAAGGTGGCTTACAAACCGGCAACTCGAACCGGGCGGCGCGGGCCGTACCGGTGAATAAGGCACATTATGACAGGAAATTCAGGCGGGAAACGGGGGGAATCTCATGCGTGTGGGCCGGGTGCCCGGGGGAGGGGCGCCGGTCAGGAAGCGGCAGGGTGCCGTGCTTCCTTTTCCGGCGCGAAGCTTCAGGCCAGTTGCTGGTCGATGAAGGCGGTCAATTGGGCCTTGCTCATGGCGCCGACCTTGGTGGCGGCCAGCTGGCCGTCCTTGAACAGCATCAGCGTGGGGATGCCGCGGATGCCGAACTTGGCGGGGATGTCGCGGTTTTCGTCCACGTTCATCTTGGCGATCTGCAGCTTGCCGTCGTAGCCGGTCGCCACTTCATCCAGGATGGGAGCGATCATCTTGCACGGACCGCACCATTCGGCCCAGTAATCCACCAGCACGGGTTTGGAGGATTGCAGCACATCGGCTTCGAAGGTGGCATCGGTGGTATGTTTGATCAGTTCGCTCGCCATGGCGGCTCCTTTGTCTTGGTTAGGATGGTTACGATACGTAGGGCTAAAGTTGCAGTCATTGTGGCAGAAAGCAAGTGGCCGGGTCGGGCAGGCAGGGGCTATCACCCTGATAGCCATCCGCTCAATCCGCCCGCGGTCCGTCCCAAGTTGCCCCTTGTCACCCGTCGCAAACCCTGTTCATGCCACCTGCCTCCATCGCCGACCTTGCCGCCACCGCTGCCCCGCCTGATGCGCGGTGCTGGCGCCAGGCCATGGCCGCGCTGGCCGCGGCCATCGAAGCGCGCGGCGTGCACCCGGCCGAATGTGTCGTGCTGTTGCCCTATGCGCAGCTGATCCAGCAGGCGCGCCAAGCCTGGGCCGCGCAGGCCGGCGACACCTTTTTTGTCCCGCGCTTTGAAACCACCATGAACTGGGCCGGCGGCCTGGGTGGCACGCTGGGCCTGTTTACGCCCTCGGGCGACGATTTGCGCATGGACGTGGCCGTCGACATGCTCACCGCCGCCTCGCTGCTGGAGCGCGCCGGGCTGGGCAGCCAGCAGGATGCGCTGGCCGGGCGCCTGGTCGAGGCCGCCTGGAGCCTGGCCGGCGTGGCCGCCGCCGTCATGCCGGCGCGGCGCCGCGCCTGGAGCGAAGGGCTGGCCCAGACCCTGGGCGCGGGCCTGGATTCCCCGGTGCTGGCGCTTGAAGCCGCCGTGGGCCGCATCGCGCTGGCCTGGGCCGCGGCCTCGGCCTACCCGACGGATCGCCTGTTCCAGGCCCGGCCCCTGCTGTTCGCCGTGCTTGAAGGCTTCCAGGCCGACCCGCTGACCGAGGCGCTCAAGGCCCATTTCGGCGAGCTGTCCCTGTCCATTCCCTTGTGCATTCCCCTGGAAGCCGGCCCGCCGCCCGCCTTGCATGCCGCCCAGGATGCCGAAGACGAAGCCGGCCGCGCTGCCGCCTGCGTGCTGGCCCACCTGGCGCAGGGGCGCAGCCCGGTCGCGCTGATCGCGCAGGACCGCCAGCTCACGCGCCGTGTGGGCGCCATGCTGGCCGAGCGCGGCATCGCCATGCGCGACGAAACCGGCTGGAAGCTGTCCACCACGCGCGCCGCCGCCGGCCTCATGAGCCTGCTGCGCGCCTTGCCCTGGGATGCTTCGACAGACGCCGTGCTCGACTGGCTCAAGAACGCGCCCGCTTTTGAGCCCATGCTGGTGACCGCCGCCGAGACCGAGCTGCGCCGCGTCGGCGTGCGCGCCTGGCGCGATTTGCCCGAATTTGCCGCTGAAGACATCGTGCCGCCGGCCTTTATGGCCACCCAGCCGCTGGCCTTGCAGGCCAATGCGCTGCGCGCGCCCCTGGCCCGCGCCCGCCCGCTGGCCGTGTGGCTACGCGATTTGCGCGCCGCGCTGCAGGCGGCCGGCCAGTGGGATGCGCTGGCCGAAGACGAAGCCGGCCAGGTTGTGCTCGAGGTGCTGCGCCTGCACGAGGGCGCCGAGATTGAATTCCAGGCCTCGCCGGTCATGCGGCTCAACGATTTCACGCAATGGGCCAACCAGGCGCTGGAAGGCGGCAAGTTCGCGCCGCCGCATCCGTCGGCCGAGCAGGTCGTGATCCTGCCGCTGCCGCAGCTGCTGGGCCGGCCCATGCGCGCCGTGGTGCTGCCCGGTTGCGACGAGATCCGTCTGCCGGTCTCGCCCGAGCCCGCCGGCCCCTGGACACCCGCCCAGCGCGAGCTGCTGGGCCTGCCCTCGCGCGAAACCCTGGCCGCCGCGGCCCGCCAAGCCTGGCATTACGCCCTGCAGGCGCCGCGGGTCGACGTGCTGTGGCGCAGCAGCGAAGCCGGCGAGCACCTGATCCCCAGCGGTTTTGTGCAGGAACTGCTGCTGGCGCAGGACGACGCCCCCGAGGATACCCAACCCGCTGCCGACCCGCGCAGCCTGCGCGCCGTGGACATCCAGCCCACGCCGCACCCCTTTCCGACCGGCGAGGCCTTGCCCCTCACACGCCTGTCGGCCAGCGCTTATGAAGATTTGCGCCGCTGCCCCTACCGCTTTTTTGCGCTGCGCCAGCTCAAGCTGCAGGAGCCCGAAGAGCTTGAAAGCGAACTCGGCAAACGCGACTTTGGCAATTGGCTGCACGGCCTGCTGCGGCATTTCCATGAGGCGCTCAAGGCGCAGCCCACCGATGACCCGGCCGTCCGCGCCACCATGATGAATGCGGCGGCCGACCGGGCCGCCCAGGAACTGGCACTTACTGAAAGCGAATTCCTGCCCTTTGCCGCCGCCTGGCCCGGCGTGCGCGAAGGCTACCTCGAATGGCTGGCCGGGCACGAAGCTAGCGGCGCCACTTTTGACGAAGCCGAGGTCTGGCGCGAAATGCCGCTGGGTGAACTGACCCTGCTCGGCAAGCTGGACCGCATAGACCGCCAGGCCGACGGCCACGCGCTGCTGATCGACTACAAGACCGAGCCGCGCGCCACCACCGCCGACCGCATCAAGGGCGGCCAGGAAGACACCCAGCTGGCGTTCTATGCCGCGCTCATGAGCGACGACACGCTGGCCGCGGCCTATGTCAACCTCGGTGAAAAAGAGCCGACCAAAACCTACGAGCAACCCGAGATCGTCGGCCTGCGCGACGAACTCATAGACAGCATCCTCACCGACATGGCTCGCATCGCGCGCGGCGCGGCGCTACCTGCGCTGGGTGAAGGCAAGGCCTGTGACTATTGCGCGGCGCGCGGTTTATGCCGCAAAGATTTCTGGAGTTTGGACGAGGACGCCGCAGCCGGGGAGGAGGGCGCATGACCCCGCCGGCCAGCAAATTGGTCGCCCACGCGGCAGCCTACGAATGCAACGGCGAGCCGGTCTCGGCCGAAGCCTTTTATGCGATTGCCTGCGACCCGCGGCGCAGCGTCGCGGTCGAGGCCTGCGCCGGCGCCGGCAAGACCTGGATGCTGGTCTCGCGCATCGTGCGCGCCCTGCTGGACGGCGCCACGGCCGCGCCCGGCCAGCAGGTCTTGCCGCATGAAATCCTGGCCATCACCTTCACCAAAAAAGCCGCCGGCGAAATGCGCGAGCGCCTGGACGACTGGCTCAAGACCTTTGCCCATGCCGACGACGCCACCCTGCAGCGCGAGCTCGAAGTGCGCGGCGTGCAGCTGGACCTGGCCGGCGCCAAGGGCCGGCAAGCCGCACAGCAGCTGCGCGAGCAACTGTCCAATCTGTACCGCTCCATCCTGGCCAGCGGCCGCTCTGTGCAGATACGCACCTTCCACAGCTGGTTCGCGGCCTTGCTGCGCAGCGCGCCGGTCGCGGTGCTGCAGCGGCTGGAGCTGCCCGTCAACTACGAACTGCTCGAAGACGACGCGCCCGCGCGCGCTTTGGTCTGGCGGCGTTTTTACGCGGCGGTCGCGGCTGACGCCGCGCTCAAGGCCGACTTCGAGGCCGTGGTGCTCACCCACGGCCGCTTCCAGGCCGACAAGGCTTTGCAGGCCGCGCTCGACAAGCGCACCGAATTCACGCTGGCTGACGAAAAAGGCGTGATCGCCGCTTCGGTGCAGCCCTTCGCGGCGCAGTTCACTGAATTCGGCGGGCTTGATGAGCCCGAAGAACTTCTCAGCACGAATCGCTTTCACCGGCAGACCCTCAGGGATGCCGCCATGGCGCTGGGCCGCGCCAGCGCGCCGACTTTTTCCGCCAAAGGCGTGGAGCTGGAACAGGCGCTGACCGCCGGCGACTTCCCGGCGGCCATCGCGGCCCTGTTGACCGAAAAAGGCACGCCGCGCAAGTTCGGTGAAAAAATCATCGGCATCGAGCAGGTGCGCATTGCCCAGGACCTGGTGCTGCGTGTGGTCGCGGCGCGCCAGCAGCACGACGCCTGGCAGCACCAGCAGCGCATGGCGCGCCTGAGCCGCGTGCTGATCGCGCAGTTCACCGCCCTCAAGCGCGAACGCGGCTGGGTCGACATGAACGACGTCGAGCGCGCCGCGCTGCTGATGCTGGCTGACCCCGTGCTCTCGGGCTGGGTGCAGGAGCGCCTGGACGCGCGCATACGCCACCTGATGATCGACGAGTTCCAGGACACCAACCCACTGCAGTGGCAGGCCTTGTATTCGTGGCTGATCGGCTATTCGGGCGCGGGTACGGCGCCCAGCGTCTTCCTGGTGGGCGATCCCAAACAAAGTATTTACCGCTTCCGCCGCGCCGAGCCGCAGGTCTTCCGCGCCGCGCAGGCTTTTGTGGTGCACGGCCTGGGTGGCGATTTGCTCAGCTGCGACCACACGCGCCGCAATGCTGAGGCCGTGATAGACACCGTCAACGCCGCCATGGTGACGGCGCGCGAAGCCGACGCCTATGACGGCTTTCGCGAGCACACCACGGCCTCGGGTCTCGCCGGCGCCGTGGGCCGTTTGCCGCCGATTCCGCGCAACAAGGACGAGGAAGAGGCTTCGCCGCTGGCCGCCGGCTGGCGCGACAGCCTGACCACGCCGCGCGAACTGCCTGAGGAAACGCTGAGAACGCGCGAAGCCCGGCAGGCCGCCGCCTGGATATCCGAGCAGATCGCCGGCGGACTGCGGCCCCAGGACGTGATGGTGCTGTCGCGTAAACGCGCCGGCTTGCTGCCGCTGCAGGACGAGCTGCGCGCGCTGCACATTCCCGCCCAGGTCGGCGAAAAAACCGAGCTCATTGACTGCTGCGAGGTGCTGGACCTGGTGGCGCTGCTCGACGTGCTGGTCTCGCCGCAGCATGACTTGTCGCTGGCGCGCGCGCTGCGCTCGCCGCTGTTCGGCCTGTCCGATGACGGCCTGGTGCAACTGGCTTTGCTGCAGCGCGAACACGGCGCGCCCTGGTATGAGCTGCTGCAAAAGGAAGAACTGTTGGCGCCCGAACTGCAAGGCCTGGGTGCAACGCTGGCGCGCTGGAAAAGCTGGCTGGACAGCCTGCCGCCGCACGACGCGCTGCAGGGCATTTACGACGACGGCGACGTGCTCGCGCGCTTTGGCGCCGCCGCGCCCACCGCGCAGCGCGGCGCGGTGCTGGCCAATTTGCGCGCGCTGCTGGGCGTCTCGCTGGAACTGGACGGCGGCCGCTATGCCACGCCCTATGGTTTTGTGCGCGCCCTCAAGGCCGGTGGCACGCAGGCCCCGGCCACTGTCAGCGGCGAAGCGGTGCGCCTGCTGACGATTCACGGCGCCAAGGGCCTGGAGGCCGAGGCCGTGCTGCTGCTGGACACCGACACCGTCGAGCGCAATGCCGACAGCATGGGCGTGCTGGTCGACTGGCCTGGCGAGGCCACCGAGCCGCGCAAGTTTGTCTTCCTGGTCAGCGAAAGCCGCCCGCCCGCCTGCGCCGCCGACACCCTGGCCGCCGAGCAGGCCGCCCGCAAGCGCGAGGAGCTCAATGCGCTCTATGTGGCGCTCACGCGCGCGCGCCACACCCTGGTCATCTCTTCGATTGAGCCGCACCGCGTGACCACCGAAAGCTGGTGGCAGCGCCTGCAGGGCCTGCTGGGCGAACTGCCCGCGCCTGTGGCCGAGGAAACAGCGGGCCGGCGCCCGGATGCGGCCGATGCCGGCGTGTTCTACCTGCCTGAATTGCCTGAGCTGCCCCAGGCCTTGGTCGAGCCACCCGCCGTGGAGAGCCTCGATGAAGACTCCCTCAAGGCCCGCATAGGCAAGGCCATGCACCGTTTGCTTGAATGGGGTGGTGCGCTGTCACCCGAACAGGTGGCGGCCACGGCGCGCGAATTCCGTCTGAGCCCGGCCCAGGCCGCGCAGTCGGCCGCGCTGGCCGGCCGCATCCTGGCCGGCGAGGGCGCCTGGGCCTGGCGGCCCGAGGTGCTGGCCTGGCAAGGCAATGAGGTGGACCTGGTCTACGCCGGCCAGGCGCTGCGGCTGGACCGCCTGGTGCAGCGCAAGGACGCCGGCCATGAAGGCCACTGGTGGGTGCTGGACTACAAATCGGCCACCACCCCGCAGCGCCAGCCCGCGCTGGTCGCGCAGCTGCAGGCCTACCGCGCGGCGGTGCAGCGCATCTACCCGGGCGCGCCTGTCAAAGCGGCTTTTCTGACGGGGCAGGGAACTGTGGTCCTGGTGGACTGATCACACCGGGCCTGTCCGGCGCCACTCATTCCATTCCATGCCGGCTGAAAGGATTCCCATGTTCAAGCAATTCATCGCCTCTGTGGCCCTGGCGGCCACCTTGCCGCTGGCCCTGGCGCAAAGCCCCGCGCCGGCCAACCCTACAGTGCGCCTGCGCGCCACGATTGAAAAAATCGATGCCACCAGCCTCACCGTCAGGGAGCGCAGCGGCGAAGTCATCACCTTGGTACGGCCCGCCGCGATGGATGTGTCGGAAGTTTTTCCGCTGGCGCTGGCCGACATCAAGCCCGGCAGCTACATCGGCACGGCCGCCATGCCGCAGGCCGACGGCAGCCAGCTGGCGCTGGAGGTCGTGGTGTTTCCCGAAGCCGCGCGCGGCACCGGCGAAGGCCATCGCCCCTGGGACTTGCGGCCCGAGAGCACCATGACCAATGCCACCGTGGCCGACCTGGCCGCCGCGCCTTCGACGGTGCCGGGCGGGCAAAAGCTCACGCTGCGCTACAAGGACGGCGAAAAAACCGTCATCGTGCCGCCCGATGCGCCCGTGGTCTCCTTCAAGCCCGGCAAGGCCGATGAAAACACCTTGCTGGTGCCAGGCGCGAAAGTGATGATCACCGCCCAGGAGCAGGGCGGCAAGCCGACCGCGCTGCGCGTGATCGTCGGTCGCAATGGTTTTGCGCCGCCCATGTAAGGACCGGCGGCCGGTCGCTATCCCAGCGGCCTCTCCCTGTCTCTCCCTGTAATAATCAGGCCATCCTGTTCCGCCGAACCGCGCCCGTTTGAGGCGCTTTGTGTTCGTGATCGCGAACCTTCCGATTTTTCCTGTTTAACCTGTGGCCGCCGCACGCGGAACCCCCTTGACACCTGGCGCATCCCCTCTTGAATCCACCCCGGCCGCCGCATTGCGTGTGGCCGTCATAGGCGGCGGGCCCGCCGGCCTGATGGCCGCCGAAGCCCTGGCCGGCGCCGGCGCGGCGCTGAGGGTAGAGGTCTATGACGCCATGCCCTCGGTGGGCCGCAAGTTTTTGCTGGCCGGCATAGGCGGGCTCAACCTCACGCATTCCGAAGCGCCGCAGGCCTTTGTGGGTCGTTACGGCGAGCGCGCCGCGCAATTGCAGCCGCTGCTGGCTGCCTTCGGCCCCACCGAGCTGCGCGCCTGGGCCGAAGCCCTGGGCGTGGAAACCTTTATCGGCAGCTCGGGCCGCGTCTTTCCCAAGGACATGAAAGCCGCGCCGCTGCTGCGCGCCTGGCTGCAGCGCCTGCGCCAGGCTGGCGTGAAGTTTTCCATGCGGCACCGCTGGCTGGGCTGGGCCGAAGACGGCGCGCTGAAATTCGCAACGCCGGCCGGCGAAGTACTGGTACAGGCAGATGCCGTGGTGCTGGCGCTGGGTGGTGGCAGCTGGGCGCGGCTGGGCTCCGACGGCGCCTGGGTACCGCTGCTGGCCGCGCGCGGCGTCGCGCTCGCGCCGCTGCTGCCTTCCAACTGCGGCTTTGATGTGGCAGCCCGGCCCGACAGCCCCGCGCAACTGCAGGAGGCGATCGCCGAGCCCGGCGAAACCCGCCGCGAATTTTTGCAGGAGCTGATAGGCAAAAGCCCCAAGCCCCACACCGGCTGGACCGAACATTTCGCCAGCCGCTTTGCCGGCCAGCCCTTCAAGTCGGTCGCCATCCATTTCACCGATTCGCGCGGCCGCAGCTTCAGCCGCAAGGGCGAGTTCATCGCCACCGCCACCGGCGTCGAAGGCAGCCTGGTGTATGCCGCGTCCAGTTTGCTGCGCGACGAGATCACCGCCCACGGCAGCGCCACCTTCATGCTCGATTTGCTGCCAGACAAATCAGCCGAACAGGTGCTGGTCGAGGTGCGCCATCCGCGCGGCTCGCGTTCCCTTTCCAGCCACCTGAAAAGCCGGCTCAATCTCGACGGCATCAAGGCCGCCATGCTGTATGAACTGCTGGGCAAGGACGCGATTGCCGACCCGGTGCGCCTGGCTGCCGGCATCAAGGCCCTGCCGGTGCGCATGACGGCCACCCGGCCGATTGACGAAGCCATCAGCACCGCGGGCGGCGTGATGTTCGAGGCCATGAACGCGCAACTGCAGCTGCAAAACCTCCAAGGTCCGGGCCAGCCCGTGTTCTGCGCCGGCGAGATGCTGGACTGGGAAGCGCCCACCGGCGGCTATTTGCTGACCGCCTGTTTTGCCAGCGGCCGCGTAGCGGGGCAGGGCGTTCTCGCGCACTTCGGTTTGTCATCCAAAATCTGAAGAGAAGGGGAAGCCATGATTGTCCGTTTCCACATCGAGCCCATGATGCAGGACGAGTTTGAATACCGTGTGAGCTACGAAGGCGAAGACCTCTATGGTGACGCCGGCCTGGACAGCGTCGAGGCCTGCATCATCGCCGCCACCGAAGGCCTGGGCCAGGACGCCATCGGCGCCGAAGTCGCCTACAAGGGCATCATCAGCGGCACCTATGCACTCGCCTCGCTGGCCTTGGCCTCGGCGCAGATTGCCCAGCATGCGCTGCAGACGACAGAGGCGATTGAAGAGGCGGCCAGGTAGGCCTGGGATACCTCCCGCAAGCCCGGAACCGGTTTTTCTTCGTTTGTGCGCTAGCGCACATACCGGGGCTCCTTTATTGCCTATACTCCGAAAACGGTGCGAGACCTCTGTCAGAGGCCGACTCAAAGCCAGATCCGCCCGGAGTTCGCAATCAGCCTTTCCCCCGACCCCAAAAAGAACGAGCTGCTGGCCGCCTTGCCGGACGCAGAGTGGCAGCGCTGGGCGCCGCAACTGGAGTGGGTCGACATGCCGCTGGGGCAGGTGGTCTACGAATCGGGCAGCACGCTGGCCCATGTGTACTTTCCGACCACGGCCATCGTCTCCCTGCTTTATGTGATGGAAAACGGCGCCTCGGCCGAAATCGCGGTGGTCGGCCATGAAGGCGTGGTCGGCATCTCGCTCTTCATGGGCGGCGAATCCACCCCCAGCCGCGCCGTGGTGCAAAGCGCCGGCCAGGGTTTTCGCCTCAAGGCCGAAACCATCAAGAAAGAATTCAAGCGCGCGCCGGTGCTGCACCTGCTGCTGCGCTACACCCAGGCCCTGATCACGCAGATGGCGCAGACGGCCGTGTGCAACCGCCACCATTCGCTGGACCAGCAGCTGTGCCGCTGGCTGCTGCTGAGCCTGGACCGGCTGCAGGGCAACGAACTCGTCATGACGCAGGAGCTCATCGCCAACATGCTGGGCGTGCGCCGCGAGGGCGTCACCGAAGGCGCGCTCAAGCTGCAAAACCTCGGCCTGATCCGCTATTCGCGCGGCCGCATCACGGTGCTGGACCGCCCGGGCCTGGAGCAACGCACCTGCGAGTGTTATGCCGTGGTCAAGAAGGAATACGACCGGCTGCTGCCCGACAAGCTCGCGGCTTAACCGGCTTGCTTGCAGGTTGTGTGCGCTGGCACACGGCGGCGCGTGCGGGCATGGTGCATACTGGGACACCGAATTGAACTGACGACAGTAGCGCGGCCTTGTCATTGGCCCGGCACATCCGGGAGCCGTCCTACCCTGGAGAGCCATCTTGGCCCCTGTCGAAAACCACCTGATTGAGCTCCTTCCCCGCAAGGACCGCCTGCGCCTGCTGGCCGTCTGCGAGCCTGTAAAACTCGCGCTGGCCGAGGTGCTCTGTGAGCCCGGCAAACCCACGCGCCATGTCTACTTCCCCGTCGACAGCTTCATCTCGCTGGTGGCCCTGGTCGAAGGCAGCCCCGGCGTCGAAGTCGGCATGGTGGGCCGCGAAGGCATGCTGGGCGCGCAGCTCGCGCTGGGTGTCGTCACCGCGCCGCTGCATGCGGTGGTGCAGGGGGCCGGCGCTTCCTGGCGAATCGGCACGCCGGCCTTCCGGCGCGAGCTGGCGCGCAGCCTGCCGTTGCAGCGCGGCATGAACCGTTACCTCTATGTGCTGATGGCGCAGCAGGCCGCCTCGGCCGCCTGCCTGCGCTTTCACCAGACCACCGAGCGCTTGGCCCGCTGGCTGCTGATGAGCCAGGACCGCGCGCATTCCGACCACTTCCACGTGACGCACGAGTTCCTGGCCTATATGCTGGGCATGCGCCGCGTCGGCATCACGGCCGCCGCCAACGCCTTGCAGCGCGGCGGCCTCATCGAATACCACCGCGGCGACGTGACGGTGCTGGACCGCCCCGGCCTGGAGGCCGCGACCTGCAGCTGCTATGCGACCGACCGCGAGACTTACGCCCAGCTGCTGCACTGACGCCTGTACTGAGAAAGGCCACTTTCCGCCGCGGCCGTCAAAACCTTTGCACCGCATGTGCGGCAGCGCACCGACGGGCAGGTTTAGACCTCCTAAAAAGGACAAAGGTGATCGCCCAGCCCAATCCAACCGGGCCGGGTCGCATCACCCGCTTCTTGCCGCAGCGCCATGCGGCACCCCTGTTTAGCGAGGTTTGTCATGATCCGACTTGCTTCCTCTCCGGCCCCCAACCCCAAGCTGCTGGCACGCTCGGCCCTGGCCATGCTGAATTCCGCCGAGTTCACCCAGGAGCCCCGGCGCGAGTTGCCCGGCGCCAGCGCCGCTGTGCTGGACATCCTGCGCGACTGGGCCGCGGGCGACGGCGAGCGCGGCCACGATGCCCCTCTTGCTTCGCGTCCCGCGCGGCAGCTCGAAGCGCGCCTGCCCGACTACCCGCTGGATATCGTGATCACCGACTGGGACCTGCTGTTTCGCGCCGTCATGGTCAGGCTCATGCTCAGCGTCGGTGAAAAGCTCGCGGCCCCGCAAAGGTCGCAGGCCGGCGAGCCCGCGGAAATGGTCCAGTCCATCGTGCTGGATTGCGTGGGCGCCTTGCACCAGCTGCACCTGGCGCTGATGCAGGAACGCGCCGAGCGCGATCACCCTGCGACAGCGGTGCCGGGGATGCAGGCCAGCCGGCCGGCCGCGCTCGATGGATCTTTCTTGCCGGGTGCGG
The DNA here is from genome assembly GCF_047303325.1 of Polaromonas sp. CT11-55. Taxonomy (NCBI): domain Bacteria; kingdom Pseudomonadati; phylum Pseudomonadota; class Betaproteobacteria; order Burkholderiales; family Comamonadaceae; genus Polaromonas; species Polaromonas sp. CT11-55. The sequence continues at coordinate 86,258 of NZ_JBKBEX010000019.1, read as the reverse complement.
GTGTGGGTGTGGGTGTGGGTGTGGGTGTGGGTGCTTCAGACGGGCTTTGACGCGACCGGCAAAACCCGGGGCCGAAAGCTTTCCAGGTGGGTGATGATCAGGTTCGTCACCTCCATCCCGCTCAGCGAACTTAGCGCAAAGAAGGCCGTGGAGCCCGCGTTGCCCGTTTGCGGGTCGTAGTGCTGCGACGGCACCTGCCGCAAATAACGTGCACGCGGCTTGCCGTCCTGCACCTCATACACCCGGGCATTGTCGGCAAGTCCCACTTGCAGCCCGTGAAGCGGGCCCCCTATGCAGGTCATCAGCATGGCATTGTTGTCCCCTGTTCAGTGGACTGTATACGCATGGGGTGGCTGTGGCTATGGCCCTTTCGGCGTGCCCGGTGGCTCGGGTGAGCGCGGGGCAGGGCGGAAAACTTGAAACCGCTCTGGTAGATTAAGGTGGCTGGGCAGGCCCCACAGGGCAGTTTTCGGCCCACATCCCTCACATGAAACCCTATTCCGTCCTCTTTGTCTGCATGGGCAATATCTGCCGCAGCCCCACGGCCCATGGCGTGTTCCAGCGCAAAGTCCTGGAGCGGGGCCTCGGCAAGCAAGTGCAGGTCGATTCGGCCGGCACCCACAACTACCACCCCGGCAACCCGCCCGACGAGCGCTCCCAGGCGCATGCGGCCCGGCGGGGTTATGACCTTTCAGGCCTCAGGGCCCGGCAGATTGCGGAGGCGGATTTCGAGCGCCACGACCTGATCCTGGCCATGGACTGGGACAACCTGGCTTTGATCCAGGAAGAATGCCCACCGGAACACCTGGGCAAGGTGCGCAGGCTCACCGAGTTTTGTTTAAGGCATGACAGCCCGGTCGTGCCCGATCCCTACTACGGCGGCAAGGACGGCTTTGAGCATGTGCTGGACCTGGTGGAGGATGCTTGCGAGGGGCTGATGCGGCATGTGGAGCAGCGGCTGTAGCGGGATAAGCCCTCAGGAAAACCCCAGTCTTCCCGTCATCTAGTCCAAGTAGATGATGCCCGCCACCCAACTAAAGCGCAGAAAGAAAGTTGGGAAATCGTTGAGTAAAAAACCTTTGAGGTCATTCTCGCGTCAGGGCGTTCTTGTGCCTTATCTATCGTTGTTTGAGCCTCTGAATGGTGTGGCATTGCCTAAACTTCCCATTAAAAGAATAATCGTGGGCCCGCATCATGACAAGCTCAAGCGAAGAAACTCCGTCGAGTTACTCCTGAATCAGGTAGGAATAGCCGCTGAGGTTTTAGTTTCCGATATCCCATTTGTTGGTAGATAACTCTGAGAAAAAACCAATGGTCCCAACGCTCCATATCGAGAAATTTGAAAGCGGCATGTACGTGGCGACTTTGGAGGATGCTGGTGAGCCTATGTTTGAAGAAAAGATGTTCTCAAACGTGGCTGAGGTCATTCGATATTTTGGCGAGGACGCACCGAACGACTTGATTCAGTTCATGGATATCAAATACTCAGGCTATGGTATTGGAACCATTTCAACGGTCAGAATGAAGTCTGAGCCGGAGGTGTTGGCAAAGGATCTCATGTCACTCTACAGTGCTGTAATAAACGCTGAAGAGAAAATGCAATACCAAAAGCAATTGAGTAAGGCTTAATAGATGACCGAGGTATCAAGTAGCTTGAAGTAAGACACTGAATTAAAACCGCATACCTCAAGGAGTTCAGTTGAAACTGCTTCAAGCAAGCAAAGCTAGAGAGTTGATACGACAGCTAAATCGTATGGACTTGGAGCGGGCAGATTTCGGCTATATAAAAGAGCAGGTATCTAAGCTATTTGTAGGCCTCCAACTGCGGGCCTTTATGCCAAGGAAAGACGTTCGTTTGTATCGCGGCGTGAGATATAAAGAGAAGCCAACCCTCAAAAGCCAACTTGGCTATCCGCCTGAGCACCTAGTGGTTAACTTTCAACGATGCAATCCGCCAGGCATGCCAGTTTTCTATTGCAGCCCTGATCCAGGGGCCGTTTTTTTTGAGCTAAATGTTCAACCCGGTGAATGCTTTTACATTTCCAAATGGTCAGTCTGCGAGGATTTTTATGTCATTCAGATGGCCCCAGAAGTTGAGGATGGCGAAGGTAATTACCTGAGTGACATGGTCTCGACTTTCTTCGAAACCAAGTTCCTGCAACCGATTCACGCTACCTATTCCAGCCAGTACAAAATAACTGCAGCGATTGCTGAGCGGATGATGCAAGGCACTATCGACGAAAGTAGTGATGTGGAAGTGGGAGGGATGACATACCCTTCGGTTAGCCACCCCGGACGCTCCGACAATCTCGCAATTCGTTCGGCAATAGTCGACTCGTGTCTGCGACTGGATTATGTTGAAGAGATTTTTGTTAAAGATATTAGAGGTACACAAATCGACTTCGAGCGTAGAGATTTTTCTTCTAAATTTCTCAATGGAAATATCGAATGGAAGGGGGAGCTTGGAAACTGGGATATTCCGCCCGGAGCGGGACTCACGATAACTAAGGAGCCGGATGGTTGGGTAGCTCGCAATGAAAGGGGTGTAATCGTTGATCCAGCTTAAATCTTCAACAGACACCATCAGCGCGGTAATTTCCATCCAAATTCGACCCATGCAGGCCTATCCTGCTTGTTTTAAAAACAGGGGGAGCTGAAGAGTGATAGATCTGTCGGCATTGAATGTCATCAGACGTTGGGCATTGCTAGATCAGATGTCTATCCGGAAGATTCTCAACGCGTGCAGGCCTGGCTCCCAACACGGCGAAGAGGAGCCTGCAACCTGAAGAAAGTGAGCCCAAGTACTTGAGGACGGACCCAAAGGCGGGGCAGCTCAAATAAGCTCGATCCCTATGCCGAGAGGCCAGGTCGCCTGGCTGGTAAGCGGGGCAACAAAATCCCGAAAATAGTGGAGCACTTTGAGGTAGATTCACAATCCGGAGTCCACCGAGGAAGGGGGAGTACGGATTCCAGCTCCAATTAATGAAGTGGCGCACTCAAGTGACACAAAACCACGGCGAGAAGCCGCTCTAGGCAAGAAACCCGCAAGAACAGCGGATCTGAGATGAATAAGGTGACGAGCCTTGACCCCGGCACTGGCTCCACAGTTAGGGCTGCTTGGTTCCCCACCTGACCCGGTTGGCCGCTTTACCATGCGGGAAGGCCCGTCACCCACAATTGTACGGGACTTGGGAATGACCCTTGTGTCCTGGGGAACATAGTCCGGCAAATGCCCCCCGAAACACTGCCGTGGGCAATTTAGAATGCCTGGATATGTCCTATCTCGTTCTCGCCCGCAAATACCGCCCCAAAAATTTCTCTGAAATGGTGGGGCAGTCGCATGTGGTGCAGGCTTTGGGCAATGCGCTGGCGACGCAGCGTTTGCACCATGCTTACCTGTTTACCGGCACGCGGGGCGTGGGCAAGACGACGATTTCGCGCATCCTGGCCAAGTCGCTGAACTGCCTGGGCCCGGATGGGCAGGGTGGCATCACGGCCACGCCCTGCGGTGTGTGCCAGGCCTGCACCGACATCGACAGCGGCCGTTTTGTCGACTACACCGAGCTGGATGCCGCGTCCAACCGCGGTGTAGATGAAATCGCGCAGCTGCTCGAGCAGGCGGTTTACAAACCTGTCGTGGGCCGCTTCAAGGTCTTCATGATCGACGAAGTCCACATGCTCACGAACACGGCCTTTAACGCCATGCTCAAGACGCTGGAGGAGCCGCCCGAATACCTGAAGTTTGTGCTGGCCACGACCGACCCGCAGAAGGTGCCGGCTACGGTGCTGTCGCGCTGCCTGCAGTTCAACCTGCGGCCCATGGCGCCCGAGACGGTGCTCGAACATTTGACCCAGGTGCTGGGCGTGGAAAACGTGCCGGCCGAGCCGCAGGCGCTGCGCCTGCTGGCGCGCGCGGCGCGCGGCTCCATGCGCGACGCGCTCTCGCTGACCGACCAGGCGATTGCCTTCGGCTCGGGCTCGCTCGAGGAAGCCAGCGTGCGCACCATGCTGGGCAGTGTGGACCGCAGCTATGTTTACCGCCTGCTGGACGCGCTGGCGCGCGGCGACGGCAAGACGGTGGTGGAAACCTCGGAGGCGCTGCGGCTTAACGGCTTGAGCGCGGCCTCCACGCTCGAAGAAATGACGACGGTGCTGCAGCGCATGGCGGTGCTGCAGGCCGTGCCGGAGATGGGCGAGGGCGGCGACGATGCCGACCCGGACATCGCCGAGACGGCGCGGCTGGCGCGCGCGCTGCCGGCCGACGAAACCCAGCTGCTGTACAGCCTGTGCCTGCACGGCCGCGGCGAATTGGGCTTGGCGCCTGACGAATACGCGGGCCTGACCATGGTGCTGCTGCGCCTGCTGGCCTTCAAACCCTCGGCTTCGGCCGCCCCCAGCCATGCGGGGGGTGCCGCCGAGCCCGGAAAAAAGCCTCAGCCTGAGCTGACGCGGGCCGTTGCGTCCGCGCCGGCCCCGTCGCCTGTGGCGGCCTCAGCACCAGCCGCGCCGGCTGTCGAAAGAAGGCCGCCTGTGGCGGCCCCGGCACCGGCCGCGCAAGCCGAGCGCGCGCAACCCGCACCCCATTTCAGCGCCAGCACCCCGGCCATGCCCGAGCCTGCGCCGGTGCAGGCTACGCCAGCGCCACAACCACGCCCACCGGCCAGCGCGCCTTCCACCACACCCCCGCCGCTGGTGCCCGTGCCACTGGGCGAAGCCTGGGGCCAGACGGTCAACCAGCTGGTCGCGGCCGAGGCTGTGGCGGCGCTGACGCGCGAGCTGGGCCTGCAGTCGGAGCTGCGCAGCCAGGACGGCAGCCTGTGGACGCTGCGCGTGGAACGTGAATCGCTGAACCAGGCGGCCGCGCGTGAAAAGCTGCAGGCCGCGCTGCAAACCCATGTGGGCGACGCTGGCCTCAAGCTCGTGGTGGAGGTCGGCCCGGTCACCGACACCCCGGCGCGCCGCAATGGCGCCGCGGCCGCCGAGCGCCAGCGCGCGGCCGAAGAAATGATCCAGAACGACCCGCTGGTGCAGGACATGATGCGCGACTGGGGGGCGAAAATTGTCCCCGGCAGCATACGGCCGCTGGCGGCCAAGTCGATATGATCAAAGACAGTTTCAAAGACGGTTTGTCAGCACGCATTCCAACACCCCACATTCCCCGATTTCACGATTCAAAAGGAAGACTCCATGTTTAACAAAGGACAACTCGCAGGCCTCATGAAGCAGGCGCAAGCCATGCAGGACAACATCAAGAAAGCACAGGACGAACTGGCTTTTGTGGAAGTGACGGCCGAGGCCGGCGCCGGCCTGGTGAAGGTCACCATGACCTGCAAGCACGACGTCAAGCGCATCGAGATCGACCCCAGCCTGCTGGCCGACGACAAGGACATGCTGGAAGACCTGGTGGCCGCGGCTTTCAACGCCGCCGTGCGCAAGGCCGAGGAAGTCAGCCAGGAAAAAATGGGCAAGCTGACCGCGGGCCTTCCCCCAGGCATGAAATTACCCTTTTAAGGGCTGCTGCCCTGAATGGCTGACTCCAATGCCCTTGAAGGCCTGACCCAGGCGCTGCGCAAGCTGCCGGGCGTGGGCGCCAAGTCGGCCGCGCGCATGGCTTTTCACCTGCTGCAGCACGACAAGCCCGGCGCCTTGCAGATCGCGCGCGCGCTTGAGCATGCGGTGGGCAGTGTGCGGCACTGCAGCCTGTGCAACACGCTGACCGAGCAGGAGCTTTGCAGCACCTGCGCGAATCCGCAGCGCGACCGCAGCAAGCTCTGCGTGGTCGAAACCCCGGCCGACCAGGCGGCGCTGGAGCGCACGCTGGCCTACAAGGGCCTGTACTTTGTGCTGATGGGCAAGCTGAGCCCGCTGGACGGCATAGGCCCGAATGACATAGGCCTGCAAAAGCTGTTCGACCGCGTCGTGCCCAAGGACGAGCGCGGCGAAGCGCTGCCGCCGGCCTCACGCGAGGTGCAGGAGGTGATCCTGGCGACCAACTTCACGGCCGAGGGCGAGGCCACGGCGCATGTGATCGCCCAGGCGCTCAAAAGCCGCGGCGTGCAGGTGACGCGCCTGGCGCGCGGCGTGCCGGTGGGCAGCGAACTTGAATACGTGGACCTGGGCACGATTGCCCATGCGCTGGTGGACAGGCGCTGAGGGGCGCCCGCGACGACACAACAACATACGGAAGGAAAACCCACATGACATACGCACGTTTCACCATTGCCTACTGGTGTGTGCTGATCGCGGCGCTGTTGCCTATCGCCTGCGCGGCGCTCGCCAAGTACGGCATGATGAGGACGCCCCGGCGCGACGGCGGCTTTGACAACCACAACCCGCGCGCCTGGCTGGCCAGGCAGACTGACTGGCGCGCTCGCGCCAACGCTGCGCAGCAGAACACCTTTGAGGCGCTGCCGTTCTTCTTCGCGGCCGTCATCATCGCCCACATGCTGCAGGCCGCGCAGACGCGGCTGGACATCATGGCGCTGCTGTTCGTCTTTCTGCGCATTGCCTACATCATGATGTATGTGGCCGACCTGGCCAAGGCGCGCTCGGCGGTATGGGCCGTCGCGCTCTTTGTCAACATCCTGATCCTGCTTTCGGCTTACCGCTGAAGCATCTGCGCTACGTGCGGTAACCTTTGGTAACCGCAACGCCCGATTTTTGGTGAAAACCCGCACGGGATGTCCCCGATGCGGGCTTTTTTACGTCTCGATAAGCTTGTGTCATCCACAAGAAACGAGGCTTTGCATGAACCGCCACCCCCTGATTTCCCGTCGCCGCTTTGCCGGCGGCACTGCGCTGGCCGTGGCGACGCTGGCATTACCGTCGCTGCGTGCCCAGCCCAAACTCGAAAAAAGCAAGATCGCGATTGCCGTCGGCGGCAAGGCCGCGTTTTATTACCTGCCGCTCACGATTTCCGAACAGCTGGGCTACTTCAAGGCCGAGGGCCTGGACATCGAGATCAGTGATTTCGCGGGCGGCGCGCGCGCGCTGCAGGCCGTGGTGGGCGGCTCGGCCGACGTGTGCTCGGGTGCGTTTGAGCACACCATCAACCTGCAGGCCAAGAACCAGATGTTCCAGGCCTTTGTGCTGCAGGGCAGGGCGCCGCAGATCGCCTTCGGCATCTCGACCAAGAACATGCCCAACTACAAGAGCGTGGCCGACCTCAAGGGAAAGAAGATTGGCGTGTCGGCGCCGGGCTCGTCGACCAACATGATGGCCAACCTGGTGCTTTCGCGCGCCGGCCTCAAGCCCAGCGACGTGAGCTTCATCGGCGTGGGCACGGCGGCCGGCGCGCTGACCGCGCTGCGCTCGGGCCAGATCGACGCCATGAGCAACACCGACCCGGTGATGACCATGCTGGAGCAAAAAGGCGAGGTCAAGATCATCAGCGACACGCGCACCCTCAAAGGCACGACGGAGGTGTTCGGCGGCTCCATGCCCGCGGGCTGCCTCTACGCGCCGCTGGAGTTTGTGCAAAAGCATCCCAACACCTGCCAGGCCATGGCCAATGCCATCGTGCACGGCCTCAAGTGGCTGCAGACCGCCGGCCCGGGCGACATCATCAAGACCGTGCCCGAAAGTTATCTGCTGGGCGACCGTGCGCTCTACCTGGCGTCCTTCAACAAGGTGCGCGAGTCGATTTCGCTGGACGGCATCATTCCCGACGACGGCGCGCGCACCGCGCTCAAGGCGCTGGCCAGCTTTGACCCCAGCATCAGGGCCGACAAGATAGACATCGCCAAGACCTATACCAACGAGTTTGCGCGCCGCGCGAAGGATCGCTTCAAGGCCTAGCACCGCCCCTGCTGGTGGTCGAGCCCGCCCGTGCTGATGTCGAAAATACACGAAGCGAAAAGCTTGGGGCCCGTCTTTTGCCAGCAGGGGCCGCGGGACTGGCTTTGCCAGACCGCAGGCGCAGCGCCCCCTTGGGGGGCAGCGCATTACACGAAGCCGAAGGCGAAGTGAAAAGCGTGGGGGCCTATCTCCGCGCAGGCAGCTTGCTGTAAGCTCCCGCCATGCCTGAATTCGATATCGCCTGCGCCCTGGAGCTGATCGACATCAGCTGCACCTTCCGCTCACGCGACGATGCGGCCCAGCGCTACACCGCCGTCAGCAACACTACCTTGCGCATTCAAGCGGGCGAGTTTGTCTCGGTCGTGGGGCCCACGGGCTGCGGCAAGTCCACGCTGCTCAATATAGGCGCCGGCCTGCTGCAGGCCTCGTCGGGCGAGGTCAAAGTTTTTGGCGCGCCACTGGCCGGCATCAACACCCGCGCCGGTTATATGTTCCAGACCGAGGCCTTGATGCCTTGGCGCAGCGCGCTGGCCAATGTGATGATGGGCCTGCAGTACCGCGGGGTTCCGGATGCGGAGGCACGCCGCCAGGCCCAGGGCTGGCTGGAGCGTGTGGGCCTGGCCGAGTTCGGCGACCGCTACCCGCACCAGCTTTCGGGCGGCATGCGCAAGCGAACCGCACTGGCCCAGGTGCTGGCGCTGGACCCGGACATCATCCTGATGGACGAACCCTTTAGCGCGCTGGACATCCAGACCCGCCAGCTCATGGAAAACGAAGTGCTGGAACTCTGGGCCGCCAAAAAGAAGGCCGTGCTTTTTATCACCCATGACCTCGACGAGGCGATTGCCATGAGCGACCGCGTAGTGGTGCTGTCAGCCGGCCCGGGCACACATCCCATAGGCGAGTTCGCCATCGACCTGCCGCGCCCACGCGACGTGGCCGAGGTGCGCCACCACCCGCGTTTTGTCGAGCTGCACACGCAGATCTGGAATGTGCTGCGCGACGAGGTGCTCAAGGGTTATGCACAGCAATTGAAGAAGGCCGCATGAGTATGTGGCGGCATTTCAAGCCTTCTGAAAAAAACCTGCTTGCCTGGCAGGTCGGCCTGCTGGTCCTCATTCTGCTGGTCTGGCACGCCGCCTCGCGCGACCAGCAGGTTGCGTTTTTCCTGGGCGAACCGATCAAGGTGGCGGGCCGGGTCTGGAGCTGGTTCATGCCTTTCGGCTTCGGCCCCAGTGCGCTGTTCCCTGACGGCCTGCCGGGCAATGCCGACATTTATCTGCACCTGGGCACCACCTTGCTGGAGACGGTGCTGGCCTTCGGCATAGGCACGGTGCTGGGCCTGGCCTGCGGCCTGTGGCTGGCGCTAGCGCCCACGGCCAGCGCCATTCTGGACCCCTACATCAAGGCTGCCAATTCGATGCCGCGCGTGATCCTCGCGCCCATCTTTTCGCTGTGGCTGGGCCTGGGCATCTGGAGCAAGGTGGCGCTGGCCGTCACGCTGGTGTTTTTTATCGTGTTCTTTAATGTCTACCAGGGCGTGAAGGAAGTCAGCCCGGTGGTGCTGGCCAATGCCCGCATGCTGGGTGCCAACCAGCGCCAGCTGCTGCGCACCGTGTACCTGCCCAGCGCCACCAGCTGGGTGTTCTCCAGCCTGCACACCTCGGTGGGCCTGGCTTTTGTGGGGGCGGTGGTGGGGGAGTACCTGGGCTCGGCGCGTGGCGTGGGCTATCTGATCTTGCAGGCCGAGGGCACCTTTGACGTCAACACGGTGTTCGCCGGCATCGTGGTGTTGACGGCCTTTGCGCTGGTGCTGGACGGCATTGTGGGCCGGCTTGAAAAACGCCTCATGAAGTGGCAGCCGCGCAGCGGCGAAACGGAAAAGCTCTGACGGAAAAGCTCTGACGGAAAACCCTGGCGTTTTCCCCTGTACCGCAAACTTCCTGCCGTCCTACAGCGACCGGCGGCGCCCCTCCTTAGAGTCAAGCTGGGCTTGCACCGTTCCACGCCCTGGCCGCCGCGCCAGGGGCGGCGGGCAAGCCGGCATCCAAAACTCCAAGGAAAACGCCATGAACCTTTCGCTCAGCATAGGGCCGCTGATGTCCCTGATCGCCGGCATCCTGATCCTGATCATCCCGCGCCTGCTCAATTACATCGTGGCGATCTACCTGATCGTCATCGGCCTGATCGGCCTGTTCGGCGTGGGCACGCTCAAGCTTTAGCCGGCGGGCGCTGAAGCGCCTCAGCGCTTTTTGGTTTTCACGACAGGCTTGGCCGTGCCGCGCTTGACGGCCTTGACGCCGGCCTTGCCGCGGCCGTGGCTGGCCGAGGCGGCATGGCTTTTGACCGGCAGGAAGACCACCACCGGGTGGCCGACCTTGAAGGCGCTGGAAGCGCTGACGTGGTTCCACTCGGCCACGTTGGCGGCGCTCAGGCCGTAGCGCTTGGCGATGGTCGCCACCGATTCGCCCTTGCGGGCTTTCACGGTGGTGCGCCGCGTGACGACTTCGGGCGCGAAGGATACCTGGGCCGTGTCCGCGATATGCGGTGCGACATCCGTTTCGACTTTGGCCGAGCGCGGCACCAGCAGGGTGGAGCCGGCCTTGATCAGCATGCGCGGCGGTATGTTGTTGACGCCGCGCAGGTCGGTCTCGCTCATGCCGGTGCGGCGCGCCGCTTCGCCCGGGCTCATGGTGCTGGGCGCGGTCCAGGCCGTCCAGCTCGCGTACTGGCCCTGGCTGTAGGCCTCGAAGTTGCGCTGGAACACCGTGGCGTTGTCCCAGGGCAGCAGGATTTGCGGCGTGCCGGCGGCGATGATGACCGGGCGGTGCGCCGAGGGGTTGAGCGCCTTGAAGTCCTCGATCTTGACGTCGGCCAGGCGCGCGGCAAGGGCCACGTCGATGTCGCGCGTGATCAGCACCTGCTGGAAGTAGGGATGGTTTTCGATCAGCGGCAGCTCGGTGCGAAAGGCCTGCGGGTTGGCGACGATGTTCTTGACGGCCTGCAGCTTGGGCACGTAGAGCCGGGTTTCAGCCGGCATGTTGAGGTCGGCGTAGCTGGTGCCCAGGCCGGCCCTCTGGTTTTTGGCGATGGCGCGCGCCACGCTGCCTTCGCCCCAGTTGTAGGCGGCCAGCGCCAGGTGCCAGTCGCCGAACATGCCGTAGAGTTTTTGCAGGTAGTCCAGCGCGGCGCGGGTGGAGGCCAGCACGTCGCGGCGGTCGTCGCGGAAGGCGTTTTGCTTCAGGTCGAAATACTTGCCGGTGGCCGGCATGAACTGCCACATGCCGGCGGCCTTGGCGCTGGAGACGGCCTGCGGGTTGAAGGCGCTTTCAATGAAGGGCAGCAGGGCCAGTTCGGTGGGCATCTGGCGGCGCTCGAGTTCCTCAACGATGTGGAACAGGTATTTGCTGGAGCGCTCAGTCATGCGCTGGATGTAGTCGGGCCGGCTGGCATACCACTGCTCGCGGTCGGTCACGAGCTCGTTTTGCAGATCGGGCATCGCAAAGCCGCGGCGTATGCGGTCCCAGAGCTCCTTGGGCGGCTCGGTGGAAGCGATCTGGTGCGAGCCGGCCTGGCCGGGCGTGATGGCCTGCAGCGGGCCGCTGGGCAGCAGCGGCTTGGTGGCCGGCGCGCCCCCGGTGGTCAGCACCGGGTCACTGGGCAGGCCGGGCGCCTGCGTGGCGCAACCGGCGAGCAGCACCGCCGCCAGCAGCAGGGCCAGCGAAGCAAGGCGAAAAAGTGGGGAGGAGAAAGGATTCGAAGGGCCGGAAAAGCTCGAAAGGCGGGCAACTGCAGTGGTGCGGGGGTGTGGCGTCATTTGAATTGGTTTTTCCACTGCCGGATGGCGGCAAATACGGTGGTGTCGTCATGGGCCGACGCATCGAAGTGCCGGGCAGCCTGCATGATAGTGGCTTGCCGGGTTCGCAAAAAGGGGTTAACCAGCAGTTCCTGCGCGATCGAGCTCGGCAAGGTCGGTTGTCCCTGCTCGCGCAGGTGCATGCATTTGGCCTGGTAGGCCGCCAGTTCCGCATTGCCGGGCTCCACGGCCATGGCAAAACGCAGGTTGGACAGCGTGTATTCATGGGTGCAGCAGACCACGGTGTTGCCGGGCAGGGCGGCGAGCTTGCCCAGCGAGGCCAGCATCTGCGCGGGCGTGCCTTCAAACAAACGCCCGCAGCCGCCCGAAAACAGCGTATCGCCGCAGAACAGCAGGGGCTTGCCGTTCACCTCGGGTGCATAGTAGGCGATGTGGCCGGCCGTGTGGCCTGGTACGTCCATCACCTGGAATTCAAGCCCGAGGGCGCGCGCGGTGTCGCCGCCTTTCAGGTGCGTATAAGGCTGGGGAATGCGCTCGGCGCCTGGGCCCCAGACCTGGGCGCCGGTTGCTTCGCGAAGGGTGTCCACACCGCCCGTGTGGTCCGCATGGTGGTGCGTGACTAGAATCGACTCCAGTTGCAATGCGTGCTCATCCAGGGCGCGCTGCACCGGCCCGGCATCTCCCGGGTCCACGACCAGGGCGCGCTTGCCGTCATGCAACAACCAGAGGTAGTTGTCTTCGAAGGCAGGGATGGGAATCAAATACATGCGGTGGTTTCGATGAACATGCGGTGGTCTGATGAACTCTGAAATTATAGGTTTGACGGACTGGTTGAAGACGCCGCCTGGCGCTTACCTGCTGGACTGGGAGCGCGCGCATTTCGACCAGGCCGTCAGCGACGTCTTCGGCTACCACGCCTTGCAGTTGGGCCTGCCGGAACTCGATGCGCTGCAGGCCAATCGCATGCCGCACAAATGGCTGGCGCTCGGGTCGGCGCCTTCCTCTTCTCCGGCCGAAGCGGCTACGGAGGCGACTGCCGCCCCGGCCGCAAGTTCCCGGCGCGCGGCCTTGCTGACGGACTCTGATGCGCTGCCGTTTCCGGAGGCCAGCCTGGACCTGGTGGTGCTGCCGCACACGCTGGAGCTCAGCCGCGATCCGCACGCCACACTGCGCGAGGTCAGCCGTGTGCTGGTGCCGGAGGGCCGCGTGGTGATCAGCGGGCTCAACCCCACCAGTCTCTGGGGCCTGCGCCAACGGCGCGGCCACCTGTACCAGCGATGGGGTTACGACAGCCTGTTCCTGCCCAAGACGGGAGAGTTCATCGGCTACTGGCGGCTGCGCGACTGGCTGCGGCTGCTGGACTTTGAGGTAGAGTCGGGGCGCTTCGGCTGCTACCGCCCGGCGCTGACCAGCCAGGCATGGCTGGACCGCTTCGAGTGGATGGATGCGGCGGGTGAGCGCTGGTGGCCGATTTTCGGCGCCGTGTATTTTCTCGCGGCGGTCAAGCGGGTGCGGGGCGTGCGTTTGCTCGAGCCGGCCTGGAAGACGCGCAAGGCGCCGGCTGCGGCGCCGGCGGTAGTCGCGAACAAGGAGCCGGCCACGCGAATGCGGCCACCGGCCTGAACCGGCCCCTTTCCCTTTCTTCGCTTTTCATTTTCAACAGCCGGGTGTCGTACGGGCCCCGGCGCTCTTCACAAGCAACACCAACGCATGACCGATCTATCCTCCAGCCCAACCGCCGCACCGCAGCCCGTCGTGATCTACACCGACGGTGCATGTAAGGGTAATCCCGGGCCCGGCGGCTGGGGCGTGCTGCTGTCCCAGGGCGGCACCCAGAAAGAACTGTTCGGCGGCGAGCTGGGCACCACCAACAACCGCATGGAAATGACCGCCGTCATCGAGGCGCTGGCGGCGCTCAAGCGGCCCTGCAGCGTGACGCTGTACCTCGACAGCGAGTACGTGCGCAAGGGCATTACCGAATGGATCCACGGCTGGAAGGCCAGGGGCTGGCGCACGGCGGCCAAGGCCCCCGTCAAGAACGTGGACCTGTGGCAGCGCCTGGACGCGCTGGTCAGCGGCAGCGGCCACAAGATCGACTGGCGCTGGGTCAAGGGCCATGCCGGCGATCCCGGCAACGAGCGCGCCGACGCGCTGGCCAACAAGGGCGTGGAACGCGCGCTGGGCCGCTTGTAACAGGCGCCTGGGTGGGCCGCGGGCTGCGGCGGGAACATGCGCGAAAAAACGCGACCCAAGCAGGGATGGCCAGCGCAAACGCCCATGCGCCGGCATGTACCATAAATGCACCCATAAGCGTACGTAGCATCCGCCCCACGGTGGCCGCCGGCCTTTGGTAAAGCCGTTGTAAAGCTACTGCGCTTGCCCCTGGCAAGGGCGAGAAAAAGCTGCGCGCGCCATGGTGTCCTGCTACATTGGAAGTTTGTATCTCTTTGTATTACAAGTTCGTTCCCCATGGCATCCAAAGCAATCTACACAGCTGTCGCCGTCGCGGGCATTGCGGTCGCATCGGGCGCTGCCTGGTGGCTCCAGAAACCGAAGGCGCCGGATGCCGCGGGCGCCACACCTTCAGCCTCCGGCAACGGCAGCGGCAATGGCGCCAATGCGGGGAAACCGGTCACAGTGGAAGCCGCAAAGGTGGAACTGGCCCGGCTGTCGGACGACACGCAAGCCGTGGGCAGCCTGCGTTCACGCCGTGGCGTAGTGTTGCGGCCCGAGGTCAGCGGACGCATCACCCAGCTCAATTTCACCGATGGCCAGCGGGTGCGCAAAGGCCAGGTGCTGGTGCAGTTTGACGACCAGCTGCCGTTGGCGCAGGTGCAGCAAAGCCAGGCCGAACTCTCGATCGCCCGGGCCAACCAGAAGCGCAACCAGGAACTGGTGGCGCAAAACTTCATCAGCCAGCGCTCCCTCGATGAAAGCGCGGCCAACCTGCAGGTGGCCGAAGCCAAGCTGTCGCTGGCCAAGGCCACGGCGGCGCGTCTGAAAATCGTCGCGCCCTTTGACGGCATCGCCGGCATACGCCAGGTCAACGTGGGCGACTACCTCAAGGACGGCGCGGACATCGTCAACATCGAGGACATCGAGGCGATTTTTGTCGACTTCCGCCTGCCCGAGCGCTTCCAGAACAAGGTCAAGCGCGGGCAGACGGCCGTGCTCGACATCGACGCCTTGCCTGGCCGCAAGTACAACGCGCAGATCCAGGCCATAGATCCCCTGATCGACGCCAACGGCCGCTCCATAGGCGTGCGCGGCTGCATAGACAACCGCCAGCTGCAGCTGCGCCCCGGCATGTTCGCCCGCGTCAACACCGTCTTCGGCGTGCGCGAGAACGCCCGCGTGATACCCGAGGAAGCCATTGTTCCGCAGGGCGGCCGGCAGTTCGTCATCAAGCTGCTGGAAGGCCCGAACGAGCAGACCCGCACGACCAAACGCGTGGAGGTCAAGGTCGGCCTGCGCAGCCCGGGCAAGGTCGAGATCCTTGAAGGCCTGGAGGCCGGCGACACCGTGGTCGCGGCCGGCCAGCAGCGTGTGCAGCGCGACGGCACGCTGGTGACTGTGGTGGACCTGGCCCGCGCGAGCAATGCAAAAGCCGCCGCTCCGGCCGCGGGCGCTTCGGCCGCAGCTGCCACGCCCGCCAACGCCAATGTACCTGCCGTCCCGGTGAAAGCCGCCGCGGCGGAGCCCGCGGCGCAGGCACCGCTGTCCGGTCCCAACCCCTGCGGTGTGGTGGTGTCCGAGGCTCCGCGGGGCCTGGTGCCGGTGCGCAGCGTGACGCCGGCCGAGCGCAGCCCGGCAGGCCCGCCGGCGCGCGACCCCACCTGAGCGGCCGTCCCGGTTTCATAGATTCCCATGCAACTCGCTGAAGTCTCCATACGCCGCCCGGTCTTTGCCACCGTGCTGTCCCTGCTGATCGTGCTGATAGGGGCGGTCAGCTTCAACCGCCTGTCCGTGCGCGAGTACCCCAAGATCGACGAGCCCGTGGTGACCGTCAGCGTGCGCTACGCGGGCGCTTCGGCCGAGGTGATCGAATCGCAGGTCACCAAGCCGCTGGAAGACTCCATCGCCGGCATCGACGCGGTGGACGTGATCACTTCCATCAGCCGGGCCGACCAGGCGCAGATCAGCGTGCGCTTTCGCCTTGAAAAAGACGCCGACTCGGCCGCCGCCGAGGTGCGCGACCGCACCTCGCGCGTGCGCAACCGCCTGCCGCAGGCGATTGAAGAGCCGGTGATCGCCAAGGTGGAGGCCGACGCCTTCCCGGTCATCCAGGTGGCGTTTTCCAGCGACTCGCTGACGCCGCTGCAAATCAACGACCTGGTCAACCGCATCGTCAAGCCGCGCCTGCAGACCGTGACCGGCGTGGCCGACGTGCGCATCTTCGGCGAGCGCAAGTACGCCATGCGCATCTGGCTGGACACCGACAAGCTTGCCTCCTACAAGCTGACCACGCAGGACGTGGAAGACGCCATCAGCCGCAGCAACCTCGAGCTGCCGGCCGGCCGCATCGAGTCGCAGCAGCGCGAATTCAGTGTGACCTCGCAGACCGACCTGGTCAGGCCCGCGCAGTTCCGCGAGATCGTCATCAAGAACGTTAACGGCTTTTCGGTCAAGGTGCGCGACGTCGCGCGCGTGGAGGAGGGCGCGGCGGACGAGCGTACGGCGGTCAGGCTCAACGGCCGCTCGGCCGTGGCGGTCGGCGTCATCCGCCAGGCGACGGCCAACCCGCTGGACCTGTCCAAGGGCGTGCGGGAAGTCTTCCCCAAGCTCAAGGCCGACCTGCCGGCCGACATGCTGATCGACGTCGCCAACGACAACTCGGTGTTCATCGACCGCTCGGTCAACAACGTGTACCACACCATCGCCGAGGCCATCGTGCTGGTGGCCCTGGTGATTTTTGTCTTCCTGCGCACGCTGCGCGCCTCCATCATCCCGATCGTCACCATTCCGGTGAGCCTGATAGGCACCTTCGCCATGATGGCCCTGGCGGGCTTCACCATCAACACGCTAACCCTGCTGGCGCTGGTGCTGGCCATCGGCCTGGTGGTGGACGACGCCATCGTGATGCTGGAAAACATCTTCCGCCACATCGAGGAGGGCATGGACCCGTTCTCGGCCGGCATCAAGGGCGCGCGAGAGATCGGTTTTGCCGTGGTCACCATGACGGCCACGCTGGTGGCCGTGTACGCGCCGCTGGCCTTCACGCCGGGCCGCACCGGCCGGCTTTTTGTGGAGTTCGCGCTGGCGCTGGCCGGCGCGGTGGTGGTGTCGGGCTTTGTCGCGCTCACGCTCACGCCCATGATGTGTACCCAGCTGCTCAAGCACAACCCCAAGCCCAACCGTTTTGACCGCTACATGGAGCGGGCCTTGACCGCCATCTCGGACCGTTACGGCGCGGTGCTGCGCTGGGTGGTCACCACGCGTTATGTGCCAGAGGTGGAAGAGGGTAGCCGGCCCTCGCTGGCCCAGCGGCTCAAGGGCATGGCGCTGCAGGCGCGCTGGATCGTCATCGGCGTGATGCTGCTCAGCGCCCTGGCCATCGCGCTGGTGTTCCCGGGCATGAAGCAGGAGCTCTCGCCGATCGAAGACCGCGGGGTGATCCTGGCCAACGTCAATGCGCCGGACGGCGCGACGCTGGACTACACCGACCGTTATGCGAAGGCGCTCGAGAAGATGGGCGAGCCCTTCCCCGAGTTCGACCGGATTTTCGCCAACGTCGGCAATCCCACGGTGGCCCAGGCCAGCGTGGTCTACCGCACGGTCGACTGGGACAAGCGCGAGCGCTCCACCCTGGACATGGCGCGCGAGCTGCAGCCCAAGTTCAACGCGCTGCCGGGCGTCACCGCCTTTCCCATCACGCCGCCCTCGCTGGGCCAGGGCTTTCGCGAGCGGCCGCTCAATTTTGTGATCCAGACCTCCGACAGCTACCAGAACCTGAACGCCGTGGTGCGCCAGATGCTGGACGAGATCGCCAAAAACCCCGGCATCGTTTCGCCCGACGTGGACCTGCGGCTCAATAAACCCGAGCTGCGCATCGAGGTCGAGCGCGACAAGGCGGCCGACCTGGGCGTCAGCGTGCAGGTCGTCGCCAAAGCCATCGAGACCCTGCTGGGCGGGCGCAATGTGACGCGCTATAAGCGCGATGCCGAGCAGTACGACGTGATCGTGCAGACGGAGGCCAGCGGCCGCATCACGCCCGAGAACATAGACCGCATTTATGTGCGCGGCCGCAATGACGCGATGATTCCGCTGTCGGCGCTGGTGAAAGTGCGTGAAAGCGTCTCGCCGCGCGAGCTCAACCACTTCGGCCAGCGCCGCTCGGTCTCCATCACGGCCAGCCTGGCCAGCGACTATTCGCTGGGTGAGGCGCTCAAATTCATGGACCAGACCGCCAACAAGGTGCTGAAGACCGGCTACAGCACCGACCTCAACGGCACCTCGCGCGAGTTCAGGAGCTCCCAGGGCGCGCTGGCCATTGTTTTTGTGCTCGCGCTGCTGTTTATTTTCCTGGTGCTGTCGGCGCAGTTCGAGAGCTTTATCGACCCCCTGGTCATCATGCTCTCGGTGCCCTTGTCCATGATCGGGGCCCTGCTTGCGCTCAAATGGTCGGGCGGCTCGCTCAATGTGTATTCGCAGATCGGCCTGATCACGCTGGTGGGCCTGATCACCAAGCACGGCATCCTGATCGTCGAGTTCACCAATCAGTTGCGCGGCCAGGGGCTGGAGATGATAGACGCGCTGGTCAAGGCTTCGGCCCAGCGCCTGCGCCCGATCATGATGACCACCGGCGCCATGGTGCTGGGTGCCTTGCCGCTGGCCCTGGCCAAGGGCGCGGGTGCCGAAAGCCGCATCCAGATCGGCTGGGTTATCGTCGGCGGCATGTCCCTGGGTACCTTGCTCACCGTGTTTGTGGTGCCCACCATGTACACCCTGTTTGCGCGCAAGGCCATCCCGGGGGCGAACAAGGCGGTCGCAAAAGAAGAGCCGGATGCTCACCATGAACATCCGGAGTACGTGGCGAAATGACCGGAAGGCGCCGCGTATTCCAGGGTGGGTTGCTGGCATGGTGGTGAGACCGCCGTTTTGATCGCAACCCCCACGGGCCGAATCCGTACAACTGCCTCTTTCCTGATTGCTTTCCTGCTTGCAGCAGCCCATATGGCTTCCGCGCAAGCCCAGGAGGCGCCGGAAGCCGGAACCTATGGTGTGCAGTTCCTCTGCTCACCGTCCCAGCTGGCGCAGCTCAGCCCCAAGATGTTTCGTTACCTCCAGCGGCTCGGCATTCCGGCCCGCCTGGTGAAGGAGACCGTCGATAAGCCCCGGGGTGCCATGACCTATTCCCTGCTGGGTTCAGGCACGACCGTGAGCACCCTGTTCCTGGCTCAACGCACTGAGCTGGCGATCAAGGACGAGGTGCTGCTGATGCCGGTGAAAAACAACAAGACGCGCAAGCTCAGGACGGTTTCCCAAAAAGAGATCCTGCTGGCCTTGCTGCACCCGGGCCGCTTGACGGAATTCAGGGGAAAGGCCTGCGATGTGCAGGCCCTGGCTGACCATGTCGGCATTCGCCAGAACACCGTGGCCTGGGCCGAGGTGCTCGAATGGGGCTGGCCCGAGGGCGGCCCTGCCAAATGGAATGCCCGCTACTGGGTCAATGGAACGCCCACGCTCCGTACCCCCTTGCACAAAGCCCTGAATGACATGTTTTTTGAGCAGGGGAAATACGACATAGGCTGCTACGCCGCGACCAAGGTGGTGTTTGCGCAAGGCGCGCTGGATTACTTTCGCCGCGTCAACAGGGTTGCCGGCAAGGCACGCGGCGTGGAGCAGCGCTTACTGGCCGATGGGGAGCCCCTGGTTGACCTGGAGCCCGGCCGCATGTGGAGCTTTGAAGTAGATTTTGATCCCCTGGAGCTTGAGCGGCCAGGCAAGATCTTGCGCATGGTGGGCGGCGTTGCCCCCGGCAACTTTGTTCCGGGCGATTGGGTGTATTTCCTGAACACCGACGTGCGCACCAGCCAGAAAACGGGGTATGAGGGTTCCAACGCCATCTACCTGGGAGGCAACCGGTTTGACGACTATTACAACGACAACGACCATCACTACTCCTACCAGGAAAAACTCAGTGAGGTCTATCAGTGGCGTCATGATGTTTTCAGCCGGCACCGCGACGCCGAAAAAATACGGCCCCTGAGCGTGCAGGACTATGAGCGCCTGAACGCCACGCCGGAAAACGGCGGCTTGCTGATGGGTTTTCGGGTTGTGCCCTATTTTTTCGGCTACGAAGACTTGCCCCCGCTACCAGTGCTGCGCAATGACTAGGCCCCGCCGGCGCCGCCCATCTGATGGATTACAGGGCGCCGTCAAACATCAGCACATCGACTTCATCACCCACGGCCACATTGCCTTGCGCATGGTGCAGCACGATCAAGCCGTTGGCCTCGGCCATGGAGCGCAGCACGCCCGAGCCCTGGCTGCCTGTGGTCTTGACCTGCAGCGAGCCGTCGGCCGCGGTGGAGACCCAGCCGCGCTGGTATTCGGTGCGGCCGGCTTTTTTGCGCATGGGCTCCAGGCTGCGGGCCTTGAGCAGCGGCGGCTGCGCGGCGCCGGCGCCCATCATCTGCAGCAGGGCGGGGCGCACAAAGGCCAGAAAGGTCACCATCACCGCGACCGGGTTGCCGGGCAGCCCGAAGAGGATCGCTCCATTGGGATTGCCTCCCTGGCCGCTCGCGGGCGGTATGCGCCCCACCGCCATGGGCCGGCCCGGCCGCATGGCGATGCGCCAGAAGGCCACGTCGCCGAGTTTTTTCATCATGGCCTTGGTGAAGTCGGCCTCACCCACGCTGACGCCGCCCGAGGTGATGATGGCATCGGCCCGTGCGGCGGCCTCAGTGAAGGCCGCCTCCAGCAGGGCCGGTTCGTCGCGCACCACGCCCATGTCGATGACTTCGCAGCCCAGGCGGCTCAGCATGCCGAAGACGGTGTAGCGGTTGCTGTCGTAGACCGCGCCTTCGCGCGGCGCTTCGCCGAGCGAGAGGATTTCATCGCCGGTGGAAAAGTAAGCCACACGCAGCGGCCGCCAGACGGGCAGGGTGGGCAGGCCCAGGGAGGCCGCCAGGCCCAGCCGGGCCGGCGTAAGGATTTCGCCCTTGCGCAGCGCCGGGAGCCCTTGCGCCAGGTCCTCGCCGCGCAGGCGGCGGTTGTCGCCGGCGCGCAGCAGGCCGGGCGGGATGCTGATGCTGCCGTCTGGATGTTGCTTGACGAACTCCTGTGGCACCACGGTGTCCAGGCCGGCGGGCATGATGGCGCCGGTCATGATCTTCACGCACTGGCCGGCTTGCACGCTGCCTTGCCAGGCCTTGCCGGCCAGCGCCGTGCCATCCGCGACCCGCAGTTCCAGCGCAGTGCCGGCGGCCAGCTGGCTGCCGTCAAAGGCAAAGCCGTCCATGGCCGAGTTGTCATGGGGCGGCACGTCAAAGGGCGAGACCACGTCCTCGGCCAGCACGCGGCCCAGTGCCTCGAACAGCGGCAGCTTGATGGCGTCCTGGACCGGTGTCACCAGGCGCGAGAGGAAATCCAGCACCTGGCCGGCCGACAGGGCTTGCGGGTCGTAACCCTGCAGTTCGGCCGCGATCTGGTCCAGCGTCTTCACGGCAGGCGCGATTCGAGCTGGTGCAGCTCGGCCAGGGTGTTGGCGTTGAAAAAGCCGTGCGCGTCGTCGCCGGGCCGGTCGAAAGGCACGGACACGGTTTTGTGCTGCGCCGTCCAGGCGTCTATCTTGCGGCCGCCACCGTGGGTGAAGCGCACCAGGCTTTCCAGCATGTGGGTGCCCATCAGACAAAACACCGGCTGCGGCCTGAGCTGGCCGTCTTCCTCGGGCGCGGCGGCCACGGCGAAGTCGGCGCCTTCGCGCACATAGGCCTCGGCCATGCGCGCCACCAGGTCCTCGGGGAACAGCGGCGTGTCGCAAGGTACGGTCAACAGGTAAGGCGTCTCGCAGCGCTCCAGGCCCGTGAGAAAGCCCGCCAGCGGCCCGGCGAATTCGCCCAGGCCGGTGCTGTCGGGCCAGACCGGCACGCCGAAGGCTTCGTAGGCCGCCAGGTTGCGGTTGGCATTGATCATGACCTCGCCGACCTGGGGCGAGAGCCGCATCAGCGTGTGCAGGGCCAGCGGCACGCCGTTGAAGTTCTGCAACCCCTTGTCGACGCCGCCCATGCGCGAACCGCGCCCGCCGGCCAGGATCAGGCCGGTGATGGCTTCGGCGTGCAGCGAGGTGTTGTGGCTGTTGCTTGTCATGCTAGCCACCGATGTAGCTCATTTCCACACGCTTGGCGCTGCTGTCGGGCATGCTGGTGTCGGCCGGCAGCGCGGCACGCAGCTCCGAGTAGCGGTCGTCGCGCCCCTGCCAGATATGGGCCACGGCCGCCGCGATCTGCTCGTCGGCATAACCGCCGCGCAGCAGGGCGCGCAAATCCTGGCCCTGGCTGGCGAACAGGCAGAGAAAGAGCTTGCCTTCGGTGGACAGGCGCGCCCGGTTGCAGTCACTGCAAAAAGCCTGGGTCACGCTGCTGATCACGCCGATCTCGCCGGCGCCGTCGGCGTAGCGCCAGCGCTCGGCGGTTTCGCCGCTGTAGTTGGGGTTGATGGCGGTAAGCGGGAATTCAGCGTTCAGGCGCTCCACCACCTGGGCCGAGGGCAGCACCTCGTCCATGCGCCAGCCGTTGGTGGCGCCCACGTCCATGTATTCGATAAAGCGCAGCACCGCGCCGGTGTGGCGGAAATGCCGGGCCATGGGCAGGATTTCCGCGTCATTGGTACCGCGCTTGACCACCATGTTGACCTTGAGCGGCGCCAGGCCCACCTTTTGCGCGGCCTCTATGCCCTTGAGCACGTCGGCGACAGGGAAGTCCACGTCATTCATGCGGCGGAAGGTGGCATCGTCCAGCGCGTCCAGGCTCACGGTGACGCGCTGCAGGCCGGCGTCCTTGAGCGACTGGGCTTTTTTGGCCAGCAGCGAGGCGTTGGTGGTCAGCGTGATGTCCAGCGGCTTGCCTTGGGGCGTCTGCAGCTTGGCCAGCATTTCGATCAGCACTTCCAGGTGCTTGCGCAGCAGCGGCTCGCCGCCGGTCAGCCGGATTTTCTCGACCCCATGCGCCACGAAGATTTTGGCCAGGCGGGTGATTTCCTCAAAACTCAGCAGCGAGCTTTGCGGCAGGAAGGCGTAATCCTTGTCGAACACCTCGCGTGGCATGCAGTAGCTGCAACGGAAATTGCAGCGGTCGGTCACGCTGATGCGCAAATCCCGCAGCGGCCGGCCGCGCGTGTCGCTCAGCAGGCCGGTGGGCGCCGTGACCCGGTCAGGGATATGCGGCACGCGGCTTGCGTAGCGGATATCTGCCAGTGGAATGATTTTTTCGGTCGTCATCGTGAGGGGCCCAAAGAGGGAATTTACTCCATTGGCCCTTCCAAGGCGTTAAAAAGAGGCCTTATCCCCAAGGGATGCACGTCATCCCGGGGTACCGCCGGGGCTAGACGCAGCGTGCGCCGTCGACCTCCAGGCAGATACCGCTGATGAAGTCGGCTTCGTCACTGGCCAGGTAAAGGACGGCGTTGGCGACATCCAGCGCGGTCGAAAAGCGCCCCAGCGGGATGCTGGCGCGAAAGCGGGCCTTGCGCTCCTCGTCCAGCGGGCCGCCGGCGAAGTCGGCCGAAAGCCCGGTGTCGGGGTTGAACACCGGGTTGACGCAGTTGACCCGGATGTTGTCGGGGCCCAGCTCGGCCGCCAGCGACTTGGAAGTGGTGATGACGGCGCCCTTGGAGCCGTTGTACCAGGTCAGGCCCGGGCGCGGGCGCACGCCGGCTGTGGAGGCGATGTTGATGAAGCTGCCGCCGCCCAGGCTGCGGAACACCGGCGTTGCGTGGAGGGTGGCCAGGTAAATGCTTTTGACGTTGATGGCGTAGCACTTGTCGAAATCGGCTTCGCTGACGTCCAGTGCAGGCTGGTTGCGGTGCGTCCAGCCGGCGTTGTTGACCATCACGTCGAGCCGGCCGTAGCGCTGCACGGCGGCGTCGACCAGGGCCTTGACCTCGGCGGACTTCGTCACGTCGGCCGCGAAGAAAGAGGCCGTGCCGCCGGCCTTGGTGATGGCGGCCACGACTTTTTCGCCCAGGGCCACATTGATGTCGTTGACGATGACCTTGGCGCCTTCGGCCGCCAGCCGCCGCGCGATGCCTTCACCGATACCGCCTCCGGAGCCGGTGACGATGATGGACTTGTCTTTGACCCGCATGTTCATGATCCTTTTTGCTTTTTGCCGGTGTTTCGGTGAGGGGGAGAGGCTTGCTTTTTGGCGGCGTGGATTCGTAAGCCTTCTTAGTTTCCGGGTTCTTATTGTTGCTGATGGCGCATCAAGGGTTTTCCTAGGTGCCGGCACAATTGAAACAATTTAGTTACAAACTACAATGCGGGCACAAGGAACGGGGGGAAATCCATGACATATCCATTGGCTCGCGCTGGCGCGGGCATTTTGCTGTGCGCGCTCGCGCTCGTGTATCTGCCTGCGCAGGCGCAGCAGTCCAAAAACCTGGCTCCCGGCTTCTCGCAACGGCCTGCTGCGTCGAAGCTGGTGGTCGTGCCGGCCGACCTGGAACTGTTCTCCATCGGCGCGGGCGGTGTCCCCGAGCCCAGGGCCGACTGGACGCAGGCGGCCCAGAAAAACGTCAAGTCCGGGCTTGCCTCGCATAAGCTGAAACTGGGTGCCGACGTGCTGGGACTCGAAGAAAAAGACATGGACGAGCTGGCCGACATCAATTCGCTGCATGGCGCGGTGGCCCAGTCGGTTTTTCTTCATCACATGATGGGGGGCGTCCTGAAGCTGCCTACCAAGAACGGTGCGCTGAACTGGTCCCTGGGTGAGGCCGTCAAGCCGCTGAAGGACAAGACCGGCGCCGATTACGCGCTGTTCATCTGGATTCGCGACAGCTATGCTAGCAACGAACGCAAGGCCGCGATGATCGCGATGGCGATGCTGGGCGTCGGCATCGCGGGCGGCGCCCAGATCGGCTACGCCTCGCTGGTCGACCTGAATGACGGGCGCATCGTCTGGTTCAATGATTTGCGCCGGGCATCGGGCGATCTGAGGGAAGCGGAGCCCGCGAAGGAAACGGTTGAGGCGCTTCTCAAAGGCTTTCCGGTTTCCCAATGATGGGAGTGGCTTTGGGCGGGCGCCGGGCATTTTTACGCTCGGCCTGCAAGCATTGCCTAGGCATGGGCGCCTTGCTGCCGGGGTTGCCGGCCCTGGCGCAGAGTGGCGCGGCGGTTGATGCCGCCGGCTTGTCTCTGCCGGCGGAGCGTTTCGTGCGCCCCGCCCTGGAGACCGATGAAGGCGGCCTGTGGGGGATGATGGACCGCGAAGAGACGCGGCTGCGGCGCAGCCCGTTTGTGGTCCGCGATGCCGAACTGGGCAAGTACCTGCAAGACCTGGTGTGCCGGCTGGCGGGGGACCACTGCCCGGACATCCGCGTGCATGTGGTGCGCACGCCGCTGTTCAATGCCACCATGGCGCCCAACGGAATGATGCAGATATGGACCGGGCTGCTGCTGCGCGTGGAGAACGAAGCCCAGCTGGCGGCCGTCCTGGGGCACGAGATCGGCCACTACCTCGAGCGGCACACCCTTGAGCGTTTGCGCGACCTGCGAAGCCGGGCCGCCTTTGCCCAGTTCATAGGGATGTTCGGCCTGGTGGGAGCGATCGGCCAGCTGGGGGCGCTCGCGGGGGCTTTTGCGTTTTCGCGGGAACATGAAACACGCGCCGACCGCCTCGGTATGCGGTTGATGAAGCGTGCCGGTTACGACGGCCGGCAGGCCGCCCAGGTCTGGGACAACCTCCTGGGCGAACTCAAAATCACCGGCGGTGAGGACGTCGGCAAGCGCAGCCCCATGATGGCGACCCATCCGCCCGTCGAGACGCGCCGGGACGACCTGCTCAAGCTGGCCGGCGATGCGCCGGGCAGCGTCGGCGAAGAGCCGTACCAGCAGGCCGTCGCGCGCTATCGCCTCGGCTGGCTCCAGGACGAGATCCGGCGCGGCCAATTCGAGGAAAGCCTGGTGCTGTTCAACCGCCTGCTGGCGCGCAACGCCCAGGATTCCCAGGCACTGTATGCGCGCGGTGAGATCTATCGGCTGCGCGCGGGCAAGGAAGACCTGCAGCACTCACTGAACGACCTCACCCGCGTCACGGCACTCGATCAACCGCCCGCCGAGGCTTACAGGGCGCTGGGCCTGGTGCAGAAGCAGCGAACCGACGGTGCCTCCGCAGTCCAGGCGTTTGAAAAATACCTTGCGGCGGCCCCCGAGGCCGCCGATGCCGGCCTCATCAAAAACTACATAACGGAACTTACCCCATGAAAAAAATCCTGGTCATTCTTGCGCTCGCTTTCCTTTCGGGTTGCATGTCCATCACCAAGGTCGAAGGCGAGCAGGTGGTCAACAACCGCATGGCCGTCAAGGTGACCGATGCCTGGAACAAGGTTTCGGCGCCGGGCACCCAGCAGCCTTTTGACATGTGGACGCAGGAAGGCCTGACGCTGGACCACCTGCGCCTGTGGGCCGCCATCAAGCCGGGCCAGGCCTTGCTGGTGCGTCCGGCCGGCGGCGTGCCCATCGGCCAGAAGGCCCCGCGCGTGCCGACCTATCAAGCCGGCATGCCGCTGGACCAGCTGGTCAACCTGTTTGAGATCCTGTACTCGGCGGACGGCTCCATGGTCACCATGACCAAGGTCGAGCCCGCGGTATTCGCGGGCGAGAAAGGTGTGCGCTTCGAGTTTTCCGTGACGAGAAAGGGCGATGACGTCCAGCTCAACGGCGTGGGCTGGCTCAGCCAGCGCAAGGACGAACTCTTTGCCGCCACCTTCCTGGCGCCCAAGCTAGCGTTTTTCCCCCGCCTGCTGCCCAAGGCGGAAAGTATTGTCCGGACGGCGCACATCAAGGGCTAGGGTCTGGCTAGGGTCTGGCTAGGGTCTGGGCGGCAGAAGGAGCATCGGCTGCAAAGCGGTGCGGTGATGCCGCAGCTCAGCCGTGGCGCACCGCCACGGTCTTCAGCGTCGTGAAGCCGTACAAGGCCTCAAAGCCTTTTTCACGGCCGTAGCCCGAGGACTTCACGCCGCCAAAGGGCAGCTCCACGCCGCCGCCGGCGCCGTAGTTGTTGATGAAGACCTGGCCGCTCCTGACGCGCCTGGCCATACGGAACTGGCGCGCGCCGTCGCGTGTCCAGATGCCGGCGACCAGGCCGAACTGGGTGGCGTTAGCGAGTTCCACGGCGTGGTTCTCGTCCTTGAAACTCATGGCGCACAGCACCGGGCCGAAGACCTCTTCCTGGGCCAGCCGGTGCGTGGTCGGCACGTCGCGCAGCAGGGTGGGGGCCTGGTAAAAGCCGGTGTCGGGCGCTTCATCGACGATCTGGCCCTGGGCCACCATGGCGATGTTGGCGACCTGTGCGTCGCTCAAAAAATCCCACACGCGTTGCTGCTGGCTTTGCCGGATCAGGGGCCCGACGTCGAGGTCCATGGCGGCAGGGCCCACGCGCAGGTTTTCAAAGGCATGGCCCAGGCGCAGCAGTAGCGGCTCGTAAATCGCCTGCTCCACCAGCAGGCGTGAACCGGCCGAGCAGGTCTGCCCGGCGTTCTGCACGATGGCGTTGATGATGGCGGGAATCGCGGCGTCCAGGTCGGCATCGGCAAAAACGATCTGCGGGCTTTTGCCACCCAGCTCCAGGGTGACGGGGCAGTGGCGCTCGGCCGCCGCCTGCTGAATCAGCGTGCCCACGGCCGGGCTGCCGGTGAAGCTGATGTGGTCTATGCCCTTGTGGCGCGCCAGCGCGTCGCCCACTTCATGGCCGTAGCCGGTCACGATGTTGATGGCACCGGCCGGAAAGCCGACTTCGGCGGCGAGCTGCGCCACGCGGATCAGTGAGAGGCAGGCGTCCTCAGCCGGCTTGACCACGCAGACATTGCCCGCGGCCAGCGCGCCGCCCACGCTGCGGCCGAAGATCTGCATGGGGTAGTTCCAGGGGATCACATGGCCGGTGACGCCGTGCGGCTCGCGCCAGGTCATCACGCTGTAACCGTCCAGGTAGGGAATGGTGTCGCCGTGCAGCTTGTCGCAGGCGCCGGCATAGAACTCGAAGTAACGTGCCAGGGCCGCCGCGTCGGCGCGCGCCTGCTTGGTGGGCTTGCCGCAGTCGCGCTGCTCGATCATGGCCAGCTCTTCGGCATGTTCGGCGACCTTGGCCGACAGACGCATCAAGAGGCGCCCGCGCTCGGCGGCGTTGAAGCGGCTCCACACCAGTTCCAGGCATTCGCGCGCGCTGCGCACGGCGGTGTCTATGTCGTGCGCGTTGCTGCGCTGGATCTCGTCAAACACCTGGCCGTCCGACGGGTCTATGACGGGAATGGTCTTGCCGGAGACGGAGGGGAGGGAGGCGTTGGCGATGTAATTGAGCTGCATCGCCTGATTTTGCTTGAAAGCGGCCGTCGGGGCGCCGGCCAAGCCCATCGCGGCCGGTCGAAGGTAACTGTTAAAAAAAGCGTGCGTTTTTCACGCCTTGGCATGGTGCGTCGGCACTCCATTTACAACATTCTTGGTGTGGGGAATGGGCTTTTCTGTAGGATCAAACCTACACACGCACCTCGCCAATTCCTACAAATGGAATGGGTGCCTACATTGCGCCCAACGGACGCATGACAGCGGCAGCAGCCGGCAACTGCGGTCCGCAACTTGGGACACATATTGCGATGACCGACCCCACCTCCTGCGCGACCGATGCCGCGGCTTCCACCGGCGACGCACCCGCCGCCGGCTCCGGCAAACAGGCCTGGTTAAAAACGCTGGCGGCGCGCCTGCGCGACTGGCTGGCTATCCAGACGCCGGGCATGAAGCTCGCGGTGCTGGGTGTGGCGCTGATGATTCCCGCCAGCGCGTACTACGCCTGGTCCACCCTGGAGCGCCAGCAGAAACTGAGCCTGGAGGTCAAGGCAATGGCGGCGGGGCAAGGCGCCGAAGCGGCCTGGGCCTACAACACCGCGCTGCCGGTCGTCTTCGGTAGCGGCTCGGTGCTGAGCTTCCTCGAGACCCATCCGGTCGCGCGCATCACCATTATTTACCGCCCGATTCTCTGGACCGTTTCCGAGCGCTTTGTGCTGGTCGAGTCGGAAGGCCGGCAGTACGCGTATTACCCCTCGGACATGGAAACCAAGATACTGGCCGACAAGGCCGTGACGGCGCCCTGGGGCGGCAAGCTGACCTTTGTGCCCCAGGCCGCGTTGGACGGCGCCAGCAAGGACATGCTGGCGCGGCTTGAGCAGCGTTTCGGCGAGGCGCGTCCGCAATCCGAGCAGGACGCCTGGAAAGGCGGCGCCAGCGCGCTGGTGTCCGCCACCCTGACCCTGGGCCTGCTGGCCTTCCTTTGGTACCAGGTCGGCGGCCAGCGCAAGTCGCTGAAGTTCATCTCGCCGCAGCAGATCAGCGGCGACATCGACGACCTGGTCGGCATGGACGACATCAAGGCCGAGGTCGCGCAAATCCGCGACCAGTACGAGCGCCGCCTTGAATACGCCGCCTACGGCGTGAACAAGCCGTTCAACGTGATGTTCAGCGGCCCGGCGGGCACCGGCAAGACCAAGCTGGCCAGCTACCTCGCCAAGGAGCTGAACCTGCCAATTCTTTTCCATTCGGCCGCCAACCTGGAAACCGGCTATGTCGCCGGAGGCTCCAACACCCTGTCGCGCATTCTCGCGCTGGCCACGCGGCGCAAGCGCTGCATCGTGTTCCTCGACGAGGCGCAAGACCTCTTCATGCGGCGCGGCGGCAACCGCAAATACGACGACGACACGCAGAACATGCTGCTGGCCATCCTGGACGGCGTGCGCACCAAGTCAGATGCGGAAATCATCTGGATCGTGGCGTCCAACTTCAATTCGGCCAACCTGCAGATGGACGAGGCCATGCTGCGCCGCTTCCAGATGAAGGTCGACTTCCGCATGCCCAACCAGCAGGAGCGCCTGGCCATCACCGGCCACTACCTGCGCCAGCGTGCCGACAAGGTCCTGCCGGGCCTGGACCTGCGCCATTTTGTCGAGCTGACCGAGGGCTGCAGCCCGGCGGACCTGGAAACCATGGTCAACCAGGCGGGCATACTCGCTGTGCAGTCGGGCCAGATGATAGGCGCGCACACCCTGATGCAGGCTGCCGAGCGCGTGCTGGTCGGCAATGTCAACGACAACACCACCCAGGAGCGCGAGCGGGACCGGCGCATCATCGCCGTGCACGAGTGGGGCCACTTCCTGATGGACTTTCACCACCAGCGCAAGCTGGCAGGCGGCAGCTGGGATGCCCTGCAAGCCGACATGAACACCATCAAGATTTCACTCAAAGCCAATCCGCGCAACAACGCACTGGGCTTTGTGCTGCACAAACAGGACAGCAACCTCCTCAAGACAAAAGGCGACATGGAGCATGAAGTGCGCGTGCTGCTGGGCGGCATGGCCAATGAAGAGCTTTTCTTCGGAGAGGACGGCACCACGGGCGGCGCCCACAACGACATCACGCGCGTGACCCGGCTGCTGCACCATGCGGTGGCCGAAATGGGCATGTACCGCAAGACCCGGCTGAACTATGCCGCGCTGGTCAAGGACGGCGGCACGGCGCCGCCGGACGAGGAAACGCGCAACATCATGGAGGCCCAGAGCGAACGGCTTTACAGCGAAACCAAGGCTGTCCTGGCGCAATACACCGGCCTGACGGAGCACCTGACCGGGTGCCTGATGCGATCCGGCGAGATGACGCTCAGCGAAGCGCTGAGCGAGATTCGCCGCTTTGAATTCCTCGCGGCACCGGCGTTGCTGGAGGTTGGGCAAGGGGCGGGCCAACTGATGCCGGCTTGACCGGCCGGCGGCCACGCCGCTACAGCCTTGCTGTACGCGTACAAAGAAAAAGCCCTGCATTGCAGGGCTTTTTTACATGGAGCGTAAGGCGCTAGCGTGATGCTGCCGAGGCCGGTGCCGCTGGCGTCGGCGTGGCCGCCGCATTGGGCGCCTGCATGGGGGCCGGGGCGGGCATGGCGGGCGTCGTCGGGGTGGCGGCCGGTGCGCTCACGGCGGCGGGTTCCGCCATGGGCGCGCTGGGCGCGGCTTGCGCGGGACCGCCGTGGAATTTCATCACCAGCGGCACGATCAGCAGCGCCACGATGTTAATGATCTTGATCAGCGGGTTGACGGCCGGGCCGGCAGTGTCCTTGTAGGGGTCGCCCACGGTGTCGCCGGTCACGGCGGCCTTGTGCGCCTCCGAGCCCTTGCCGCCGTGGTTGCCGTCTTCAATGTACTTTTTGGCGTTGTCCCAGGCGCCGCCGCCGGTGCACATGGAGATCGCGACGAACAGGCCGGTCACGATGGTGCCCATCAGCAGGCCGCCCAAGGCCTGGGGTCCAAGCGCCAGGCCGACCACGATGGGAACCACCACGGGCAGCAGCGAGGGAATCATCATTTCCTTGATGGCGGCCGTGGTCAGCATGTCGACCGCGGTGTCGTACTCGGGCTTGCCCGTGCCGTCCATGATGCCCTTGATGTCGCGGAACTGGCGGCGCACTTCGACCACCACGGCGCCGGCGGCGCGGCCCACGGCCTCCATGGCCATGGCGCCGAACAGGTAGGGAATCAGCCCGCCGATGAAGAGGCCGATGATGACGTAGGGGTTGCTCAGGTCGAAGCTGATGGCGTTGCCATAGGCCTCGAGCTTGTGCGTGTAGTCGGCGAACAGCACCAGCGCGGCCAGGCCGGCCGAGCCGATGGCATAGCCCTTGGTCACCGCTTTGGTGGTGTTGCCCACGGCGTCCAGCGGGTCGGTGATGTCGCGCACGCTGCTGGGCAGCTCGGCCATCTCGGCGATGCCGCCGGCGTTGTCGGTGATGGGGCCGTAGGCGTCCAGCGCGACCACAATGCCGGCCATGCTCAGCATGGAGGTCGCCGCGATCGCGATGCCGTAGAGGCCCGCCAGCTTGAAGGCGACCAGGATCGCGATGCAGACAAACACCACGGGCCAGGCGGTGGAGCGCATGGATACGCCCAGGCCGGCGATGATGTTGGTGCCGTGGCCGGTGGTCGATGCCTGCGCGATGTGGCGCACGGGTTTGTACTGCGTGCCGGTGTAGTACTCGGTCACCCAGCAGAGCGCGCCGGTCAGGACCAGGCCGACCGCGCAGGCGCCGAACAGGCGCATCTGCGTGCCGGTGGCCGTCACGGCGTTGTCGGGCATCAGCCACATGGTGACGAAGTAGAAAGCGATGAGCGACAGCACGCCGGCAATCGCCAGGCCCTTGTAGAGGGCCGGCATCACGTTCTTCATGCCGGGCGAGGCCTTGACGAAGAAGCAGCCGATGATGGAGGCGATGATGGACACGCCGCCCAGCGCCAGCGGATAGACCGCGGCGGTGGCACCGGCGCTGGACAGCAGCAGGGCGCCCAGCACCATGGTGGCGATCAGCGTCACCGCATAGGTTTCAAACAGGTCGGCGGCCATGCCGGCGCAGTCGCCCACGTTGTCGCCGACGTTGTCGGCAATCACGGCGGGGTTGCGCGGGTCGTCCTCGGGGATACCGGCCTCGACCTTGCCCACCAGGTCGGCGCCGACGTCGGCGCCCTTGGTGAAGATGCCGCCGCCCAGCCGGGCGAAGATGGAAATCAGCGAGGAGCCGAAGGCAAAGCCGATCAGCGGGTTGAGCAGGTTGGCCAGCTTGAGGTCGGGCGTGTAATTGCCGTTGCCCACCAGGAACCAGTAAAAGCCGCTCACGCCCAGCAGGCCCAGGCCCACGACCAGCATGCCGGTGATGGCGCCGCCGCGGAAGGCGACGTCCAGGGCGGGGCCAATGCCCCTGGTGGCGGCCTGTGCGGTGCGCACGTTGGCGCGCACCGAGACGTTCATGCCGATAAAGCCGCAGGCGCCCGAGAGCACCGCGCCGACCACGAAGCCGACGGCGGTCTTGCCGTCAAGAAAAAAGCCGATGAGCACCGCGAGGATGACACCGACGATGGCAATGGTTTTGTATTGCCGCGCGAGGTAGGCGGCGGCGCCTGTCTGGATCGCGGCTGCGATTTCCTGCATGCGCGCATTGCCTGCGTCCTGGGAAAGAATCCAGCTGCGTGCCCAGAAGCCGTACCCGACGGCGATCAGTCCGCAGACCAGCGCAAGAATGAGCGCCGAGTTGCCTGTCATAGCTGACATTGAAATTCTCCTACGTTGTTTTTCGCTTGGAGGGGGTGCCACGCGAGCGGTGCCCCCGCTGCGTTGCTTCCTCGTTGCTTGTGCCACGTGTGGAGACAAGTCGATTGGCCAACTCGCGAAATTTAACGTGAAAACATGACAAGTTCGCGATGCGTAAGCCCTGAATCAGTAAAATGAGGGTAAATACCGAGCTACCGGTAACCGCAGAGTATTAACCCCGCGCTCTTGCGCGGCCGCCCATGCGGGCTGAAGCCTTTCATTTCATCTCTTTCCCTTCAACACAACCTCAAGCGACCATGTCCCTCGATAAAGTTTCCCCCGGTAAAAACGTTCCCGAATCCTTTAACGTGATCATCGAAATCCCGATGAACGCCGACCCGGTGAAGTACGAGGTGGACAAGGAGTCCGGCGCGATTTTTGTGGACCGCTTCATGAGCACGTCCATGCACTACCCGACCAACTACGGCTATGTGCCCAAGACCATCAGCGGCGACGGCGACCCGGTCGATGTGCTGGTGATCACGCCAGTGCCCCTGATTCCCGGCGTGGTGGTGACCTGCCGCGCCATCGGCATCCTGAAGATGCAGGACGAAGCCGGTGAAGACGGCAAGGTGCTGGCCGTGCCCGTGGACAAGAAATGCTCGCTCTACACCCAGTGGCAAAAACCCGAGGACATGAACCCGCTGCGCCTGAAAACCATCTCCCATTTCTTTGAACACTACAAAGATCTGGAAGAAGGCAAATGGGTCAAGGTGCTGGGCTGGGAAGGCCCCGATGCGGCCAAGAAGGAAATCACCGACGGCATCGCCAACTACGCCAAGGCCGCCTGATTTCAGGTTTCAGGTCCCCACAAAAAAAGCGCCTGCAGGTTTTCCTGCAGGCGCTTTTTTATGCCTGGCGCGGTTTTGTTTGCGTTTAAGTTGCTTGCGCGGGCACCGGGTAAACCAGGCCGTGCAGCCGGCCCTTGTCCTCGCGCGCGAAGGGTTTCCACAGGCCTTCGGGCTGGGCCAAACGATCAGCCACCGCCCACCAGGCG
Source organism: Polaromonas sp. CT11-55 (assembly GCF_047303325.1). Classification (NCBI taxonomy): domain Bacteria; kingdom Pseudomonadati; phylum Pseudomonadota; class Betaproteobacteria; order Burkholderiales; family Comamonadaceae; genus Polaromonas; species Polaromonas sp. CT11-55. The sequence continues at coordinate 52,322 of NZ_JBKBEX010000019.1, read as the reverse complement.
CTGGGGTTCACGCCCATGCCGATGTGGCTGGCCAGCACCTCGATGTTCTCGGTCTGCGGGTTGCTCGCGCTGGGCGCCTGGATGCTGGCCTGCCAGGCCACCACGCCGTCGCTGCGTGAATAAATGCTGGTGGTCGGCACGGGCGGGGCGGCCGGCAGGTCGTAGTTTTCGGATTCCCGCTCCACATTGCGGCCGCTGGTGAGCTCATAAACGCGCCAGGCGTTGGTGGCCTTGTGCGAGCCCGCGAAAGGCGTGCCCAGCGTGATGACGCAGCGCACCTTGTCCGGCATTTCCTTGGCCAGCTCGCGCGCATAGACGCCGCCCAGGCTCCAGCCAATCAGGCTGACCTTGCGGCCCGTGGCCTCGAAGGTGCGGACAAGGCTGTCGCGGGCTTCTTCAAGCACACCCGCACGCGGGCCGAAGTTAAAACCCTGTTCCCAGCCCCAGGGCTTGTAATTGAGCGACTGCAGGTACTGGCGCAGCGGCACGGTGGTGGCGTCGTTGGCCGACAGGCCCGGGAACACCATCACGGCATGGCCGTCGCCGCGCGGCGCGCGGGCCAGCAGGGGCCAGGCGGGCAGCAGGGCGCCGAACTCCCAGAATGCGCGCAACTCGAGTGCGAGCAGCCATGCGCTGGGCGGGACATCGTGCGGAGCCGGTTTTGAGGGATTCTGGGAGGAGGAAGACGGATTTCGCTTGGATGAGGGGCTTGCCATGGCTTGGAGCATTGGATACTTTTGTGTTGGTTTCCTACAGAAACCAGTATGGGGCGCTTACCGGTTTTTACAGAGGGAGGCACCTCTAACTTCATCGCTTCGCGGTAGTTTTCGTCGCCTTCGTGACAGCGGCCTTTCGGGTTTTTACCGGCGCGGCCTTCACTGCGGCCTTTTTCGCGGCGGGCCCGGTGGTCTTGCGGGGCGCGGGTGCTGCCGGTGCCGGGGCAGCCATCAGCGCCTGCGCCTCGACGAAGGCGTCCTCAATCGCCTTGGCCAGGTCCCTGGCATGCGGCAGCGCTTTTTTGTCGGCAATGATGCCAAAGTCCACATGGCCGGCGTAGGTCTGTATGGTGATGTTGAGCGCCAGGCCGTGCAAGATGATGGACAGCGGATGGAAGGTCAGGAATTTCGCGCCGGCCAGGTACAGCGGCACGGGCGGGCCCGGCACGTTGGAAATCGCCAGGTTGGCCACCATGGGCAGGCGGCTGGCCATGCCGCTTTTGCCGTAGGCATTGAGCGCCATCTTGGCGGCGCCGCCGACCAGCCAGGGCGCCAGCAGCGAGGGGTAATCGGTCGGCAGCAGGCCCTTGAGGCTTTGCATGGAGGTCTTGACCTTGGCGGTGGAGGCCATGATGGCGTTCATGCGCTTGAGCGGGTGCGCCAGGTGCGTGCCCAGTTCGACCAGGCTCATGCTCACCTGGTTGCCCAGGTTGCTGGCATCGGTGGCGCCGGCCTCGCGCAGCGACACCGGCATGGCGGCCACCAGTGATTTTTTCGGCAGGCTGTGGTGCTGCGTGAGGTAGCTGCGCAGCGCGGTGGAGCAGATCCACAACACCATGTCGTTGAACGAACCGCCCACCGCCTTGCCCATGGCCTTGGTCTCCGCCAGCGGGATGGTGGCGGTAACAAACACGCGGCCCGTGCCTATGCCCGCATTGAAGGGCGTGGGTGGCGCCAGCTTCATGGGCATCTTGGGTTTGACGCCGGTGGCCGAACTGCCCATGGACTGTTTGGCCAGTGTGCTGCCCAAGGTGCTGGCCGCGGCGGGCAGTGACTTGGCGACCTTGGCCAGCTGGCCCAGCGAGCTGGAGAACACCGAGCCGATCATCTTGCCCAGCTTGAGGTCGGCCTCCAGCTTGCGGCGCCGGTCAGGGTCGGGCGGCGCCACCTCGCGCGGCTCGGGGCTGAGGTCCAGCATGGCATTGGCCAGCATCACGCCGCCCTTGCCGTCCAGCGCGGCATGGTGGATCTTGGAGAAAAAGCCGGCCACGATGCCGCCGCCCTGGGATTCGGGCAGCTGGATGCGGTCGAAGATATAAAACTCCCAGAGCGGGTAGTCGCGGTCTATGACCTCGCCGTGCAGCTGGGCGCAGAGCTTGTGCACCTCGGCCAGCGTCATGGGCGCCGCGCCTTTTTTGTTGGGGTCGGCGCGGCGGATGTGGAAGTCGATGTCCACCGAATCGGCCTCCACCCACAGCGGATGGCCCAGGTCCAGCGGCATGAACACCAGCTTGCGGCTGAACACCGGCGCCAGGTGCATGCGTTTGGCGATATGGTTTTTGACGGCCTTGTGAAAGCTGCCCTTGAAGCCCGCCGGCAGTTCGCACAGGTTGAGCGAGCCCACATGCATGGGCATTTCAGGGGTTTCGAGGTAAAGAAAGGTCGCGTCCAGGCCGGTCAGGGATTTCATGGTTGTTGTCTCCGTGGGGGAGACCTTAACCGAGCGGGCCGGGCCGCGGCACTAGGGTTTGCCGTAGCCGCGGCTGTCGCGCCGGGCTCAGCGCGCGGCCGCGATCGCGTTCAAGCTTCGCAGTCGCCCAGCATCCCTTGCTCATCGTCATTGAGCCCGGCCACCGGTGTCCCCTTGGCCAGCGCCATCCACACTCCCAGGGGCAAGGCCTGGCGCGAGCGCCGTGGCGCTGCGCGGGCTACGACGAGGCGCTGGCCCTCGACCACCATCACGCCGCATTCGGCCGGAACCTCGTCGGCCGCGCCTATGGGCCGGCCTTTGGCATCGCAGCCCAACACGTACCAGCATTCGCCGCCCAGGTCCAGGTAGGCGGCGCGCTTTTCGGGGCGGCGCAGGTCGCCCAGCAAATCGGAGCGGTGCACCTTGATCTCGTGGACGATGGGGTCCACATATTCTTGGACTGTGGTGTTGCGGATGGAAAACACGTCGGGTCGAACGACGCACCAGCGCGCCTTGCCGTCTTCGGTTTCCGGCGGCAACTGGGCGCGCAGGCCCAGGCCGCGCCAGGCGATGCGGCCGGCACGCACCATTTCGCGTGCGACCTGCTCGACCAGCGCTTCATGTTTGGACAATGCCGAGCGGTTGCGCAGCAGTGTGGCCGCCAGGTAGGCAATGCCCGCATCGGTGACGCGCAGGGTTTCATGGCCCGCGGGCCCGGCCACACGCTGCAGCATGCCGGTGGCGAGTAGTTCGATCTCCAGCAGGTCCTGGCAGGGCCATCCGGCGGAACGGTAGACCTCGCGCAGGCGCCGGGCATGGGGGCGGCCCAGTGGCGGCGGTGTGCCGAGGGCGCTGTCGTTTGCGGCAGGTGCGGCGGATGCCGGGGCGCCTGGAAGCGGGAGGGCGGCGCTGTTCATGGTGTGGGTGTCGGCATGCCGGGATTCAGAGCGGAAGAATCTCGAAGCGCGCGTTGTCCAGGTTATCGCCCAAGGGCCGCATGGCGGCCAGGATGGCATCTGTCTCGGCGTTTTCCCACAGCGCGATGACCTGCTCTTCGGCCTGCGAGGCACCTTGCAGCGGCAGGCCTTCGTTCAGGGTCTGCGCCAGCATATAGGCCTGAAGGGAGGGCAGCACATATTCCGGTCCGCCCACGGCGAATTCAAGCGCCATGCGAAAGCGCAGCTCGGCGGCGGCGCGCTGCTCGGCGCTGAGGGTGGGGCACTCGACCAGGTTGACTTTGTATTGGCCCTGGAATTGGCCCCGAGGTGCATCGTGGGTGTTGCTCATGGGAATGTCCTTTGGAGGGATTTATAGCACCGCTCGCCTACGTGGCGCGCAATCGGAGGAAAGACCCTGCGGCGCTGAAATCGTGGTGTTTTCTCAGGCTGCGGCGGCCGGCCCGGCGCGCCTGAACGGGTTGCGCCGCTCCAGCTCGTCCATATAACTCTGGATGCCGGCGCCTTCGCGTTCCAGGAAACGCTCCACGGCGTCGGCGAAGGAGGGATGGGCCAGCCAGTGGGCGCTGGTGGTCTTGACGGGCAGCAGGGCGCGTGCCATTTTGTGCTCGCCCTGGGCGCCGCCCTCAAAGCGCTGGTAGCCGTGCTCTATGCACCACTGCAGCGGCTGGTAGTAACAGGCTTCGAAGTGCAGGCAGTCGACGCGGGCCAGGGCGCCCCAGTAGCGGCCGTAGGCGGCCAGCGGGGGAGCTTCGGTGTTTGCCGAATTGGCCGGAGCCGCGCTGACCGCGATCAGGCTGGCTGCGATAGGACGACGCTTTCCACCAGCATCGCCTTCGGCAATAAACAGCAGCCAGTTCTCCGGCATGGTGTCCTGCATGCGCTGGAAGAAGTCTCGGCTGAGGTAGGGTGCGTTGCCGTGCTCATAGTAGGTACGTTCATAGCAACGGTAGAAAAAATCCCAGTCATCCCGGCTGATGTCCTTGCCCAGGGACCAGCGAAAGCGGATGCCGGCATCGTGCACCTTGCGGCGCTCCTGGCGGATTTTTTTGCGCTTTTCCTGGTTCAGCGACATCAGGAAGTCGTCGAAGTCACGGTAGCCGGCGGGCGGCGCAGTCCAGTGGAATTGGACTGTGTGGCGCAGCATGAGGCCGGCTTCTTCGCAAGCGGCGACATCTTCATCGGCAGTAAACAGCAAATGCAAGGATGAGAGCGCTTCTTCCGTGCACAAGGCAAGCAGCGCCTTGACCAGCAGCGTGCGCTCGGCAGCCGTGCGCGCCAGCAGCCGGGCGCCCGGCACGGGCGTGAAGGGCACGGCGGCCACGGCCTTGGGGTAGTAGTTGAGACCGTGCTGCTGGTAGGCATTGGCCCAGGCCCAGTCGAACACGTATTCGCCGTAGGAGTGGGCCTTGAGGTAAAGCGGGCAGGCACCGGCCAGGGTATGGCCCTGCCAGAGGGTGACAAAGCGAGGCGTCCAGCCGGTCTCTGGGGTGGCGCTGCCGCTTTCGTGCAGCGCGGCCAGGTACTCGTGGCGCATGAAGGGGTTGGCGGCTTCGCCGGGGCTTTGCGCCGCCAGCAGGGCGTTCCACTCGGAGGCATTCACCTTCAGCGGCGAATCCATCACGCGGATGACATAATCGTTTGAGTCTTTTTTCACGTGTTTTTGGGGTTTTACTTCTACATGCCACTCAAAATCTGCGTTGCCCAACTGAACTACTGCGTGGGAGACATGCCGGGCAATGCGCAAAAGATCATCGAGGCGGCTCGCGCCGCCTACCAGGACGGTGTGCGGCTGGTGCTGACACCCGAACTGGCCATTTGCGGTTATGCGGCTGAAGACCTGTTTTTACGTCCCTCTTTCATCCAGGCCTGTGATGATGCCGTGAATCAAGTGGCCCGCGAGCTGGCCGGGTTAAAAGGCCTGACGGTGGTGGTGGGCACGCCCACCCACGGCGACAACGGCAAGGGCTTGCGCACCAAAAGCGTGGAGGTGCAGCAGCGCCACAACGCCGCTCGGGTGCTGCGCGAGGGCCGCGTCATCGAAAGCTACGCCAAGCGCGAACTGCCCAATTACCAGGTATTTGACGAGCGCCGTTACTTCACGCCGGGCCAGGGTATTTGCGTGTTCCAGGCCGGGGAGGGCGACGAGGCCATCAGCATAGGCCTGCTGATCTGTGAAGACGCCTGGTTCGAAGAGCCGGCGCGCCTGGCCAGGGAGGCCGGCGCCGAGCTGCTGGTGGTCATCAATGCCTCGCCTTTCCATGTGGGCAAGGGCGGCGAGCGCGAGCAGATGATGCAAAACCGCTGCCTGGCCACCGGCTTGCCGCTGGTTTATGCCCACCTGGTGGGCGGGCAGGACGAAATCGTGTTTGAAGGGCGCTCTTTTGCGCTGCAGGCCGACGGCACGCTGGCCGGGCGGGCCGAGAGTTTCAAGGAAAAGCTGTTTGCCATCCGTGCCGAGCGCACGGGGGGGGCGGTCACACTGGCTGCGGCTACCGCGGCCGAGCGCAGCCCCGAGGCCGACCTGTGGGACGCGCTGGTGCTGGGCGTGCGCGACTACCTGGGCAAAAACGGTTTTCCGGGAGCGATCCTGGGCCTGTCGGGTGGCATCGACTCGGCCCTGGTGCTGGCGATCGCGGTGGATGCGCTGGGCGCGGACAAGGTGCGCGCGGTGATGATGCCTTCGCCCTATACCGCCGATATTTCGTGGATAGACGCGCGCGAGATGGCCGAGCGGGTGAAGGTGCGCTACGACGAGATATCCATCGTGCCCGAGTTCGAGGCCTTCAAGGCCTCGCTGGCCGGCGAGTTCAAGGGCCGGAAGGAAGACACGACCGAGGAAAACATCCAGGCGCGCATACGCGGCGTGTTTTTGATGGCGCTGTCCAACAAGTTCGGCTCCATCGTGCTGACCACCGGCAACAAGAGCGAGATGGCCACCGGCTATTGCACGCTGTACGGCGACATGGCTGGCGGCTTCGCGGTCATCAAGGACGTGCTCAAGACCTCGGTGTTCCGGCTGGCGCGCTGGCGCAATGCCAACGACCCTTACGGCACCGGCAGCAACCCGATTCCCGAGCGCATCATCACGCGCCCGCCCAGCGCCGAGCTGCGGCCCGACCAGACCGACCAGGACAGCCTGCCGCCCTATGAGGTACTGGACGCCATACTGGAGCGGTACATGGAGAACGACCAGGGCGTGGACGCCATCGTCGCTGCCGGATTTGACCGCGGGTTGGTCGTGCGCGTGGCGCAACTGATCCGAATCAACGAATACAAACGCCGGCAGGCGCCCGTGGGCATCAGGGTCACCCACAGGAGCTTCGGCAAGGATTGGCGCTATCCTATTACGAGTAAATTTAGACAGTAAAAAAGCACGGGATGCCTCCTCCCATACCAGCATGAGCCGCGGAACCGGCTTTGCCGGGCCGCAGGCGGGCGGCCCCCTCGGGGGGGCAGCGAACCACACGCAGTGGGGAGCGTGGGGGCCTTATTTTTTAACTACCGGAGATATTCAGTGAAACAAATTACCGCCGTCCTCAAGCCTTTCAAACTCGAAGAAGTCCGCGAGGCTTTGGCCGAATGCGGCGTGACGGGCTTGACCGTCACTGAAGTCAAGGGTTTCGGCCGCCAGAAAGGCCACACCGAGCTGTATCGCGGTGCCGAGTACGTGGTCGACTTCCTGCCCAAGGTCAAGGTCGAAGTCGTCGTGAAAACCGAGGACGTGGAGCGCTGCGTGGATGCCATCGTGCGCGCCGCGCGCACCGGCAAGATCGGCGACGGCAAGATTTTCATCACCAGCGTCGAACGCGTTGTACGCATCCGCACTGGGGAAGAGGACGAAGCTGCGGTCTGACGGGCCGCCAAGCCGATTAAATCTGGTCGAGGCGGGTGGCGGCTGGCGTCATGCCGGCCGTCTGCACCAGGGTTTCGAGCAGAGGCTCCGCCTCGCTGCCGGTGCGTATCAGGTCCATCAGCCAGTCGTTCATGAAGCCGGCTTTCACCGATGAGGCCAGGAAAGCCAGCAGGCTGTCGTAGTAGCCGCCCATGTTGAGCAAGCCGACCGGCTTGTCGTGGTAGCCCAGCTGGCGCCAGGTCCAGACTTCAAAAAATTCTTCGAGCGTGCCTATGCCGCCGGGCAGGGCCAGGAAGGCGTCGGCATGTTCGGCCATGATGCGTTTGCGCTCGTGCATGTTTTCCACGACGTGCAGTTCGGTGCAGCCGGTGTGGGCCCATTCTTTTTCGACCAGCGCCTTGGGGATCACCCCCACGACACGCGCGCCTGCGGCGAGCGCCGCGTCGGCCAGTATGCCCATGAGGCCGTTGCGGCCGCCGCCGTAGACCAGTTGGCCGCCGTGCTGGCCTATCCAGGTGCCGACGAGGGCGGCGATCGCGGCGAATTCAGGCTGGGCGCCCGTGCGTGAGCCGCAGTAGACGCAAAGGGAGAAGGTGGGTTTGGAGGTTTCTGTCACTTCGGTGTTGTCTTTGTTCATGCTGCAAAGCGTTGCCAGAGCGCCATGGCCCAGGTGCCCGCGCACAGCAGCAGGCTGAGCAGGACGGCGGCGCTGCCCATGTCCTTGGCGCGCTTGGAAAGGTCGTGCCACTCGGGGCCTATGCGGTCTATGGCGGTTTCGATACCGGTGTTGAGCAGCTCCACGATCATGATGAGGATGACCGTGCCGGCCAGCAGCACGGTCTCCACCCAGCTGCGGCCCAGCCAGAAGGCGGCGGGTATCAGCACGATGGAGGCGATGGCTTCCTGGCGGAATGCGGTTTCATGCCAGCCGGCCCGCAGGCCGGCGATGGAGTAGCCCGTGGCGTGCCAGACGCGGCTCAGGCCCCTGCGGTGCTTTTGGGGATTGACCGGCTCGTCGAGGGGCGCGGCGGAGGCGGGGCTGATGGAAGCTGGCGCGGAGGCGGAAAGCGGAACTTGTTCGGGCATGGGGCGATTGTCGCGCAGCTTTGTGGCATGTTGATGTTATGCACCCGCGTCTGTCATGCCTTTGTTTTTGCTGCGGGGTTTTTCGGGGGCCACCCATGTGATCAACCGGGTTCCCGCCCAGGCGTCGTGCCAGAACTGCTTTTGCGGATGAAAGCGCGCCAGGATGGCCCAGATGGCGACCCATCCCAGCGTCAGCACGGCGCCTTCGCGACCTGGCAATGCCAGCAGCCAGCTGACGGCCAGCGGTGGCAGGAACCACAGCCAGCTCAGCACATAGCGCAGCAGGGCGCGTTTTTGGGTGATGGGCGCGCCGTGGACGTCGACCACGCGGATGTTCCAGGTTTTCATCGCCAGTGTCTGGCCCTTGGCCCAGAACCAGACAAAGTAGATGCCGAAAACCACAAACACAAAAGCCTGCAGCGCATGGCGGTTGTCCAGCGCGTTGCGGGTCTGGCTCAAGGTGCTGAAGAGGTAGCCGGCCAGAAAAACCACGCCGAACATCAGCATGCCTTCGTACATCCAGCATGCCATGCGCCGGGGGATGGACGGTATTGAGGGGGTGTCGGTGGCTGTCAAATGAGTCGCTCTTCAATGCTCGCGGGCAGTGGACTGCCGGAGCGGCCAATAAATCCGGCCGGCTACCGCCGGCTGCGTGTCAACGCTGGGGCGTGGCGCCTGGAGCGCTGGCGGGCAGTGCTGCGGGCGTGGCGGCTGCCACCGGTTGTGAAGCACCGATTTTAGGTGCAGGTTTGCTCGCGGCTTTGACAGGGTGCGGCGGAACAGGCGCCAGTTTTTGCGGGGCGACCGGCTTGACGGCGGTTGCGGCCCCGGTGGGCTTGGGGCTGGCCTTGGCTGCCAGCTTTTGTTTTTCTTCCGGGCTCAGGGCCTGGTAGGTTTCCCATTTGGCTTTTTTCTCTTCAGGCGTGAGCTGCTTGGAGAGTTCTTTGGTTTTGCCGAAATTCAGCCGTGCCTGGGCGCGCTGCTGGGGGCTCAGGGTGACCCATTCGTTCATGCGGCTGTGCAGGTTGGCCTGGCCTTCAGGCGGCAGCGAGGGGTAGTTTTTGGAGATTTCCAGCCATTTGCGCTTTTGCTGCTCGCTGATATCGTGCCAGCTCGAAGCCAGGGGCGCGAGCGCCTTCTGCTGCATGGGGCTGAGTTCCGCCCAGGTGGGCTTGGACACGACCGCTTTGGCGGGTGCGCTTGCGGCGGGTTTTGGGGCAGGCGCGCTGGCGGGGGCTGCCGGTTTGGGGCCCTGGGCGAAACCCAAGCCTGGCATAGCCAGCAGGGCGGCCGCCACAAGCCCGAGCGACAGCCATTGCAGCTTCAAGCGGCTTGAAGGTTCAAGAGGCAGGGAGATGCGCCGGGCGCCTGCTGGACGGGTCATTGGACCGTGGGGGCTTGGCGTGTTGCTTTGAGGTACTGGACAAAACCGGGGTCGGCAAAGGCCGCGGGCGGGAGTTCGTCGGTGAGCAGCGCCACGTCGACTTCGGCCAGTTCCTGGGCGCGATTGTCGTTCTGGATGGAATTGATGACCAGCAGGCCCACAACCAGAGCCACCAGGGGCAGGACCGAGCCGATCCGGGCCCACCAACTCAGGCCGTCGTCGGAGCCCCAGGTCAGAGCCGCGCTGCCGCCATTGCCCACAATACTGCCAGCGGTTTGGGCTTTTGCTACTTTGCGATTGGATACGGCCTGAAAGCGCGCGGCGCGCAGGCGCTCGGAAATGTCGTAAGGCAGGTCTGCCGCGCCCGCTGACAGGTAGGAGGCGGTTTTCAGGCCAAAGCGGTCCTGCAGGATATCGGCTCTTTTTTGTAGTGAATTAGTCATAGTTTTATACCTTTGGCGCTCAGGGCTTTGCTAAGAGCGTGAACCGCGCGCGAACAGTGCGTTTTGACACTACCCTCTGAACAGCCCATGGCGGCTGCTGTTTCAGCGACGTCCATTTCCTCCCAGTAACGCATCAGAAAGGCTTCCCGTTGACGGCCCGGCAGTTCCTTTACCTGCAGTTCGATCTCACGCAATATTTGAGCCCGTTCCGTCGCATCTTGGGCGCTCTCCGTACCTTCTGAGTTGGTCAAGGTCTCTAAAGTTTCCAGAAGATCGAAATCTCCGTCTTCCCCAGCCGACTCGAAGTCGCTCATGTTGGAAAAGAGCGCGTTTCGGGTCTTGCGGCGGCGGAACCAGTCCAGCGTGGTGTTGGCCAGGATGCGCTGGAACAGCATGGGCAGCTCCGCGGCGGGTTTGTCGCCGTAGTGCTGAGCCAGCTTCATCATGCTGTCCTGAACGATGTCGAGCGCAGCTTCTTCGTCCCTGACGTGGTAAATGCTGCGCTTGAAAGCCCGTTTTTCAACGTTTTTCAGGAAATCCGAGAGTTCTTGTTCAGTTGCCAACGGTATGGGGTTCCGGTTCGTCCAGTGCTGCGGGGATGGCCCGCGGTCGTCGCGGGGCCTGTGCCGATCAGCATGCATCCTTGGGATGCCGCTGGAAAATTATCGCATCACGGCCGGCCCGGGCCGGCCCTTTTTCGGCACCTGCGGCCAATGCGCAACGCGAAATGTCATAATATGCCCTGCAATTCAAAAGGCAAACGGGTCATGGCTCGGCGGTTTATGTTTCCGCTTATGGTTCTGGCCTCAAGTCTCGACGCCGCTTCACAAGAGTGGGCGAAGAGGCACCCAAGGTATTTCGTTAGAGAAATTCACAAAGGTTCATCATGGAAATCTCCAAGGCGGAAATCGCTTCCGCGGCAGCAGCGTCTGCACACACAAATTCCCAGGAACTCCGCGGCGCGGAAATTCTCATCAAGTCGCTTCAGGCTGAGGGTGTCAAGTACGTCTGGGGCTACCCCGGCGGCGCGGTCCTTCACATTTACGACGCCTTCTACAAGCAGGACTCGATCCAGCACATCCTGGTGCGCCACGAGCAGGCGGCCGTGCACGCGGCGGACGGCTATGCCCGCGCCACCGGCGACGTGGGCGTGGCCCTGGTCACCTCTGGTCCCGGCGTGACCAATGCAGTGACCGGCATCGCGACGGCCTATATGGACAGCATCCCGATGGTCATCATCACGGGACAGGTCCCCACCCACGCCATCGGCCTGGATGCCTTCCAGGAGTGCGACACCGTCGGCATCACCCGGCCCATCGTGAAGCACAACTTCCTGGTCAAGGACGCGCGGCAAATGGCCGAGACCCTGAAAAAGGCCTTTCACATTGCCCGCAGCGGCCGCCCCGGCCCGGTGGTGGTGGACATTCCCAAGGACGTGTCCTTCAACAAGGTGCCTTATGCCGGCTACCCGCAAACCGTGGAGATGCGCTCCTACAACCCGGTTCGCAAAGGCCACGGCGGGCAGATCCGCAAGGCCCTGCAACTGCTGCTTTCGGCCAAGCGGCCCTACATCTACACCGGCGGCGGCGTGCTGCTCAGCAATGCCTCGCAAGAGCTGCGCACCCTGGTCGACATGCTGGGCTACCCCTGCACCAACACCCTGATGGGCCTGGGCGCCTACCCGGCCACCGACAAAAAATTCCTCGGCATGCTGGGCATGCACGGCACCATCGAAGCCAACAACGCGATGCAGAACTGCGACGTGTTGCTGGCCGTCGGCGCCCGCTTTGACGACCGCGTGATCGGCAATCCCAAGCATTTCGCGCAGAACGAGCGCAAGATCATCCATATCGACATCGACCCTTCGAGCATCTCCAAGCGTGTGCGGGTCGACATCCCCATCGTGGGCGACGTGAAGGACGTGCTGACCGAGCTGATCAGCATGATCAAGGAGTCCGGCCTCAAGCCCGACGCCAACGCGCTGGGCGGCTGGTGGGACACGATCGAAGGCTGGCGTAAGCGCGACTGCATGAAGTACAGCATGGGCAAGGGCGACGTCATCAAGCCCCAGCACGTGGTCGAAACCCTCTGGAACCTGACCAAGGACGCCGACACCTACATCACGTCCGACGTGGGCCAGCACCAGATGTGGGCCGCGCAATACTACAAGTTCAACGAACCGCGCCGCTGGATCAATTCGGGCGGCCTGGGCACCATGGGTGTCGGCATTCCCTATGCCATGGGCATCAAGCTCGCCAAGCCCGACTCGGAAGTGTTCTGCATCACGGGTGAAGGCTCGGTGCAGATGTGCATCCAGGAGCTCTCCACCTGCCTGCAGTACAACACGCCGATCAAGATCGTGTCGCTGAACAACCGCTACCTGGGCATGGTGCGCCAGTGGCAGGAAGTGGAATACGCCGGGCGCTACAGCAGCAGCTACATGGACGCGCTGCCCAATTTCGTCAAGCTGGCCGAGGCCTACGGCCACGTCGGCATGCTGATTGAAAAGCCGCAGGATGTTGAGCCTGCGTTGCGTGAAGCCCGCAAGCTCAAGGACCGCACGGTGTTCATGGATTTCCGCACGGACCCGACCGAAAACGTGTTCCCGATGGTGCAGGCCGGCAAGGGCATTACCGAGATGCTGCTGGGGTCGGAAGACCTTTAAGCCTCAAGCCACCAAACACCCATTCATTCACCGTCACCTGACGAATCTATTGTCTGCCGAGCCTGCGCATTACCGTGCGCAGGGGAGGGCAGCGAAAAGAGGAATCTTCTTATGAAACACATCATTGCAGTTTTGCTGGAAAACGAGCCGGGCGCTCTTTCCCGCGTGGTCGGCCTGTTTTCGGCGCGCGGCTACAACATCGAAAGCCTGACCGTCGCCCCGACCGAGGACCCAAGCCTGTCGCGCATGACGATACAGACCACGGGCTCCGACGACGTCATAGAGCAGATCACCAAGCACCTGAACCGCCTGATCGAAGTGGTCAAGGTGGTCGACCTGACCGAGGGCGCCTACACCGAGCGTGAGCTCATGATGGTCAAGGTGCGCGCGGTCGGCAAGGAGCGCGAGGAGATGAAGCGCATGGCTGATATATTCCGCGGGCGAATCATCGACGTCACGGAGAAAAGTTACACGATCGAGCTGACCGGCGACCAGTCCAAAAATGATGCTTTCCTGGAGGCCATAGACCGCAGCGCGATTCTGGAGACGGTGCGAACCGGCTCCAGCGGCATCGGCCGCGGTGAGCGGATTTTGCGGGTTTGATTTCAGTCGTCCGTGCGCGCGTTTCGACAGGCTCAACGCGAACGGATTTTGAGTGGCGATATGCGTTTACCGTTCGCCCTGAGCCTGTCGAAGGGCATTTTCGCCAATACCTATTCTGGAGAGAAAAATGAAAGTTTTTTACGACAAAGATTGTGATTTGAGCCTGATCAAGGGCAAGACGGTCGCCATCATCGGCTACGGCAGCCAAGGCCACGCTCACGCGCAAAACCTGAACGACAGCGGTGTGAAAGTGGTCGTCGGCCTGCGCAAGGGCGGCGCCTCCTGGCCCAAGGTTGAAAAGGCCGGCCTGAAGGTCGCCGAAGTCGCCGACGCGGTCAAAGCCGCCGACGTGGTCATGATTCTGCTGCCCGACGAACAGATCGGCGCGGTCTACAAGAACGACGTGGCTCCCAACATCAAGCAGGGCGCTTCCCTGGTGTTTGCCCACGGTTTCAACGTCCATTACGGCGCCGTGATTCCCCGTGCCGACCTCGACGTCTGGATGGTCGCCCCCAAGGCCCCCGGCCACACGGTACGCAACACCTATACCCAGGGCGGCGGTGTGCCTCACCTGGTGGCGGTGCACCAGGACAAGTCCGGCAAGGCCCGCGACCTTGCCCTGAGCTATGCCATGGCCAACGGCGGCGGCAAGGCCGGCATCATTGAAACCAATTTCCGTGAAGAGACCGAAACCGACCTGTTCGGCGAGCAGGCCGTTCTGTGCGGCGGCACCGTCGAGTTGATCAAGGCCGGCTTCGAAACGCTGGTGGAAGCCGGCTACGCGCCTGAGATGGCCTACTTCGAATGCCTGCACGAACTCAAACTGATCGTCGACCTGATCTATGAAGGCGGCATCGCCAACATGAACTACTCGATCTCGAACAACGCCGAGTACGGCGAATATGTGACGGGCCCCAACATCGTGACTTCGGCCACGAAGGACGCCATGCGCAAGTGCCTGAAAGACATCCAGACGGGCGAATACGCCAAGAGTTTCCTGCTGGAAAACCAGGCGGGCGCGCCAACCCTGTTGAGCCGCCGCCGCCTCAACGCCGAGCACCAGATCGAAGTGGTGGGCGAAAAGCTGCGCGCGATGATGCCCTGGATCGCCAAAAACAAGCTGGTCGACCAGACCCGCAACTAATGGAGTGGGCCCGCCAGGGCCTTGTCCTGCAAAAAGCCGCGCAAAGTTCCTGCGCGGCTTTTTTTCTGGGAAACACAAACTCGAACGTGTTCCGGAAATTTATATGGCACCGATCTTGGTATCCTTGGCGCCTTGAACCGGCAATTGAGAGCCCCTGGCGGGCAGGCCGGCTTCCTCTGTGGTGTCCTAGGATGCTATGAATTGATAGCTATTTGCGCGCACCAGCTGTGCTTCAGGAGTTTTTTTATGCATGATGGCGAAGAATCCGCGGGCAACGACTCGGAGGTCGTGATACGCAAGCGCCGCAAGGGCATTTACATATTGCCCAACCTCTTCACGCTGGCCGCTTTGTTTGGCGGCTTTTATGCCATCGTCATGGCCATGAACGGACGCTTCGACCAGGCCGCCATTGGCGTGTTTTGCGCCATGATCCTCGACAGCCTGGACGGGCGGGTTGCCCGCATGACCAACACGCAAAGCGCTTTTGGCGAGCAGATGGATTCGCTCTCGGACATGGTGTCTTTCGGTGCCGCGCCGGCCCTGATTGCTTATGTCTGGGCCCTGACCAGCCTGGGACGCTGGGGCTGGATAGGCGCTTTTGTGTACTGTGCCTGCGCCGCGTTGCGCCTGGCCCGCTTCAACGTGAACACGGCAGTGGTCGACAAGCGCTTCTTCCAGGGACTGCCGTCGCCAGCCGCCGCGGCGCTGGTGGCTGGCTTTATCTGGCTGATGACCGATGCCGGCATCAGCGGGATGGAGGTGCGCTGGGTGACTTTCGGCCTTACGCTTTATGCGGGCCTGACCATGGTCACCAATGTGCCGTTCTACAGCTTCAAGGACGTGCAGATGAAACGCAGCGTGCCTTTTGCGGCCATCGTGCTGATCGCCCTCGGGATCGCCGTGATTAACATCCACCCGCCTACCGTGATGTTTAGCCTGTTCGTGCTTTACGGCCTTTCTGGCTACGTGCTGTACGGCTGGCGCAAGGCCAAGGGTCAGCAGACCAGCGTGATATCGACGTCCACAGACGAACCGGACGAGCGGGGCCTCCACAAATAATTGTGGTACATTGAGCGGATGAAACAAATTTCGCTAGCACTACTGCTATCTGCCAACGGGCGGAGACGGTAGCGCACGCGTACACCTGATTCAACGGCCCGTTTGCACCAGCAACGGGCCGTTTTTCTTTGGGTTGCTGGTTCTTGATTTCGGATTTCGAGAGAGGAAAACCATGTTGAAGCAACCTGCCAGCAAATATCCCGCCTTCGCACCCATTGGCTTGCGCGACCGTACCTGGCCCGACGCTATCCTGACACAAGCGCCCGTCTGGCTCAGCACCGACCTGCGCGACGGCAACCAGGCGCTGATCGAGCCCATGGATATAGCGCGCAAGCTACGGATGTACGGACAACTGCTGCGGATCGGCTTCAAGGAGATCGAGGTCGGCTTTCCGGCCGCGTCGCAGGTTGAGTTTGATTTTGTCCGCCACCTGATCGACAACGACATGGTTCCCGACGATGTCACCCTCCAGGTGATGACGCCCGCGAAGGAGCCTTTGATACGCCGCACCATGGAAGCGGTGGCCGGCGCCAGGCGAGTGATCGTGCACCTGTACAACGCCACTTCGCCCTTGATGCGCGAAGTGGTCCTGGGCATGGATCCGGACCAGATCGTGGAATTGGCCACCAGCCATGCGCGGCTGATTCAGGATCTGGCGCGTACCCGGCCCGAAACGCAGTGGACTTTCCAGTATTCGCCCGAGCATTTCTCCGGCACCGAACTGGCGTTTTCCAAGCGTGTGGTCGATGCGGTCACCGAGGTATGGCAGCCCACGGCCGAACACCCCTGCATCATCAATCTGCCGACCACGGTGGAGCACTCGACCCCCAACGTCTTTGCCGACATGATCGAGTGGATGCACCGCCACATCGCCAGGCGTGACGCGGTGGTGTTGTCGGTGCATCCGCACAACGATCGCGGCACCGGTGTGGCGGCGGCCGAGTTGGCCTTGATGGCCGGCGCGCAGCGGGTCGAAGGCTGCCTGTTCGGCAACGGGGAACGCACCGGCAACCTCGATATCGTCAATGTGGCGCTCAACCTGTACACCCAGGGCGTGGCGCCCAATCTTGACTTCTCCCATATCGACGAGATCCGCCGCACGGTGGAGCATTGCAACCAGTTGCCGGTGCATCCGCGCCATCCCTATGTTGGCGAACTGGTCTACACCTCGTTTTCCGGCACCCACCAGGATGCCATCAAAAAAGCCTTCACCGTTCAAAAAGAAGGCGCCGCCTGGGCCGTTCCCTACCTGCCCATAGACCCGAAAGACCTGGGGCGCAGCTACGAGGCTGTGATTCGCGTCAACAGCCAGTCGGGCAAGGGCGGTATCGCGTATTTGCTGGAAAGCGAATATGGCCTCGAATTGCCGCGCCGGCTGCAGATCGAATTCAGCCAGGCCGTACAGTCAGTAATGGACAGCGAAGGCAAGGAATTGACGGCACAAGATCTGTGGCAGTTGTTTCAGGACGAATACGGCATGGCCGGCACTGAAGCGCCGCAGGTCCAGCAAAGCGTCTCGGAGGATGGCGTGGTTTTGACGGCCCAGGTGCAAATCGCCGGCCAGACGCGGCAGATTGCGGGGCAGGGCGCCGGGCCTATCGAGGCCTTCGTCAACGGTTTGAACGCCGCGCTGGGCACCACGGTGCGCGTGCTGGACTACCATGAACACGCCCTCGGTTCCGGTGCCGATGCCCGCGCCGTGGCCTACCTGGAATTGCGCGTCGACGAACGGTATACGGTGTTTGGCGTCGGCATGGACGCGAATATCGTCTCGGCATCCTTGAAAGCCATCCTGTCCGGATGGCAACGCGCGCAAATGCGCCTGGCTTCCGGCGAAAATACCCCTTGCGCCGCATTGGCCCCGTCCAACTAAAAATCTTCAGATTCAGGAGCCCACCATGACCGACAAACTCATTATTTTCGACACCACCCTGCGCGACGGCGAGCAGTCGCCCGGCGCCTCCATGACCCGGGATGAGAAGCTGCGTATCGCTCGCCAGCTGGAGCGCCTGAAGGTCGATGTGATCGAAGCCGGCTTTGCCGCCAGTTCCAACGGCGACTTTGAATGCGTCAAGGCGATCGCGGAAGTCGTCAAGGACTCCACGGTTTGTTCGCTGGCGCGTGCCAATGACAGGGACATTTCTCGTGCCGCCGAGGCCTTGAAACCGGCCGCTTCCGGGCGGCTGCACCTGTTCCTGGCAACCAGCCCCCTGCACATGGAAAAGAAGCTGCGCATGACACCCGACCAGGTGTTCGAGCAGGCCAAGCTTTCGGTGCGTTTTGCCAAGAACCTGATGGGCGACATCGAGTTCAGCCCCGAAGACGGCTACCGCTCCGACCCTGATTTCCTGTGCCGCGTGCTGGAGGCCGTGATCAAGGAGGGCGCAACCACCATCAACGTGCCCGACACCGTGGGCTACGCCATCCCCGAGCTCTACGGCAACTTCATCAAGAACCTGCGCGAGCGCATTCCCAACAGCGACAAGGCCGTCTGGTCGGTTCACTGCCACAACGACCTGGGCATGGCCGTCGCCAACTCGCTGGCCGGCGTGAAAATCGGCGGCGCGCGTCAGGTGGAATGCACCATCAACGGCCTGGGCGAGCGCGCCGGCAACTGTTCGCTCGAAGAGGTGGTGATGGCCGTCAAGACCCGCAAGGATTATTTCGGCCTGGACCTGGGCATAGACACCCAGCACATTCTCGCGGCCAGCCGCATGGTGAGCCAGACCACCGGCTTTGTGGTGCAGCCGAACAAGGCTGTCGTCGGCGCCAACGCGTTTGCCCATGCCTCCGGCATTCACCAGGATGGTGTACTCAAGGCGCGTGACACCTATGAAATCATGCGTGCCGAGGACGTGGGCTGGAGCGCCAACAAGATCGTGCTGGGAAAACTGAGCGGACGCAACGCTTTCAAGCAACGTCTGCTCGAGCTTGGTGTTTCCATGGAAAGCGAAGCGGACATCAATAACGCTTTCGCCAAATTCAAGGAACTCGCCGACCGCAAGAGCGAAATTTTCGACGAAGACATCCTGGCTCTGGCCAGCGATGAAAGCGCTTCGCATGATAACGAGCAGTACGGCTTTGTATCCCTGTCGCAGCACAGTGAAACCGGTGAGCGCCCCCAGGCCAGCGTCGTGTTCACGGTGGCCGGCAAGGAAGTCAAAGGCGAGTCGGACGGCAACGGCCCCGTGGACGCTTCCCTCAAAGCCATCGAATCACACGTCAAAAGCGGTGCCGAGATGGTGCTTTACTCCGTGAACGCCATCAGCGGGTCGACGGAAAGCCAGGGGGAGGTCACGGTGCGCCTGCAGAACAGCGGACGGGTTGTCAATGGGGTGGGTGCCGATCCGGACATCGTGGTGGCCTCGGCCAAAGCGTATCTGAGCGCGCTGAACAAGCTCCAAAGTAAAGCTGACCGGGTAGCCGCGCAGGGATGATGTAACAATTCGGAAAATAAAGTCGTTTAAATTCAACGACTTGGCGATGAGTCTGGGTGCAAACCAGGAGGCCAAGCGGAAAAATCGCACGAATTGAGTGTATTTTTAGGAAAGTCACGCAAGTTTTTGATATTGCGTGACTTTTTCTATTTGTATACACTCCAGCCATCCCATCATTGCAATCCCACGCAGGCAATATTCACCATGTCTCATCAGATTTTCAATCGCGCATTAAAAATCGTTGGATTCGTGGCTTTGATAGCCGCCTTTGCAGTGCCCGCCGCCAATGCGGCGACCGCCAAAAATACCATTGTCAAAAAGCAGCACGCTTCTTCGAAGGCGGCGGCTTCCAAAAAGATTGTCTCCACGCGCAAGAGCGTACGTTTTGTTGCAGGTACCAAGCGCCGCAGCATCATCCGCGCTTCGGTGCCGGCCAAACCGTCTTTCGGCCAGATCGCCGGCCTGCACAGCGCGCAGGATCCGCTGGAACTCAAGTCCAGCGTGGCATTGGTGATTGACCAGGACACGCGCGAAGTGTTGTTCAGCAAGAACGACCATGCCGTGCTGCCTATCGCGTCCCTCACCAAACTGATGACCGGCGTCATCATCAGCGGCGCCAAGCTGCCCATGGATGAGTTGATCACCGTGACACAGGATGACGTGGACACTGAAAAAGGCAGCAGCTCGCGTCTGAAGGTCGGCACCACACTGACCCGCGGTGAACTGCTGCATCTGGCCCTGATGTCCAGCGAAAACCGTGCGGCGCATGCCCTGGGACGCACCTATCCCGGCGGCATGGCCACCTTCGTGAGCCTGATGAACGCCAAGGCCAAGATGCTGGGCATGACCGACACCAGCTACGTCGAGCCAACAGGCCTCTCCAGCCGCAACCAGTCAAGTGCGCAAGACCTGGCAACGCTGGTCAATGCCGCTCACGGCGATCCCATGCTGCGCGAGCTGTCGACCTCCACCGGTTACCAGGTCGCCGTCGGCAACCGCACACTGCAGTACAACAACACCAACCGCCTCGTGAAGAACCCCGAGTGGGACATCGGTCTGCAGAAAACCGGCTATATCTCCGAAGCCGGCCAGTGCCTGGTCATGCAGACTAAAATCGCGGGCCGCAAGCTGATCATGGTGTTCCTGGATTCCGCCGGCAAGCTCAGCCGCCTGGGTGATGCCGAGCGCGTGCGCCGCTGGGTGGAGTCCAACCCGGTGACCGAGCCCAAGGTCAATGTCAGCGCTTCCGTCAAGCAAGTCAACGGCTGAGTATTTCCGCCGCGGGCAACGCTAAAGGCGGCTCTTTCTTTTTCTATTTGGGCCTGTAGCCCAGCGCCGCTGAAATCTCATTGGCCGTTGCCTGCAGCTTGGGCAGCCAGTGCTCGTCAAGCCGGTCCGCCGGCGCTGAAATCGACAAACCCGCCACTAGCTTGTTCTGGTCGTCGTAAATGCCGGCGGCCATGCAGCGCACTCCCAGTTCCAGTTCCTCATTGTCGCGCGCGATGCCGTACTGGCGCGCCTTGGAGAGCTCGCGCTCGAGCACCGGCAATTGGGTGATGCTGTTGCGCGTCTGCCCCGACAGCCCGGTACGCGTCGCATAGGTGCGCAGGCGCTGCGGGTCGTCAAAGGCCAGGAACAACTTGCCCACAGACGTTAAATGCAGCGGCGCACGGCCGCCTATGGCGCGCACCACCTGCATGCCGGAACGCTCGCTGTAGGCGCGTTCCACGTACACGATTTCGTCGCCCTGGCGCATGCTCAGGTTCACCGGCTGCTGGGTGATCTTGTGCAATTCGCGCATGGGAATCAGCGCCGCTTCGCGCACATCCAGGCGCGCCTTCACGAGGTTGCCCAACTCAAGCAGGCGCATGCCCAGCCGGTAGCTGCCCGCCGCGGGGCGGTCGACAAAACGGCCGGTGGCCAGGTCGTTCAGGATGCGGTGGGCCGTGGAGGGGTGCAGGCCCGATTTTTCGCTGATTTCCTTGAGCGACAAGGCCTCCTCGCGGTTTGCCAGGATTTCGAGTAGCGTGAACATTCTCTCGATGACCTGGACGGTCGGTGTGGCGGAAGGGGCGGAGTCGGGCTTTTTCATGTGCAGGCTTTCTGCTGCAAATTTTACCCTGTGAAATGCAGATGCGTCTGGTGACGCATGCGAGGCGGCAGGCTTAAGCCGGGTCGGGATGTTCGCCGGCACCCTGGCTGGCCGTTGCAGGTGTAGTGGAAAGCACCCAGCGGCCGTCCAGCAACACTTCGTTGGGCCTGAATCCCGCCTTGTAATTCATCTTCGGGCTTTCGGCGATCCAGTAACCCAGGTAAACATAGGGCAGTTCCAGGCGCCGTGCCTGCTCGATTTGCCAGAGCACGCTGTAGTTGCCGTAGCTTGCGCGGGCGTCGGGCTCATAAAAAGTATAGACAGCCGAAATCCCGTCTTCCAGCACGTCGAGGATGGATACCATCTTGAGCGCGCCCGGTTCGCCATTGGGCAGGGTTTCGCGGAACTCCACCAGGCGCGAATTGACGCGGCTTTGCAGCAGGAACTGGGTGTACTGGTCGATGCTGTCGTGGTCCATGCCGCCGCCGGCGTGGCGGCCGTTCTGGTAGCGCAGGTAGAGCTGGTAGTGCTCGGGCATGAAGCACAGCTTGAGGATGCGGGCGTGCAGCGTGTGGTGCCGGTTCCAGGCGCGGCGCTGGCTGCGGTCGGGGCTGAAGAGCTTGACGGGCACCCGCAGCGGCACGCAGGCCTGGCAGCCGTCGCAGTAGGGGCGGTAGGTGAACATGCCGCTGCGCCGAAAGCCGTTGGTCACCAGGTCCGAATAGGCGTCGTTGTGAATCAGGTGGCTCGGCGTTGCGACCTGCGAGCGGGCCTGCTTGCCCGGCAGGTAACTGCAGGGATAGGGTGCCGTTGCATAGAACTGCAAGGTTTGCAGGGGCAGGTCTTTGAGGTGCGTCACGGTAGGTCTGTCATTCCCGTCGTCAGAAGCTGATTCCAGTATACGGGTTTGAACTCCCAGAGGGGTGCGGTTTTGCCAACACTCCGGGCGAGATGGGTGACAAATTCTGCGCGGCTGATCTCACTCGCTCCCAGCGAGGCCAGGTGCCGGGTGTTTTGCTGGCAGTCGATCATGGTCATTTCGTGGGCGCGGCAAAAAGCCACCAGCGCAGCCAGCGCAATTTTGGATGCGTCGGTCTGATGGGCGAACATCGATTCGCCGAACACCATGCGGCCCAGGTTGACGCAGTAAAGGCCGCCGGCCAGTTCGCCGTCCACCCAGGTCTCTACGCTATGGGCATGGCCGGCCCGATGCAGGCTGCTGTAGGCCTGGACCATGTCCGGGACAATCCAGGTGCCCGGTTGGCCCTCGCGGGGTTTGCTCGCGCAGGCATTGATGACGCGCTCGAAGGTGCTGTCAAAACGAAGCTCGCAACCGGTTTGGGCCTGGAAGCGGGTCAGCGTTTTGCGCAGCGAACGATGCAGCCTGAAATGCCGCGTCTGCAAGACCATGCGGGGATCGGGACTCCACCACAGCGGCGGCTGGCCCAGGCTGAACCACGGAAAAATACCCTGCGAATAGGCCTGCACCAGTGTTGGCACGTCCAATGCGGCACCGGCAGCCAGCAGGCCGGGGGCCGGGTCGTGATGGCCCCAGGCTTCCTCGAGTGGCGGAAAGCTTTCGCCGGCGGCAAGCCAGGGGACGGGGCGCGGGAGTTTTCCCATGGCTTAGAAGCGCATCGGCACGAAACAGCGGAGACAGCAGGCCGGGAAGGGCATGCGCACATGGTAGCCGAGTGGGTTGCGGCGGCAAGGCCGGCAGACGATGGCGCCGCTGATGCGCCTAGCGGCCTGCTTGCGGCGAAAAAGGCATTGCGGACTTGGGCCGCGGAAAAAGAAATGGGCACCACAAGGGTGCCCATTTCGGAAATTCACTGGCTCCTCAACCTGGGCTCGAACCAGGGACCTACGGATTAACAGTCCGGCGCTCTACCAACTGAGCTATTGAGGAATGCAGCCTTAGATTATAGCGTCAATTTTTACGCTTTTTAAGCCCGAGTTATTTATCCGGTGACTTCTTTGTGCAGGGGGAACAGGTCAAGGGAATGATGGGCGTACTTAGCTATTGTATTGATAGCATTCCCGGTTTCGCTGAGCGGATTGGGCTTGCAAGTCCCGGTGCGCACGGCTTTATACATGGCCGTGCAGTGCGGTGTTCCATGCGAAAAGCACGCTCCTGGCCGGTGATAACCTACACCAATATGCAATCTGTCCAAACAAACGTTCCAACCCGGAACTGGGTAATCCGCAGAATCATTTTTAGAGTTTTTTGGGCGTGCTGCGCTATCGCACTGGGCTTATGTTTGCTGTGGCAAAAGTATCTGCCGGCTGTGCTCATACTCGCGGCACTCCTTCTTGCGGGGCTGATTTACCGTACTAGCGCCCGTTTTGCAGGGGTTTCCCGGAATCTGGTCGACCATGGCGTTGATGCCAACGAAGCGGAGAAAAAAGATTCACTGGTGTCCGTCATCATCTGCAGCATCGATCCGGTCAAGTACGAGCTGGTGTGCGGCAACTTAAGGGAGCGTTTCGGTGATTCACCGTATGAAATCATCGGAATCCATGATGCCAAGTCACTGTGCGAGGGGTACAACAGGGGCGTCAAGAAAAGTCGAGGTGATATTCTGATTTTTTGCCATGACGACATTGAAATCATCTCGCCGAGTTTCTCCAGCCTGCTTCGCAAGCATTTGCAGACTTTTGATGTCGTCGGCTGCGCCGGTACGACCCGGCTTAAAGACAGCAAATGGATGAGCAGCGGTGATCCTCATATCCACGGGGTGATTGCATACCCGGTTGCCAATGCATGGCCCAGTGAACTCTTCCATGTTTCGGTATGGGGCGGCCCGGAGTTGGCGCAGGTTGAGGGAATACAGGCGCTGGACGGTTTTTTTATCGCGGCCAGGCGTCGTGTCGTCGAATCAGTGCGATTCGATGAAGAAACCTTCGACGGTTTCCACGGATACGACACGGACTTCAGCTATGCCGCCTTTCTGCGCGGCTTTGACATAGCGGTATGCAAGGACATCTTGATTGCCCACAAATCAACTGTCGGAGATTTTGAGGGTGTCTATAAGACCTATGCGAGCAGATTCCAGGAAAAATACAAGGATCATCTGCCGGAAAAGTCGGATGACGGCCTGATCGAACAGGTAGATTTCCCGTACGTAAGCCAGGCGCAGATGCTGAAGGTCTGGTCTTAGCTTTCGCGGGTTATTCAGACAGGGCTGGCGCTATCGGGGTTCGGCCCTGACAACGTACTGAATGGGTATTGCATCCTCCGCGGCGGCTTGTGGGTCTGCTCCCGCCAGCTTTGCGAGCTGCTGGATGACGGGAAGAAATTGCTCCCTCGCGGGCTCCGGGAAGATAATTCTGGGAACACACTCGGTGACGGTGAAACCGGTATTGTGAAACATTTCCAGGATGGTTTGCCTGGTAAAAAACCGCAAATGGGTTTTGTCCAGCAAGCCGCTTTCCTCGTAGCGCAAATCCCCTATGCTCAACCGGGCCTGAAGCGACCAGTGCTGTGCATTGGGAATGCAGGCTGCGATGTTGGCCCCCGCAGGCATGGCCTGGCGGACTTTTCGCAGGATATTCCAGGGATCCCTCAGATGTTCCAGGCAGTCGCCGAAGATCCAGCAGTCTCTGTCTGTCTGTTTTTTCCAGAATGCATCGTCGGCAGCCTCGATGTCCATGACTTGGGTCTCGTTGCAATATCGGTCCGCCAGCTTGGCGTAGTCAGGATCGATCTCGATCCCGAAATAGTGGCAGCCCGGCGATATTTTCTTGAACTCTCTTGCCAGGGCGCCTGAACTGCAGCCCACTTCAATCAGTTTGCTGGCTCCCCAGGGAATGACTTCCAGAAGTTCCTGGTTATGAAATTCGTGGACCGGGGTTTGGCTCATGACTTTGGGCTTTGGAGTGAGATGTTCTTGCCGGTATGGCTTTTCGAACTGGATTCGAAAAGCATAACGCAAGGCGTTGCGGAAATCCAAGGGAAGCTCGGGTATCGGCAAAAACTGGGGTCCATGGCCTTTGTCGCGCGAATGAAGCGGCTTCCCCCGATGGGGCATTCCGCGATAATGACCCGGCAAGACCTCCGGCTCCCCATCGGCGCGGGCTGCAGCCCATCCGTAGCACCGCACAGCCCGCCATTACCACTACCTCTAGCGACCGCAAATGGCCTCCACTCTTTCCGCCGCAGATCTCTGGGCCGACATCGCGTCGGTTCGCGAGCGTTCGCCGCTGGTGCACTGCATCACCAACCTGGTGGTGATCAACTTCAACGCCAATGTGCTGCTGGCCGCGGGCGCTTCGCCCGTCATGGCGCATGCGCATGAAGAGGTCCGCGACATGGTGGGCATCGCCCAGGCGCTGGTGCTGAACATAGGCACACTGGACCCCTACTGGGTTGAGAGCATGAAGCTGGCGTTGGCAGCCGCCTCGGCGCGCGGGACTCCCTGCGTGCTCGACCCGGTCGGCGCGGGCGCCACGCCATACCGCAATTCCGCGCTGAAGGCCCTGCTGGCCGTCGCCGCACCCACCGTGGTTCGCGGCAATGGCTCTGAAATCATGAGCACGGCCGGCGCCACCGTGAAAACGCGCGGTGTCGACAGCGGGGCCGCGGCCGGGGATGCGCTGGATGCCGCGCGGGCTCTGGCCGCGCGCACCGAGGGCGTGGTCTGCGTGAGCGGCGAGACCGACCATATCCTGGATGCCGGACACCGCTGGGCCCGGCTTTCCAACGGCCATTCCTGGATGACCCGCATCACAGGCGTCGGCTGCTCGGCCACAGCCCTGATTGGCGCGTTCTGCGCGGTGCAGCCCGATGCCTGGCGCGCGACCACCGCTGCGATGGCTTTGCTGGGCCTTGCCGGCGAAGTGGCGGCGGAAAAAACCCAGGCGCGCGGCCTGGGCGTGGGCAGCATGGCCGTGCAACTGCTCGACGAGTTGCAACTGCTGGACAAAGCCACCTTCACCGCCCGCTTGAAACTGGAAGTGGCGAACGGTTGAGGGACGAGGACATGGCGCGATTGAAGCCCGAGGCCTTGCGGCTTTACCTGGTCACCGACCAGGGGTTGATGCGCGACCGGCCCTTGGCCGACGTAGTGGCCGAGGCCGTGCAGGGCGGAGTCAGCTGTGTGCAACTGCGCGAAAAGCAGCTGGGCACGCGCGAATTCCTGGCCCAAGCCCTGATTCTGAAAGCACTGCTCGCGCCCCAGGGCATACCGCTGGTCATCAACGACCGCATCGACATCGCCCTGGCTTGCGGCGCCGACGGCGTGCACCTGGGGCAGAACGACCTGCCGGCCGACGAGGCGCGCAAGCTGCTGCCGCCCGGTGTGTTCATCGGCTGGTCGGTCGAGTCCATGGACGACGTGCGGCAAAGCGCGGCGCTGCCGGTCGACTACCTGGGCGTGAGCCCGGTTTTTTCGACCCCCACCAAAACCGACACCAAAGATCCCTGGGGCCTGGAAGGGCTGGCCGTTGTGCGGGCCGCCACCCGATTGCCGCTGGTGGCCATAGGCGGCATCCACGCCGGCAACGCACGCGAGGTGCTGCGCGCCGGTGCCGACGGCCTGGCCGTGGTGAGTGCGCTGTGCGCCGCCGACGATCCGCGTGCGGCAGCCGCCACACTGAGGTCGCTGTGCGACCATACCCAGAATCACGGATAAAGCCAATGACCGACACTCTTTTTGATCACGAATATCCCCGCGTTCTGAGCATCGCGGGTTCCGACAGCGGCGGCGGGGCCGGCATCCAGGCCGACCTTAAAACCTTTGCCGCGCTGGGCTGCTACGGCATGACGGCCATCACCGCCTTGACGGCGCAGAACACGCGCGGGGTGCGTGCTATCCACGGCGTGCCGCCGCAAATGCTGAGCGACCAGATTGACGCCGTCGTCGAAGACATAGGCGCGGACGCGGTGAAGATAGGCATGTTGCACGCACCGGACATCGTGCAGACCGTGGCCGAGGCCATAGACCGCCACGCGTTGCAAAACGTGGTGCTGGACCCGGTCATGGTCGCTACCAGCGGTGCGGTGTTGATCGACAACCCGGCCATCGCGGTACTGGTGCGTGAGCTGTTTCCGCGTGCGCTGGTGGTAACGCCCAATCTCGATGAAGCGGCGTTGCTGGTCGGCCGGCCGCTAGCCGATGAAGAAGCCATGCAGGCCGCGGCGCAGGAACTGTTGGCCAAAGGCGCGCGCGCCGTGCTGCTCAAGGGCGGGCATTTGCCCGGCGATGTCGTCAGCGACCTGCTGGCAACGCAAAGCGGCGAACTGCACTGGATGCGCGGGCCGCGCATTCCCAGCCCTAATACCCACGGCACGGGCTGCACGCTGTCATCCGCGATTGCAGCCCACCTGGCGCTGGGCCAGCCCCTGCTGGAAGCCGTGCTGCTGGCGCGCACCTATGTGCGCGCGGCGCTGCAGGCCGGCGCCCGGGTGTGCACGGGCGAGGGCAGCGGGCCGCTGAATCACGGCCACGCGCCCCTCGCGATGCGGCTCAAGCCGCTGCGCTAGCGCCCGAAGCGCCGGTAGCGTCGGCTCGCGTGAGCCGCGCCAGGGCAAAGGTCAGCACCAGCGTCGGCAATGCCGCACCCCAGTCGGGCGCCAGCTTGGCGCACAGGTGGTAGCAAACAATGCCCAGGAGCCAGATCGCGACGGCGCTGGGATTGACCTTGCGCCTGGCGACTAGCGCGGCGATATGGGGCGTGCCGGCCAGCCGCGCCAGGATCACGCCGTACAAGGGCACGAACACCGAGCTGAGCATCAGCAAAAACGGCTCCAGACTGTGCATGGGCAGCACCAGCGCCAGCGCGGTGCACAGCAGGGCCAGGCCCACGCCCCAGCGGCGCACGCTCCAGGCCGGCTTCAGGCTGTGGCCGGCCACCGAGCCCGAGTACAGGTCGCCGTAAGCGTTGTCGACTTCGTCGATCAGGATCAGCCCCAGTGCGACCAGCCCGCCTTGCGCCAGCAGCAGCGCTGCGACCAGGTCGGTGCTGGGCGTTGTGATGGCCACCAGCACGCCCAGCGCGTAGCACCAGATATTGGCAATCGCATAACCCAGCCAGGTGCCGCGCAGGGCGCTGTTGCCGTCGCGCCCGTGGCGCGCGAAATCGGCCACCAGCGGCAGCCAGGAAACCGGCATCGCGATCACCAGGTCCAGCGCTGACAGCGTACTCATGCCGCCTTCGCCGGGGCGGTTCCACAGCGCGGCCAGGCCTTGGCTGTTGGCCTTGGCCAGGAATTGCCAGCTCAGCCACAGCAGCGAAGCGATGACCAGCGGCAGGCCCCAACGGCCTATGAATTTGCGCACCAGCCTGACCATGGAGCCCGACAGCAGCGCCAGCAGCACCGCGCCCCAGAGCAGGGTGGCCAGAAGGGGCCATGCGGCACCCGCAAAGCTGCCGGACTGGCGGGCGATGGCGATGGTGCCGTCGCGCATCACCACAAGCTCGAAGGTGGTCCAGCCTATCAGTTGCACGATGTTGAGCAGCACCGGCAGGCGCGCGAAGCTGCTGCCGTAAGTGGCGTGCATCAGCCCGGCGCTCGAAAGTCCGCTGTCGCAGCCGATCTTCGCCGTCCAGGCCAGCAGGCCCGCGCCCAGGATGGAGCCGCAGACGATCACCGCCAGCGCCGTTTGTGTGCCCAGGGCCGGCACCAGGTAGGCGCCTATCTGCATGACCAGCAGGCCCACGCCCAGGCTGAGCCAGAGCGCGGCATGGTCGCTCCAGCCGAACAGGCGGTCGCCTGCGGGCAGTGGTGTGAGCGCGGTGTTGCCGGCGGCGGAAGTAGAGGTTGTGGTCATCAGCAGTTCCGATCTTCAATGCCAGGTCGGCCTGCTTGAAGCCCGCAGGCGCTGCGGGCATCCGGAACATGCTTCCCTGCGCGAGGATTACCTCAAATCAGGTTCAAAGGGACTTTCTCAGCCGCCGCCGTTCGCAATCACGAACCGCGGCAACACCCCCAGCGAAGGCACCCTTGCGGGCGCTGCGTAAATTGTAGGGTGGATTCGTGCCTGCTTCTGCAGGCAATAAAAAGCCCGCGCATGGCGGGCTTTTTGGAGGGACGGGGGGTTGCCCGGCTCAGTCGTCAAACACCGGCGACTCAACGCCCAACACCTTGTGCAGTTTCGGGCTGGTCGTGGTGTATTGCAGGTGGATTTTTTTGTCGGGGAAGATGAAGGGCGCAGCGCCGAAGGCCGCCAGTGCGCATTCGTGGAAGCCGCTCAGGATCAGCTTCTTTTTACCGGGGTAGGTGTTGATGTCGCCCACCGCGAAGATGCCGGGAATGTTGGTGGAGAATTTTTCGGTGTCCACCTTGAGCTGCTTGCGTTCGATGTCCAGGCCCCAGTCGGCAATCGGCCCCAGCTTGGGCGACAGGCCGAAGAACACCAGCAGCACGTCCAGCGGCACCACGCGCGTGATACCGTCGGAGCCGGTGACCTTGGCGCCGGTGAGCCGGCCTTGCTTTTCTTCGTAGCCGGTGACCTGACCCACGATGAACTGCATCTCGTAAGCGTCGCAGAGTTCGCGCATCTTGGCCACGCTGGCGGGCGCGGCCTGGAAGCCGTCACGCCGGTGGACCAGGATCACGCTCTCGGCCTTGTTGGGGCCAGCGGCCGCGAAGTTCAGCGCCCAGTCGAGCGCGGAGTCGCCACCGCCCACGATGACCAGGTTTTTGCCGGCAAAGTCGGCCGGGTTTTTCACACGGTAGAACAGCTGGCTGTCGTCAAATTGCTCCAGGCCATCGACGCGCAGCAGCTTGGGCTGGAAGGCGCCCACGCCCGCCGCGATGAAAATCGTCTTGGTCAGAAAGCGCGTGCCCTTGGAGGTTTCGACAAAAAAGCGGCCGTCCTGCTGCCGTTCGACCGTGCTGACTTCCTGGCCGAAATGAAAAGTCGCGCCGAAAGGCTCGATCTGCTTGAGCAGGCTGTCGGTCAGTTCCCTGCCGGTGCACATGGGCACGGCGGGAATGTCGTAAATCGGCTTGTCGGGGTAAAGCTCTATGCACTGGCCGCCGGGGTAAGCCAGCGAGTCGATCACATGCGCCTTGATCTCCAGCAGGCCCAGCTCGAACACCTGGAACAGTCCCACGGGCCCGGCGCCCACGATCACCGCATCGGTTTCGATGGGGCCGTCGTGCTCGGCTGCGGTGTTGATCACTTCTTGGTTCAGTTGGGGTTCCATGGTTCCTGGGGCGCCCGGCAAGGCGCGTGGCGGCCCGGGAAGGGCCTGGGGCCGGCGGCCCCGGGTCGGCTTAGCGGATCAATTCGGACAGTTTGCCCGTCTTGTCTTTCCATTCCTCGGCGTCGGGCAAAGCGTCCTTGCGCTTGGTAATGCTTTTCCAGCCCTCGGCGCGGCTCAATTCCACATTGAGCTTGATGAAGGCGATCTGGTCCGCCGGCACGTCTTCCTCGGCATAGATGGCGTTCACGGGGCATTCGGGAATGCAGACGGCGCAGTCAATGCACTCGTCCGGATCGATCACCAGCATGTTGGGGCCTTCGCGGAAGCAGTCCACGGGGCAAACATCCACACAGTCGGTGTATTTGCAGCGGATGCAGGATTCGGAGACGATGTGGGTCATGTTTTTTCTAGGCTGGTCGGTGGAAACCCTTGATTTTAAGAGGTTTCCGCCAACAGGGTTATCAAAGAACGCGAAGCGGGTGCTTCGCGTGGAGGCCGGCTCAAAGGACCAGCGCCGCGCCCGAGGTTCTGTGCGAGGCCGTGTCCACCAGCACCAGCGAGCCCAGGATGCGCGAACGCGCATAGGGCAGGGTGGCCAGCGGCTCCTGCAGGCTCAGTTCGATGTGGCCTATGGCATTGGGCGGCAGCTCGCTGGCGTCTTCCTCGGCCAGGGTGTTTACGTCGAGCTTGTGCACGATGCGTTTGACCTTGGCCTTGACCCAGCGGTGGCCGTGCAGCGTCCAGTAGACGCGGCCCGCGACCAGCGGCTCGTCGTCCATCCAGGCCACGGTGGCCGAGATTTCGCGCGAGGGCTCGAAGCTGTCCACGGCCAGCAGCCAGTCGCCGCGCGACACGTCGACTTCGTGGTCCAGCACGATGCCTGCGCTGTGGCCGGCCAGGATGGTCTTGGGCTGGCGGGTATGGTCCAGCACCTGGGCCACCACCGCCGTCTTGCCGCTGGGCAGTATGGTCACGCTCTGGCCGGGCTGCACGCCGCCGGTGGCAACACGGCCCCAGAAGACACGGCGGCCCTGCGAGGTGTCGGACGAGGACGAAAATTTTTCGACCCACTGTACCGGAAACGAAAAGGCCTCGGTGCTTTCGGCGGCCGTGACGGGCAGGTGTTCCAGCAGCTGCAGCAGCGACAGGCCTTCGTAGCCGCACCAGCCGGGCTTGCCGTCGACCACGTTGTAGCCCTTGAGGGCCGACACCGGCACGGTTGCTTTCACCGGGATGCGCGCGGCCTGGGCGAAGGCGGCCAGGGCCGCAGCTATGTTTTTGAATGCCAGCGCCGGGTCTTCCACGGCGTCGAGCTTGTTCACCGCGAACACGATGGAGGGCACGCGCAGCAGGTTGACCAGCAGCGAATGGCGGCGGGTTTGCTGTAGCAGCTCCAGCGAGGGGTTTTTCCAGTCCAGCTTGGTGGCGTCGACCAGCACCACGGCGGCGTCGGCGCTGGAGGCGGCCGTCACCATGTTGCGGGTGTACTGCTCATGGCCGGGCGCGTCGCCGATGATGAACTTGCGGCTTTCGGTGGCGAAGTAGCGGTAGGCCACGTCGATGGTGATGCCTTGCTCGCGTTCGGCCGACAGGCCGTCGGTCAGCAGGGCCAGGTCGGTCTCGCCGCCGCGCTGCACGCCGGCCAGGTGGTCCTGCAGCACCGCGCGGCTGTCCACCAGCAGGCGGCCTATCAAGGTGCTCTTGCCGTCGTCGACCGAGCCGCAGGTGATGAATTTCAGCGCCGGCTTCAGGTCGTTCTGGCCGGGGGGCGCGAGTTTCACGTCGCCGGCGGTTAAATCAGTCGTGCTCATCAGAAATACCCGTCTTTCTTGCGCTTTTCCATCGATGCGTCGGAGGTCTTGTCGTCCATGCGCGTGGCGCCGCGCTCGCTCACGTCGGCGGCCAGTGTTTCAATCACGATTTCGGCGGCCGTGGCGGCGGGGCTGTCCACCGGGCAGGTGCAGGTGATGTCGCCTACGGTGCGAAAGCGCACGGTTTTTTCAACGATTTGTTCGCCGTCGCGCGCGGGGGTCAGCTCGGTTACCGGCACCAGCAGGCCCTTGCGCTCGACCACCTTGCGCTGGTGCGCGTAGTACAGCGAAGGCAGCGCGATTTTTTCGCGTTCGATGTACTGCCACACGTCGAGTTCGGTCCAGTTGGAGATCGGGAACACGCGGAAGTGCTCGCCGGGCTGCAGCCGGGTGTTGAACAGCGTCCAGAGTTCGGGGCGCTGCGCCTTGGGTTGCCACTGACCGAAGCTGTCGCGGTGCGAAAAAATCCGCTCCTTGGCGCGGGCTTTTTCTTCGTCGCGGCGTGCGCCGCCTATCAGCGCGTCAAAGCGGAATTCGTCGATCGCCTCCAGTAGCGTGACCGACTGGTGCACATTGCGCGATTCGCCCGGATGGGCCAGGCGCACGGTGCCGCGTCTCATCGAGTCCTCGACATTGCGCACGATCAGCTCGGCGCCCAGTTCCTTGGCGCGGAAATCGCGGAAATCGGTCACTTCATGGAAGTTGTGGCCGGTGTCAATCATTAGCAGCGGGTAGGGGATGCGGCCCACGCCAAAGGCTTTTTCGGCGCACTTGAGCATCACCAACGAGTCCTTGCCGCCCGAAAACAGCAGGGCCGGGCGCTCAAAGGCCGCGGCCACTTCGCGCAGGATGAAGATGGTTTCCTCTTCCAGCGCATCGAGGTGGGAGTTGGACAGCCGTGCGATGGAAATCGCCGGGTCGGCTGGCAGCAAGTGAGAGGGTGTGCGGGCGTTCATAGGTCTGCGAGGTGGGGCATGGGGGGACATCGGGAGGGGGCCGTCAGTGCGCAAGGTGCAGACCGCACTCGCGGTTGTCCTCGCCCTTGGTGGGGTCCACATAGTCGAAGTTGTTGGGCAGGCCGTTGATTTCGCAGTACTGGTAGAGGTCTTTGGAAGACCAGTGCAGTAGCGGCGCAACCTTGATCAGACCGTCGGGGTTGACGCTGACCGGGTCCATCTGGGCGCGCACCGCGGTATCGGTGGCGCGCAAGGCCGTGAACCAGACCTGGGGGGCGGTTTCGCGCAGGGCGCGGGCAAAGGGCTCGAGTTTCACCTCTTCAGTGAAGGCCGCGTGGCGTGGATCGTCCAGCGCCGGGGTCGGGCCTTCCACGGCCTCGCGGTGAGCACGGGAGCGGCGCGGCAGGTAAATATGCAGGTCCAGCTTGAGCAGCTTTGTCACTTCGTCGGCGAAGCGGTAGGTGGCCTCGGTGTTGTAGCCGTTGTCCATCCAGACCACGGGAACGCGGGGATTGGCGCGCGTCACCATGTGCAGTATCACCGCCTCAAAGGGGCGGAAATTGGTGGTGACGATGGCGGGACGGCCCAGTCCCACAGCCCAGGCCACCAGGCCCTGCGCGTTGTGGCCGAGTTCCGCGTTGATTTTTGCAAGATCGAGGCTCATGGTGTTCAGGCGGCAGCCGCTTCCTTGAAGTGGGGGGCAATGTGCACTGCGTCGCCCTGGTAGCGGCCCGCGCTGTAGCCGGGGTAGCTGGCCAGCACGCGCTCGGCGACGGCTATGTCCTGGTCGGCGCGCAGCACTGCGGTGTCAAAGCCGCTGCGCTCCATCTGCGCCAGCTGGTCCACCAGCACGTCGCCGGTGGCGCGAATCTCGCCCTTAAATTCACGGCGGCGGCGCAGCAAAAAGGCCTGGCTGTAGGCGCGGCCGTCGGTGAATTTCGGGAAGTGCAGGTCTATGCGCACAACGCCGGCCAGCGAGACCTCGAAAGGATCGGCGTCGTTCGCGATGGCCAGGACACCGGCTTGTTCGGTGCCGCTGTGTTCGTTGAAAGGCAGCAGTTTCATCGTCATTCCTTTCAGTGCGCGACGGTGTTGGGGGCAAAGCGTGCGGCCTTGGCGGCGGCCTTGTAGGGCTCCATGCCGACGCGGCGCAGGGTCGCGATAAAGGTTTCACCGTCTTCGCGCAACTGGCGGTAGGTGTCGAGCACCGCTTCAATGACCTCGGGGACTTCGGCGCCCGTGAACGAAGGGCCCACCACCTTGCCGGGCACCGAGGCGCCGCTCAGCGCGGAGCCGTCGGAGCCGCCCAGCGAGACCTGGTACCACTCCAGGCCATCCTTGTCCACACCCAGGATGCCGATATGGCCGCTGTGGTGGTGGCCGCAGGAATTGATGCAGCCGCTGATGTGCAGGTCGATCTCGCCCAGGTCGTGTAGCTCGTCCATGTCCTGGTAGCGCTCGGTGATGGCTTCGGCGATGGGGATGGAGCGTGCATTGGCCAGCGAGCAGAAATCGCCGCCGGGGCAGGCGATCATGTCGGTCAGCAGGCGGACGTTGGGCTTGGCGAAACCGGCCTTGCGGGCGGCGCGCCAGAGCTCGGGCAGCTCGTCGCAGCGCACCCAGGGCAGCAGCAGGTTCTGGTCGTGCGTGACGCGCACCTCGCCGGCGCTGAACTGGTCGGCCAGGTCGGCGGCGATGTCGAGCTGGTCGGCCGTTGCGTCGCCCGGGGCCTGGCCCAGGCGCTTGAAGGACAAGGTCACGGCGCGCAGGTCGGGGTTCTGGTGCGGGGCCACGTTGCGCTGCAGCCAGCGGCCGAACTCGATGTCGTCCTCGGCGGCGGCGCGCAGGATGTTGGCGATCTTCACGTCGGCGCTCTTGCGGTCGCAATTGAGCGTGGGCGGCACGAAGGAGGCGGTCACACGGTCCAGTTCTTCCTGGGTGATGGTGTGCGGCGCGCCGTCGTGCTCGAGGATCTGCTTGTACTCGGCCTCGACCTCGTCGATATAGCGCTGGCCTTCGGCCTTCACCAGGATCTTGATGCGCGCCTTGTAGATGTTGTCGCGGCGGCCGTAACGGTTGTACACGCGTATCACGGCTTCCAGGTAATTCATGATCTGGTTCCAGGGCAGGAACTCGCGTATCACCGTGCCTATGACAGGCGTGCGGCCCATGCCGCCGCCCACCAGCACCTTGAAGCCCAGCTCGCCTTCGGCATTGCGCACCAGGTGCAGGCCCACGTCGTGCCAGGCCGTGGCGGCGCGGTCTTCGCGGGCGCCGCTGATGGCGATCTTGAACTTGCGCGGCAGGAATGCGAACTCGGGGTGCAGCGTGCTCCACTGTCGCAGGATCTCGCCGAAGGGGCGCGGGTCGGCGATTTCGTCGACGGCGATGCCGGCGCGCTCATCGCTGGTGATGTTGCGTATGCAGTTGCCGCTGGTCTGGATGCCGTGCATGTTGACGCTGGCCAGCAGGTCCATCACGTCGGCCGATTTGTCCAGCGGGATCCAGTTGTACTGCACGTTCTGGCGCGTCGTGAAGTGGGCATAGCCGGTCGTCAGCTTGGAGCTGACCGACAGGCCGCTCTTGAGGTTGACGGGGCCCAGCTTGTCCTGTTTGGCCTGGGCGTCGTTGAACAGCGCCGCATTCGGCTGGTCGTATTCGCGGGCGATCTTGGCCAGCACGCGCACCTGCGCGCTCGACAGCTCGCCGTAGGGCACGGCCACGCGCAGCATGGGCGCATAGCGCTGCACGTACCAGCCGTTTTGCAGGCGCAGCGGGCGGAATTCGTCTTCCGGCAGTTTGCCGGCCTGCCAGCGGCTCAGCTGGTCGCGGTACTGGTTGGCGCGGGCCTGGACGAACTCGCGGTCAAATTCTGTGTATTGGTACATGGCTGTCGGGATTCAAACGTGGGATTTTTATAAGGAAAACGGGCCTGGCGCCGCTCAGATCGAGATCAGTTTCACGCCGGCATAGGCGAGGAGCACCGAGAGCAGCGAGCGGATCACGCGGTCCGGCGTCTTGTGCACCAGGTGCGAGCCCAGCCAGATGCCGGGCAGGGAGCCGGCCAGCAGCTTGATCAGCAGCGACCAGTCGACCGAACCGATGGAGGCGTGGCCCAGGCCCGCGACCAGGGTCAGCGGCACGGCATGGGCGATGTCGGCCGCCACGATGCGCGGCAGCGGCAGGGTGGGGTAGAGCAGCATCAGCACGATCACGCCGATGGCGCCCGCACCCACCGAAGTCAGGGTGACCAGCGTGCCTATGACCGCGCCGAACAGCAGCGGCAGCGACCAGTGGCGCGCGCGCGTGGCCTGGACGATGGCTTCGGGGGCGATGCTGGTGGGGGCGGCTTTTCCGCGCAGCACCTTGTAGAAGGTGGCACCGGCCGTCAGCAGCAGCGCCAGGCCCAGGGTGGTCGTCATGATGGCCTGGGTGGCCGGATTGGCGGGGCCCAGGCGCTGCAACATATACAGCGTGGCCAGCGAGGCCGGGATGCTGCCGGCGGCCGTCTGGCCGACGATTTTCCAGTCGACCGCGCGGGCGCGCGCCAGGCTCACGGTGCCGCCCATCTTGGTGAAGGCGGCGAACAGCAGGTCGGTGCCTATGGCCAGGTGCGGTTTGATGCCGAAAAAGAAGATCAGCAGCGGCGTCATCAGCGAGCCGCCGCCCACGCCGGTCAGGCCCACCACCAAACCCACGGCAAAGCCGGCAAATACAAAGGCAAATTCATGCATGCCGGAAAATGTAAGTGTGCAGCTTATAAAAACAAACTACACATTTGTTCTGCCGTTATCTGGATAAGCTTATTCGCCAGCAAATATGCGGATTTCAGGGTGATTTCAGTCGCTGTGTGCTTAAAGAAAATCCACAATCGCGCATCCGGGCATCCCGCATCCACAATGCGCTGGTACAGTCCCTGCTTTTCCCGGCCAGCTACCCCCTCGCGTGCGCCGGCTCGATGGAACGAATCGCTCACCTTTTGGAGAAAACCGTGAAATTTGCAAAATCCGCCCTGCTGGGCGGTTTGTTTCTGGCATCGGCGGCCGGCTTGGCGCTGGCGCAGGGCGGCTCAAAAACACCCGTGAAGATCGGCGAAATCAACAGCTATTCGACCATCCCCCAGTTCACCCAGCCCTACCGCCAGGGCTGGCAGCTTGCCGTGGAAGAAATCAACGTCACCGGCGGCCTGCTGGGCCGCAAGGTTGAGGTCATCGCCCGCGACGACGCCGGCAAGCCCGAAGAAGCCCTGCGCCACGCGATCGAGCTGACTTCCAAGGAAAAGGTCGACGTGTTGGCCGGCGGTTTCCTGTCCAATGTCGGGCTGGCACTGGCCGACCATGCCCAGAAGAACAAAAAGGTGTTTATCGCCAGCGAGCCTCTGACCGACGCGCTGATCTGGGACAAGGGCAACCGCTACACCTTCCGGCTGCGGCCCGGTACTTATATGCAGGCCGCCATGCTGGTCGAGGAGGCCGCCAAACTGCCGGCCAAGCGCTGGGCCGTGATCGCGCCCAACTATGAATACGGCACCAGTGCCGTGGCGGCTTTCAAGGAACTGCTCAAGGCCAGGCGCCCCGACGTGGAGTTCGTCGGCGAGCAGTGGCCCGCGCTCGGCAAGCTAGACGCCGGCACCACGCTGCAGGCCACCATGCAGAGCAAGCCCGATGCCATCTTCAATGTGACATTCGGCGCCGACCTGGCCAAGCTGGTGCGCGAGGGCAACCAGCGCGGCATTTTTCCCAGGATACCCGTGGTGTCGCTGCTGTCGGGCGAGCCCGAGTACCTGGATGTGCTCAAGGACGAAACGCCCAAGGGCTGGATCGTGACCGGCTACCCCTGGGACCAGATCGACTCGCGCGAGCACGCCAGCTTCGCCGCCAACTACTACCGCCGCTTCAACGAATACCCCAAGGTCGGCTCGGTCGTGGGTTATTCCACCATGCAGGCGATTTTTGCCGCCATCAAAAAGGCCAATTCCACCGACAGCGAGAAGTTGGTCGTGGCGCTGCGTGGCCTGAAGTTCTCCACCCCCTTCGGCCCGGCCGAGTTCCGCGCCATCGACCACCAGTCCACCATGGGCGCCTATGTGGGCAAGCTGGACCTGCGCGGCAACAAGGGCACCATGGTGCAATGGCGCTATGCCGACGGCAAGGCCTATCTGCCGCCGGACGACTATGTCAAGGCCCGCCGACCGTCTGCGGCCATGAAGTGACCTTTTGGCAACGAGCGCGCCAATTTCATGAGAATCATGAAAAAGAGCCTGCCGAATCCCCGCATAATCGGCCCACATGACGAATACGGGTGGTGAGGCTGTCAAGCGGATATTTGTAAAAGTGTTCGGGTTTGATGACGTGGAACGTCACGCCCTGAACACGGTGTTTCGCCTGTCCGAAACCCGGCCCACGGCCTACGCGCTGTGGACCGCGGCCGCGCCTGAAGAAGCCGAACTGGCCCTGATAGACGGCGACAGCTGGGAAGCCGCGATCGAGCTGGCCAATCCCGCCCATGACGATCTCAAACTGGTCTGGATAGGCGACAACGCGCCGTCCCGGGCGCGACTGGCGATCAAGCGCCCGCTGCAATGGGCGGCCGTGATTGAAGGCATGGACGCCTTGCTGGAGGCCGAGCACCCCCAGGCCGCCGGCAAGCCGGCGGAAGCCGAACTTGACCTGGACCTGCTGTCCGAGTCAGGCGCGGTGCTGGACCTGGACCTCGACTTTGATTCCGAAGCCCCCACCGCGCCCTCGCCGCTGGAAGAACCCGCTGCCCAAGCCGAGCAGGCCCAGGTGCTGGTGGTGGACGCCGACCGCGATGCGCGCCTCTACCTGCGCGCCCGCCTGGCCATGGCCGGCCGGCTGGTCGTGGACGAAGCCGCCAGCGGCAGCGAAGCGCTCAAGCTCATGGACACACGGCTTTACAAACTCGTGATCCTTGACATGGACCTGCCTGACATCGATGGCTGGGAGATGGTCAAACGCGTGGAAGCCT
The DNA here is from genome assembly GCF_047303325.1 of Polaromonas sp. CT11-55. NCBI lineage: Bacteria > Pseudomonadati > Pseudomonadota > Betaproteobacteria > Burkholderiales > Comamonadaceae > Polaromonas > Polaromonas sp. CT11-55. The sequence goes on along the minus strand of NZ_JBKBEX010000019.1, from coordinate 13,283 downwards.
CGCGCCCACACATCGAATTCCTGATCCTGACCGGCAGCAAGCTGACCCCGCTGGACGCGGTGCGCGGCTGGTTTGCCGGCGCACGCGGCAGCCTGCGCAAACCCCTGCATCCCGGAAAGCTCAAGTACCTGCTGCGCAGCCTGAGCTGAGCTTCAGGCGGCTGGTGCGCGTTGCGGCGCCAGCGCATCGGCCAGGCGCTGCTCCAGCGGCAGGGGCTCGGCGTGCAGCCGGGCCGCCAGCAACTCCCCACACAGCGCGGCAAAACTCAGCCCGCGCGAGCCCATTCCGCTGCAAACCCACAAGCCGTCCGCCAGCGGCCCCAGCATGGGCAGGCGGCTGGGTGTCGCGCAGCGCACGCCGGCCCAGCTTTGAACATGCCCGGCCTCAAACTGCGCGGCCAGCGCACGCGCCGTTTCGGGCAGCAGGGTTTGCAGCCGGCTGAAGTTGTGGTGGTCGTCCTCGGGGCGTATTTCGGCCTTGGGGTTGTCGCGTTCAAAGCTCGAACCCATGACCCAGGCCAGGCCACTGGCCTCGCCGGCCAGGGGCACGGCGGGCGCCAGGCTGCCGTGGCCGTTCACCGGAAAAGCGGGCAGGGCGCCGGCCGTGCCGGGCTCATGTCGGCCCCAGCTGACCTGGCCGCGTATGGCTTGCAGCGCGAGTTCACCGGTGTTAGCCGCCTCGGCGCCGGCCGCCAGCGCGCGGCTTGCATACCCAGCCGCCAGCACCACGAGTTCGACGCGCGCCAGCTCCCGGCCCTGCGCATCCCAAACCAGCCACTGGCCGGAGGCATGGCTCAGCCGGCCCACCACCGATCGGCCGTACGACACCACACCTGGCGCAGCCAGCCAGGCCTCGACCAGGGCGGCGGGCCGTATCCAGCCGGCGCGCGCATGCCACAGCGCGGGCGCATCCGGCGGCAGGCCGCATTGCGCGAGCTGAGCGGTCTCGGCCGGGCGGCTCCAGTCGCCGGCTGCCTCGGCCCAGTCCGCCCGCCAGGCCTCGGGCCGTTTGCGCGGGTGCTCCACCGCGTGCTCCAGCACGCCGGTGCGGCCCCAGTCGCCGGCTTGCAGCAAGGCTTCGGCCTGCTGCAGCGTGGCGCGAATGCCATGGCGTGACAGGCGCGAGAGCGGGTTGTCGTCGGGAGAGACATGCGGTGCCAGCAAGCCCGCCGGCAGGCCGGAGGCCCCGGCGGCCGGCTCTTCGGCCGCGTCGAGCACCGTGACTTGCCAGCCGCGGCGCGCCAGGCTGGCCGCCACGGCCGCGCCGGCCAGGCCCGCGCCTATCACCACGCAGCTACCCGGGGCGCGGCGCGCCGGTGGCGGCTGCGCTTTTTTGGGTTCCCAGGCCGGATTGAACTCACCCTGCAGGTTGTCGCGCTTGGGCGGTATGCCCGGCACTTTTTTCACGACAAAGCCGCATTGCGCGAGCCCGTCGCGCACGCTGCGCGCGATGGTCCAAGTGGCCACCCGTGTGCCGCGCCGGCAACAGCGCGCCACGGCCTTGAAGGTGTGCACATCCCAGATGTCGGGGTTGCGCTGCGGGCTGAAGCCGTCCAGGTAGACCGAATCGGCTTCGAATGATTGTTCGCGCAGCATGGCTTTGGCATCGCCTATGCACAGCGTCAGCAAGACCTGGCCGCCCTCAAACACCAGGCGGTGAAAGCCCGGCAGCAGCCCCCAGAGCTGGGCCTGCAGCTGTTCGGCCAAGGGAATCAGTTCAGCATGGGTTTGGGCGCTGCGCAGCACGTCGGCCGCGCTGGCCGGGAAGGCCTCGGTCGAGACGAAATGCAGAAGGTGGGGGCGGTCCGGGTCGGCCTTCCAGGCGGCCCAGGTCACGAGGAAGTTCAGGCCCAGGCCGAAACCGGTTTCCAGCACCGTCCATTGCGGTTGGCCGGCCCAGGCTGCGGGCAGGCCGCAGCCCTTGAGAAAGACTTCTTTGGCCTGGTCCAGCCCGCCCAGTTCGCTGCGGTAGCGGTCGCCGAAACGCGGGCTGAAGGGGCTGCCGCCGGCCGTGCCGTCGTCCAGCCACTCAATGCGCTCGGGCATGCCGCCGTATCAGGGGGTGGGCGGTACGTAGCCTTGCACCGCGTCGGCGCCTTCACCGAAGAAGTGTTTCTCCATCTGGCGCGCCAGGTACTGGCGGGCGCGGGCGTCAGCCAGGTTCAGGCGGTTTTCATTGACCAGCATGGTCTGCTGCTTCATCCAGTCGGCCCAGGCCTCCTTGCTGACCTCTTCCCAGATGCGTTTGCCCAGGGCGCCGGGGTAGGGGGGGAAGTCCAGGCCTTCGGCTTCTTTACCGAGCTTGATGCATTTGACGAGGCGTGCCATGGCGAGGGTTCTTTCGTGTATCGGGGGGATCTAAAAGGGTGATCCAAGGGCCCAAAAGGGCGTCCAAGGATAAATACAGAATAAAGAACTGAGTTTTTATTCGTTCCGGTTTTCTAAGGCTGCTTCCAGAATCCATTTTGTCTGCATTTACACGCATTTTCTGGAAAAGAGAGCAACCATGACTTCACGCCGCAACTTTATCAATGTTTCCACCCGCACGGCCGCCGCCCTGGGTTTGGGTTTGACGCTGGCAGGGTCACTGCTGACGGCCCAGGCCCAGCAGCCGCCCAAGCCGCCTGTCACGCTGCTCAATGTGTCTTACGACCCTACGCGCGAGCTTTACGTCGAGTACAACGCCGCCTTCATCAAATACTGGAAGGCCAAGACCGGCCAGGACGTGACCATCAAGCAGTCGCACGGCGGTTCGGGCAAGCAGGCGCGCTCCATCATTGACGGCCTGGACGCCGACGTCGCCACCCTGGCCCTGGCCGGCGACACCGACGCGCTGGTCAAAAACGGCGGCTGGCTGTCCGCCGACTGGCAAAAGAAGCTGCCGCACAACTCCTCGCCCTATACCTCCACCATCGTGCTGGCCGTGCGCCAGGGCAATCCCAAGGGCATCAAGGACTGGGACGACCTGATCAAGCCCGGCATCAATGTGATCACGCCCAACCCCAAGACCTCGGGCGGCGCCCGCTGGAACTACCTGGCGGCCTGGGAATTCGCCAAGCGCAAATACGGCAGCGACGCCAAGGCCAAGGAGTTTGTCGCCAAGCTCTACGGCAATGTCTCGGTGCTGGACACCGGCGCCCGCGGCTCCACCATCACTTTCGCCCAGCGTGCTCAGGGCGACGTGCTGATCGCCTGGGAAAACGAGGCCTACCTGCTGGAAAAGGAATTCGGCGCCAAGTTCGACGTGGTCGTGCCCTCGCTCAGCATCCTGGCCGAGCCCGCCGTCGCCGTGGTCGACAAGAACGTGGACAAAAAGGGCACGCGCGCCGTGGCTGAGGAATACCTGAAGTACCTGTACTCGGAAGAAGGCCAGGACATCGCCGGCAAGAACTTCTACCGCCCGGCCGTTTCGCAAAAAGCCATTGCCAAGTACGCCAAGCAGTTCCCCAAGCTGAACCTGTTCACCATCGACCAGGCGTTCGGCGGCTGGACCAAGGCTGACAAGGAGCACTTCGCCGACGGCGGCTCCTTCGACCAGATCTATACAAGAAAGTAAGTACCCCCCCGAAGCGGCCTCCGGCCGCCTCCCCCAAGGGGGGCGCCCGCTGCGGCCCGGCTGAGCCGGTTCCGCGCCGGCACTGAAATTGAAGAGCTGTCACACCACGCTTGGCCACACAGGCACACCAGGGAAAACTTTAAATAATGTCCGCGCAACAATCCGTACTGCTGATCGCCGGCAGCCCCTCCGAGCAGTCGCGCTCCTCGGCGCTGCTCGACTCGGTCAGCCACAGGCTGGCCCTGCGCGGCGGCTTGGTGGTGGACCGCCTCAATATCCGCGAGCTGCCGGCCCAGGCGCTGCTGCTGGCCGAATGGGGCCACCCGGCCATCGTCAAGGCCATAGCGCAGATCGCCAGGGCGCGCGCTGTCGTGGTGGCCACGCCGGTCTACAAGGCGGCCTACAGCGGGCTGCTCAAGGTGCTGCTCGATTTGCTGCCGCAGACCGCGCTGAAAGAAAAAACCGTGCTGCCGCTGGCCACGGGCGGCAGCCCGCACCACATGCTGGCGCTCGACTACGCGCTGCGCCCGGTGCTGCAGGCGCTGGCTGCGCGCCATATCCTGCCCGGTGTTTACGCCACCGATTCCCAGGTTCCGCAGTCGGCCGACAAGCGCTACGAGGTCGGCCCCGACATCGCCGTGCGCCTCGACGACGCGGTGCTGTCCCTGTTGGCGGAAAGCTTTCGCCAGCCGGCCACGGCCGGCTTTGAGCCGGTGCACTTTTCCCGGGTGCGATGTAGCGTTTGAACTCCTCACCGGGGCGCGCGGGCTGATCGTTCAGCCGCCGCCCTGAACCCCCGGCGCCAATTTTGAAACCGCCAGGCAGGCGGCCGGGCGGAGCTTTGCCTCTCGCCGGCAGCGCACCCGGAAAAGACCACTGAAAAGGACATCCCATGAGCACCCCCTCCGCCGGCACACCCGGCACTTCCCAACAGCCCTCCAGGGCGCGCACCTGGCTCGACTTCAGCCTGGGCCTGCTGCTGGCCGCCGCGATCGCGGGCGTCATCACCTTGCTGAGCCTGCCCGTGGCCCATGCGCAAGGAAACGCCGAAAAGGTCGAGCTGCGCATCGGCTACCAGAAAGCCGCCAGCCTGTTTGTGCTGCAAAAAGCCCAGGGCACGCTTGAAAAGCGTTTGCAGCCCTTGAACGCCACGGTCAAATGGGTGGAATTCCCGGCCGGCCCGCAATTGCTTGAAGGCCTGAACCTGGGCTCGGTGGACGTGGGTTATGTGGGCGAAGCGCCGCCTATCTTTGCGCAGGCCGCCGGTGCCAAATTCGCCTACATAGGCTACGACCCGGCCGCACCCGAAGCCGAAGCCATCCTGGTACCCAGGGATTCCGCCATCAAATCCGTGGCCGAACTTAAAGGCAAGAAAGTCGCCCTCAACAAGGGCAGCAATGTGCACTACCTGCTGGTCAAGCTGCTTGAGAAAAACCAGCTCAAGCTCAGCGACATCCAGCCCGTCTACCTGCCGCCGGCCGATGCGCGCGCCGCCTTCGAAAGCAAGAGCGTGGACGCCTGGGTGATCTGGGACCCGTTTACCGCCGCCGCTGAAAAAGCCATAGGCGCGCGCGTGCTGGCCGACGGCAAGGGCGTGGTCAACAACTACCAGTACTACCTGGCCGAGCGCGGTTTCGTCGCCAAAAATCCCAAGGTCATCCAGGCCCTGTTTGACGATTCGGTGGAGCGGGGCGCCTGGCTCAAGGCCAACCTCAAAAAGGCCGCCGAGCTGATCGCGCCGCTGCAAGGCCTGCCGGTCAACGTGGTCGAGACCAGCCTCAAGCGCTATGAGTTCAAGGTCCAGCCCGTGCCGGCCAGCGTGATCGCCGACCAGCAAAAACTGGCCGACACCTTCTTCGAGCTCAAGCTGATTCCCAAGGCCATCAATGTCAGTGATGCCGCCTACAAACCCGCCCCGTGATCGGTTGCAAGGACCTCACCATGAACACCCTCACACCGCTACAACTGCGACGACGCTTCCTGCAGATCTTCGCCACCACTGCCTCGCTGTGGGGGCTGGGGCTTCAAGGCGCCAAGGCCCAGCCGGCCGCCGCCAAGGCTGAAAAAGCGCCGGGGCAACTGCGCATCGGCTACCAGAAGTCCGCCGTCAACCTGGTCATCCTCAAGCAGAAAAGCGTGCTCGAAAAACGCTTCCCGAACACCAAAATCACCTGGGCCGAGTTCCCGGCCGGGCCGCAGCTGCTGGAAGCGCTGTCGGTCGGCAGCCTGGAGTTCGGCCTGACCGGCGATTCACCGCCCGTGTTCGCCCAGGCCGCCGGCAAGGAGCTGGTCTACGTCGGCGTCGAGCCGCCCAAGCCCGACAGTTCGGCCGTATTGGTGCTGGGCGACTCGCCGATACGCAACCTGGCCGGCCTCAAGGGCAAAAAAATCGCGCTGCAAAAAGGCTCCAGCGCCCACTACCTGCTGGTGCGCGCGGTCGACAAGGCCGGCCTCAAGTGGGACGACATCCAGCCCATCTACCTGGCTCCGGCCGACGCGCGCGCCGCCTTCGAGCGCAAAAGTGTGGATGCCTGGGCCATCTGGGACCCGTTCTACGCCGCGATAGAACTCGCCATCAAGCCGCGCGTGCTGGCCACGGGGCGTGAGCTGTCGAGCAACAACTCCTTTTACCTGGCCTCGCGCCCCTTTGCCACCCAGCATGGGCAGACCCTGGCGGCGCTGTTTGAGGAACTGAGCCGCGCCGATGTGCTGGTGCAAAGCAATCGTGCGGAGGCCATCAAGCTGGTGTCCGAGTTCAGCGGGCTGGACGCCGGCGTGGTGAGCCTGTTTATCCAGCGCCGTCCCGTGTCGCCTGTCGGCCCGCTCAATGCCGCTGCTATCGCAGACCAGCAGCGTGTGGCCGATGCCTTTCTTCGCCTGGGCCTGATACCCAAGCCGGTCAAGGTGGCGGACATCGTATGGCGGCCTGAAGCCACGCAGGTCGCGCGCAAATAACTTCCACATTAGACGCAAGACACAAGGAGTTTTCCATGCAGGTTTTCTGGTTCATTCCCACCCACGGCGACAGCCGCTACCTGGGCACGGGCGAAGGCGCGCGCGAGGTCAACCATGACTATTTGAAGCAGGTCGCCACGGCCGCCGACACGCTGGGCTACGAAGGTGTGCTGATTCCTACCGGCCGCTCCTGCGAAGACCCCTGGGTGGTGGCCGCCAGCCTGCTGCCCGTCACCAAAAACCTCAAGTTCCTGGTGGCGGTTCGCCCCGGCCTGCACCAGCCCAGCCTGGCCGCGCGCATGGCCGCCACCTTTGACCGGCTCTCGGGCGGGCGCCTCCTGATCAACCTGGTCACCGGCGGCGACCAGGCCGAACTCGAAGGCGACGGCGTCTACCTGGACCACACGCAGCGCTACGAGCAGTCGGCCGAATTCATACGCATCTGGCGCGAGATCCTCGCGCGCAGCCACGCTGGTGAAAGTTTTGATTTCCAGGGCCAGCACCTGAGCGTCAAAGGCGCCAAGCTGCTGTATCCGCCCGTGCAAAAACCGCATCCGCCCGTGTATTTCGGCGGCTCCTCGGCGCCGGCCCATGCGTTGGCCGCCGAGCAGGTCGACACCTACCTGACCTGGGGCGAGCCGCCCGCCGAGGTCTCCAAAAAAGTCGCCGACGTGCGGGCCCGCGCCGAGAGGCTGGGCCGCAAGGTCAAGTTCGGCATACGCCTGCACGTCATCGTGCGCGAGACCGAGGACGAAGCCTGGCGCGCCGCCGAAAGCCTGATCAGCCGGCTCGACGACGACACCGTGGGCCGCGCCCAGGCAGCGTTTTCGCGCATGGATTCCGAAGGCCAGCGCCGCATGGCTGCCTTGCATGCGGGCGGCGGCAAGCGAACAAGGGCCGAGCTCGAAATCAGTCCCAACCTCTGGGCCGGTGTGGGCCTGGTGCGCGGCGGCGCCGGCACGGCCCTGGTGGGCGATCCCCAAACCGTGGCCGCGCGCATAGAGGAATACGCGGCCCTGGGCCTGGACACCTTTGTGCTCTCGGGTTACCCGCACCTCGAGGAGGCCTACCGCTTTGCCGAGCTGGTCTTCCCGCTGCTGCCGCGCAGGCTGCGTCAGAAGCTGCCCGGCCAGGTGCTCAACGGCCCCTTCGGCGAGGTCGTGGCCAATGACTACCTGCCGCGCGTCTCGCAAAGCTGAACCCGAAGCACAGCCATGACAGACTCTGTTCGTGAACTCCAGGTGACCCCGGTGCCCGACACTGTGGACGCGCCCAGCCTGGGCTTTTTGCCGCTGGGCTCGGGCGTCGCATTGCCGCGCATCCCCTTCGCCGCCATCCTGCGCGACCTGGGCCAGCGCATGCTGCCCTGGGTGGTGCCTATGGGCTTGATCGCGCTCTGGCAGATTGCCTCCTCGCTGGGCTGGCTGTCCACCCGCGTGCTGCCGGCGCCGTCGGAAGTCATCAAGGCCACCTGGACGCTCTCGGCCTCGGGCGAGTTGTGGATCCATGTGAAGGTCAGCGCGGGCAGGGCGCTCGCGGGCCTGGCCGTGGGCGGCGGGTTGGGCCTGGCCTTTGGCTTGCTGACCGGCTCGGTCAAATTTTTCGAAACCCTGCTCGACTCGACCATACAGATGGTGCGCAACATCCCCGCGCTGGCCCTGATCCCGCTGGTGATCCTGTGGTTCGGCATCGACGAAACGGCCAAGCTGTTTTTGATCGCGGTGTCGGTGTTCTTCCCGATTTACATCAACACCTTCCACGGCATACGCAATGTGGATCCGGGCCTCATTGAGATGGGCCGCACCTATGGCCTCACGCGCTGGCAGCTGTACCGCGAAGTCATCCTGCCCGGCGCGCTGTCGTCCATTCTTGTCGGCCTGCGATTTTCGCTGGGCCTGATGTGGGTGATTTTGATCGTGGCCGAAACCATTTCGGCGCAGGCTGGCATTGGCTACCTGACCATGAACGCCCGCGAATTTTTGCAGACCGACATCGTGCTGGTTGGCATCCTGCTGTATGCCTTGCTGGGCAAGCTGGCCGATGTGTTCGCGCGCGGGCTGGAGCGCTACTGGCTGCGCTGGCACCCCGGTTACCAGAGTGCGGCGGCCTGAATGGCACGAGGAAACACCATGCTGCATCCCCATATCTCTTTTGAATCTTCCCAGGCCTATCTGGCGGCGGAACTCGGGCGCGATGCCGAACCTGACACGCTGCCGCAGCAAGCGCCGCCTGTATCGCAGGAGCGCGGCGTGCGCCTGGAAATACGCGGGCTCTCGAAACGTTATGGCAAACGCCAGGTGCTGCAGCACACCGAGCTTGTGATTGAGCCCGGCGAGTTTGTCGCCATCGTGGGCCGCAGCGGCTGCGGCAAATCCACCCTGTTGCGCCTGGTGGCCGGGCTGGAGGCTGCCACGCAAGGCAGCATACGCCTGGACGGCCAGGACGTGAGCGGCCTGCGCGAAGACACCCGCATCATGTTCCAGGATTCACGCCTGCTGCCCTGGCGCCGCGTGATCGACAACGTGGCCCTGGGCTTGCCGCCCGGCGGCCATGCGGCCGCGGCCGACGTGCTGGCCCAGGTGGGCCTGGCCGACCGCCAGCCCGACTGGCCGGCGCGCCTGTCGGGCGGCCAGCGCCAGCGCGTCTCGCTGGCCCGGGCCCTGGTGCATAACCCGCGCCTCTTGCTGCTCGATGAACCGCTGGGCGCGCTGGACGCGCTGACCCGCATCGAAATGCACCAGCTCATCGAAGGCCTGTGGCAGCGCAACGGCTTTACCGCCTTGCTGGTCACGCACGACGTGCAGGAGGCCGTGGCGCTGGCCGACCGCGTGATCCTGATCGAGGACGGCCGCATCGCGCTCGACGAGCGCGTGCGCATCAGCCGGCCGCGCGAACGCAGCGACCCGCTGTTCGGGCAGATCGAGAAAAAGATCCTGGACCGCGTGCTGCAGCAGCCCGGCGAGGCAATCTCGCCCAGTGAGCCGCGATGGCCCAACACGCCGGTGCACGGCGTGCGCTGGGCGGTCTAGCCTTACTTATTCAACGATTCTTTAACCCAGTTCCAGGAGAACCTCTTTATGTCCATCCAAGCCATCAATGTCCGCAACCAGTTCCGCGGCAAGGTCAAGGAAATCATCCGCGGCGACGTGGTGTCCGAAATCGACGTCGAAACGCCCTGGGGCATAGTGACCTCGGTGATCACCACGCGATCCGTCGATCAGCTCGAGCTCGCGGTCGGCAGCGAGGTCGTGGCCCTCGTCAAGTCCACCGAGGTTTCGATAGCAAAGCTGTAGCAGTCAGCTTCAGGAGCTGCTCACAGAACCGGCGAGGCGGCGCTAGCCACGCACGTCGCCGGGATTTCTCTTTAATCTGTGTAAATCTGCGTAATCTGCGGATAAGAATTTCATCCACAGATTTCGCAGATTTCCGCAGATTGAAAACGAGGCTTTTATGAGCATGGCCACAGGCCTTGGCACGGCAATGCTGCGCAATAAAATCAGGACGGTTTTTCTGCGGATTTATTGCAGCTCGACACCTGCTTTTTTGACGAGTCGCGCGTACTTCATCATCTCGCTGCGGAAGAACTGTGCGGCCGCTTCGGGCGTGCCGGGGTTGATGGTGTTGCCCTGTTTGGCCATGGCCTCCTTGACCTCGGGCGTTGCGTAGGCGGCGGCCACGGCAGCCTGGATGCGCCTGGCTTCGGCGATCGGTAATTTGGCCGGGCCGACCACGGCAAACCAGCCTTCGATGTTGTAGTTGGGCAGGCCTTGTTCGGCAATCGTCGGAATCTCGGGCGCGGCCGCCACGCGCGCTGCGCTGCCTACGCCTATGGCGCGCAGCGCGCCGCTCTTGAGGTGGGCCTGCACGGCCGGCAGCGCCAGCACGCCCAGCTCGACCTGGCCGCCTATCAAGTCAGTCACCATGGGCCCTACGCCCTTGTAGGGGATGTGCTTGACCTTGACCTGGGCTTCGTCCATGAACATCTCCGCCGCCAGGTGCAATATGGTGCCGTTGCCCGATGAGGCGTAGTTGTAGGCCTCGGGTTTGGCCTTGAGCAGGGCCACCAGCTCCTTCACATTGGTCGCCGCCACCTTGGCCGGGTTGACCACCAGCACAAAAGGCGTGCTGCCCAGCACGCAGATCGGCGTGATGTCATTGATCGGGTCGAAAGGCAGCGTTTTGTAGACGCTGGGGTAGACCACGTGGTTGTTGGACACCACACCCAGTGTCATGCCGTCGGGCGCTGCTTTGACCAGCGCCGATGTGCCGACAATGCCGCCCGCGCCGGGCTGGTTTTCAATCACCACCGGGTGGCCCAGCGTCTTGCCCAGGGCCGCGGTGGCGGCGCGGACGATGGTGTCCACGCCTGAGCCCGCGCCCACCGGCAGGATAAAGCGCACCGCGCGTTCCGTTGTTTGCGCCAGCAGGCGGCGCGGCGCCCAGGCCAGGCCGCCTAGCAGCAGGGCGCCCAGGCCTTGCAGCGTGTGGCGGCGGTCAAGTTGAAGAGCGATGGGATTTTTTGTTGTGCTGCGCATGTCTTGTCTCCTTTGTCGTGATTCGTGGGGTGGTCAGGCCGTCATGACACCGCTTCCTCGCGGTGCAAGCGGGCTATGTCGGCCTCGCCATAACCGAGGCCGGCCAGCAGTTCGCGTGTGTGCTCACCCAGCCTGGGCGGGTTCATGCGCACCTTGAGGCGCTCGCCGTCCATGGTCAGCGGCAGCAGCGTGGTCTTGGCGGTCTGGCCGGCGCGTTCGCCGTCGGGCAGTGTGATGTCGGCCAGCCCTCCGGTGGCCAGCAGGTGTTCGTCGTCGTAGAGCTCCTCGGGCTTGCGTATGGGCGCAAAAGGCAGGCCGGCCGCCTCAAACAGCGCTACCAGCTCACTGGCACTGCGCAGCGCCAGGCGTTCGCGCAGCAGCGGCAGCAGGGTGGGGCGCGCGGTGACGCGCTGGTTGTTGCCGGCGTAACGCGCGTCGGCCTTGAGGTCGGCAAAACCCAGCGCGTCGCAAAACACGGCCCACTGCGCGTCGCTGACGGCCGCCAGGAAGATCTGCTCGCCGTCCTTGACGCTGAACACGTCGTACACCCCCCAGGCCGAGATGCGGTCCGGCATGGGCGCGGCCGGCTGGCCGGTGATGGCGTACTGCAGCATGTGCTGGCCGACCAGGAAGACGTTGTTCTCGAACAGGGCCGACTGCACCTCCATGCCCTTGCCGCTGATGCCGCGCTGTATCAGTGCGCCCAGCACGCCGATGGCGCCGAACATACCTCCCATGATGTCGTTGACGCTGCTGCCGGCGCGCAGCGGGTCGCCGGGCCGGCCCGTCATATAGGCCAGGCCGCCCATCATCTGCACGACTTCGTCCAGCGCCGTGCGGTGGTCGTAGGGGCCGGGCAGAAAACCTTTGTGGCTGGCGTAAATCAGGCGCGGGTTGGCGGCGCTCAGCGCGGGGTAGTCGAGGCCGTACTTGGCCATGGTGCCGGGCTTGAAGTTCTCGGCCACCACGTCGGCGCTGGCGCACAGCTTGCGCGCCACCTCGGCGCCGGCCGGATCACGCAGGTCTATGCCTATGCTTTTTTTGTTGCGGTTGAAGAGCGGGAAAAAGCCCGAACCCGCGCCCAGCAGGTGGCGCGTGCGGTCGCCGTCTATGGGCTCGACCTTGATGACCTCGGCGCCCATATCGGCCAGCAGCATGCCGCAGGTCGGGCCCATGACCATGTGGGTGAACTCCACGACGCGCAGGCCGGCCAGCGGCTGGGGTGGGGTGGAAGAAGCAGTGTTTTGCATGCAGGTGTAGTGAAAGAAAAAAAGCGGCGCCGGCAAAGCCTGCCAGCGAAGAGTTTAGGCCGTTGCGGCGGCGGGCCGCATGGTTTTGGGCAGGCCCGCGCGCCACAGCGAGCCATGCAGGCTTTCGCCTTCGAGCCAGCCGGCCACCTGGCCGCGCAAGGCCATAAGTTTGTCGAAATCAATACCGGTTTGTATGCCCATGCTCGCGAACATATACGCCAGGTCTTCGCTGGCCACATTGCCGCTGGCGCCGGGCGCATGCGGGCAGCCGCCTATGCCGGCCAGGCAGGCGTCAAAGCGCGTCATGCCGGTCTGCAGCGCGGCATAGACATTGGCCATGCCCATACCGCGCGTGTCGTGGAAATGGCCGCAGGCCAGCTTGTCGCCCACCAGGGCAAAAGCCGCCTCGAACAGGCTGTGCACCATGGCCGGGTCGGCATAACCCACGGTGTCGGCCAGGCTCACGCGGTCGGCGCCGGCGTCCAGCACGGCCTGCAAGAGGCGCAGCACCTCGGCCGGCTCCACCCGGCCCTGCAGCGTGCAGCCAAAAGCCGTGCTCATGCCGACCTCCAGCACCATGCGCGAACCCGAAGCGTCGCGCGCCGCGCGTATGCGGCCGATTTCTTCCACGACCTCATCAGGCGTCTTGCGCAAATTCGCGAGGCTGTGGGCATGGCTGGCCGACAGCGGCAGCAGCATCAGGTCGGCGCCCGATTCAATCGCGCGCTCCGCGCCCTTGAGGTTGGGCACCAGCACCGAGGTGACCAGGCCCGGCAGGGTCTTGGCATAGGCCACCAGCTCGGCCGTGTCGGCCAGCTGCGGCAGCAGGCGCGCCGGCACAAAAGAGCCGACCTCGATCTCGCGCTGGCCCGCCGCATGGGCCTGGCGCAGCCATTCAAGCTTGTGGGCGGTCGGCATCACGGCGGCAATGCTTTGCAGGCCGTCGCGCAGGCCGACCTCGCGGATGATGGCTTGGGCGGGCAGGGCG
>NZ_JBKBEX010000018.1:0-105274 GCF_047303325.1 Polaromonas sp. CT11-55 | reverse complement strand
TCTTTCCTCTGCTGAGAGCGGCTGGCCGGGGGTTGCCCGGCCAGCCGCCCTCAGCAAAGAGTGCAAAGGCCGGAACAAGAACCGGCCCCAGCCCGACCGGCAAGGTCAAATCAAGTTCCTCATTGCCTGCGCCGTCTCGCGCAAAACAGACAAAACCCTCCCAACCGCCTCTTCACTCGACTCATGCCCCATGGGCATGGTCACACTGAGCGCCCCCGCCACGTCACCATGCCGGTCGCGCAGGGGTACCGCGATACCCCGGTAATTCAACTCCAGCTGCTGCTCGGAAATCGCCCAGCCCTGGGCGCGCACGCGGGCCAGCTCTATGCGCAGGCGGTCTTTGCTGGCGATGGTGTAGGAGGTGTAGGCCTTGAGTTCGTGGTTGGCCAGCCATTTATCCAGCCAGGCGGGCTCGCGCATGGACAGCATCAGCAAACCCGCGGCGGTAACCTGGGCCTGCACGCGCGAGCCCAGCACGTAGCCTGTGTTCATCGCGCGGCTGGAGCCGTTGCGCGCGATGTAGACGATGTCGTCGCCGTCCATCACGCTGACATATGCGCTTTCCTGGGTGCCGGCGGTCACGCGCTGCAAAAAGGGCTGGACGATGCGCGGTAGCCGGGCCGATTCGAGATAGGACTGGCCCAGCCTGAGCACGCGGGGCGTGAGCCAGAACAGCTTGCCGTCGCTGGCCACATAACCCAGATGTTCCAATGTCAGCAGATAGCGGCGCGCCGCGGTGCGTGTCATGCCGCAGCGCACGCCGGCCTGGCTTGCTGTCAGGCGCGGGTTGGCGTCGTCAAAACATTCAATGATGCCCAGGCCTTTTTCGAGGCCGGCGATCCAGTCGCGCTTGTCGAGCGCGGGCGGGCTGGGCGCCTGCAGGGCGTCGGGCTCATGGGAAGCGCTGGAGGTGTTCATAGGTCTAACCCTTGTTTCGGTCGATTATCGATCATTATTGATCGATAATCGCTCAGATATCAAGGATATTCCTTTGAAGTAGCCTTATCGGCCTATAAAGTTCAGGCCATCAAGCGCTGATTAATCGATCATCGAACAGATTAGCGAATTACAAGGCGAACTTCGACATGCTTCCAACCGTGCAGGGCAATACCGACGTCTACCTGATTCCCGGCGATCCGGTGGAGCAGGTCCGGGCGCCGGATGTTTTCAACCTGATCTTCAGAACCCTGGGCATCAATGCCGTGCTGGTGCCCGTGCATGTGGCGGCCGGCGACATCGAAGCCTTTGTGCGTACGGCCTTTCTGGCAAAGAACATCAAGGGCATGTTTCTGGCCATTCCCCACAAGTCGCTGGTGATGGGCCTGCTGTCGCATTGCAATGACTATGGCCGGGTGGCCGGCGCCGTCAACGGCATACGCCGCAACCCGGACGGGAAGCTCGAAGGCGGGCTGTTCGACGGCAAGGGCTTTGTGTCTTCGCTCGACTACTTCGGCCTGGCCTACACCGGCAAGCGCGTGCTGGTGCTGGGCGCCGGCGGCGGCGCTTCGGCGATTGCGGCCTCACTGGCGATTGCCGGCAGCCGCGCCCCGGCCGAAATTGCGCTCTACGACCCGGTGCCGGGCAAGGCCCAGGCTATCGCCGCCCACATCGCCTCGGCGCCGCAAGCCGCGGGCACGCGTGTGCTGGCCGCCGGCAGCGGCGATCCCTCGGGCTACGACCTGGTCGTCAATGCCTCGCCCCTGGGCCTGCAGGCCGCCGACCCGCTGCCCTGCGATGTATCGCGCCTGGCGCCGCATGCGGCCGTGGTCGACATCCTCATGAAGAACCAGCCGACACCGCTGGTGCGTGCGGTGCGCGGCCGCGGGCTGGTGGCCCAGCCCGGCTTTGAAATGTTGATCCAGCAGGCGCCGGACTACCTGGAGTTTTTCGGCTATGCCGAGGCCGCCGAGGCGGTGCGGCGCGACGCGACTTTTATCCGCGAGCATTTGTACCCGGCCGCGCTGGCGGGTGAAATCCGGCGTATCCCGGCGGGCGGCCGGGCGACGGTTTCCGGGGCGCACGCCAGTGCGCCGTTGGCCGCCCTTTGATGGCTTTTTTTGGACCGCATTGATTTTTAACCAGAGGAGACAAGCATGCAAAAACGATTCGCCCTTCAACTGATCGCGGCTTGCGCGCTGGCCATGGGCAGCACGGCCGGCTTCGCGCAAGATGTGATCAAGATCGCCAACATCGTGGAACTGTCCGGCGGCGGCGCCACGGCGGGTACCAATTTCAAGAACGGCGTGGAACTCGCCGTCAAGGAAATCAACGCCAACGGCGGCATCCTGGGCAAAAAAATCCAGACCACCGCCACCGACACGCAAAGCAACCCCGGCGTGGCCAAGGGCCTGACGCAAAAAGCGATTGACGACAATGTGTTCGCCATCTTCGGTCCGGTGTTCTCCGGCTCCATCATGGTCAGCATGGCCGAGTCGCGGCGCGCTGAAGTGCCCAACTTCACCGGCGGCGAAGCGGCCAGCATCACCGAGCAGGGCAATCCTTATGTGTTCCGCACCAGCTTCACGCAGGCCACCGCCATGCCCAAAGTGGCGCGCTACATCAGCGACCAGGCCAAGCTCAAGAGCATTGCCGTCATCTACGTGAACAACGACTTCGGCAAGGGCGGCATGGATGCTATTCGCAAGGCCCTGGCCAATACGCCGACCAAGATCCTGGCTGAAATCTCCACTGAACCCGGCCAGGTCGACTTCTCGGCCGCGGTGCTGCGCGCCAAACAAAGCAATGCGGACGGCGTGTTTGCCTATTCCAATGAGGAAGAGTCGGCGCGCCTGCTGCGCGAGCTGCGCAAGCAGGGCTGGACCAAGCCCATCATCGGCGAGACCACGCTGACCGGCCAGAAAGTCATCGAGCTGGCCGGCGATGCCGCCAACGGCGCGATCGCCCACGTGGGTCTGACGGTGGACGCCCCGGTGCCCGCCATCCGCGCCTTCAAGGCCAAGTTCGAGAAAGAGTACAAATACATCTCCGACCATAACGGCATGAAGGGCTACTCCGGTGTCTACGTGCTCAAGGCCGCGATTGAAAGAGCCGGCAAGCTGGACCGCAAGGCCGTGGCCGAAGCCATGAAGGGCTTGAAAGTGAACACCGACAAATACCCCGGCGCGCTGATGTACACCGAGTTCGACAACAAGGGCGACCTGGACCGCATGAGCTTCATGGTGGAAGTCAAAAACGGCAAGCAGGAAGTCATCGACATGGTGCCGCCCCTGGGCCTGGCCACCCGCGACGTGAGCAAGGCCATGCCGCTGGCGTCCGCCGCGCCCGCCCCCAAACCGGCTGCCTCCAAGCCGGCCGCCAAGAAGTGACGTAAACCCAGGCCGGCCAAGCGGGGCCGGCCGCCGGAGGGGCAGGGCGCAAGCTCCGTCCCTGCGGAACCTCCGCTGACGACAACCGGCTTTCTCCACCATCGGACTTCTCCATGACGGACTTTCTCCAACTCTTTTTTTCGGGCCTGGCCACCGGCAGCATTTATGCGCTGGCGGCACTGGGCTTCACCCTGCTGTGGCAGGCCTCGGGAACGATCAACTTCGCCCAGGGCGAATTTGTCATGTTGCCGGCCTTCATGATGCTGGCCTTCATCTCGCTGGGCGCACCCATGCTGGTGAGCTTTGTGATGGCGACGCTGCTGGCCGTGCTGCTGCTGGGCTGGGTCTTCAAGCGCGGCGTGGTGGACCCGCTCTTCAAATACGGCATGATGCCCATCGTCGTGGCGACCATAGGCCTTTCGATCGCGCTGCGCAACGGCGTGCGCGCCGGCTACAGCGCCGAAGCCCATCCTTTCCCCAGCCTGTTCGCCGACAAGCTGTTCAACATCGCAGGGGTCACGATCACCCTGCAGGACGTGGGCACCTTCGCGCTGGCGCTGGTGGTGGTGATGGCGACGCAGGCCTTCCTGGCCAAAACCGTGACGGGCCGGGCCATGCAGGCCGTCGCGCAAAATACCGAGAGCGCCTCGGTGCTCGGTATCAATGTGCCGCGCATGATTTTCTACACCTTCGCCATCAACGCCGTGCTGGCGGTGGTGGCCGCCTTGCTGGTCACACCCACCTACCTCGCCAAGTTCGATATGGGCGAGGGCCTGGGCACCAAGGCATTTTTCGCCGCCATCATCGGCGGGTTCAACAATTCGCGCGGCGCGCTGCTGGGAGGCCTGATCGTGGGGGTAGCTGAAAACCTCGCCTCGGCCTACATCTCGCCCGCCTACAAGGACGCGGTGGCGCTGGTGATTTTTATGGTGGTGATTCTCTTCAAGCCACAAGGCCTGCTGGGTAAAAAAGAGGAGCGCAAGGTATGAAGCTCGCCAACAACAAATTCGCCCTGGTGCTGACGGTCCTGGCCGCCTTGCTGGTGCTGGTGGTGCCGCAGTTCCTCAAGAACTACGGCATCTACCTGCTGACCTACTGGCTGGTCTTCATCGTCGCCACCATGGGCCTGAACCTCACGGTCGGCTATGCGGGCCAGAAGTCGCTGGGTCACGCGGCCTTCTTCGGCATAGGCGCGTACACCGTGGCCATCCTGATGAAAGCCGGCTTCAGTTTCTGGCTGGGTCTGCCGGCCGCCGCGCTGATCTGCTTTGCCGTCGGCCTGATCCTGGGTTTTCCGGCGCTGCGCGTGCAGGCGATTTACCTGGCGTTCGCCACACTGGGCTTTAACACCGCGATCTGGCTGGTGATGCGCAATGAGGAGTGGCTCACGGGCGGCACCTTCGGCATCAACAACATCGCGCGGCCCTCGCTGTTCGGCTACTCGCTCGAAGGCAACCTGGCCTACTACTACTTCGTGCTCGCGGTGACACTGCTGCTGGCCGGCCTGCTGTGGGGCCTGCTGCGCTCGCCCTGGGGCAAGGCCTTCACGGCGCTGCGCGACAACCCGATACGCGCCGAAAGCCTGGGCGTGAACATCCGCAACTACACGCTGCTGAGCTTTGCCATAGGCGCGGTCTATGCGGGCATTGCGGGCGCGCTGTTTGCTTCGCTGGTGCAGTTCATCGAGCCCGGGCCTTTCGCCGTGGCGGCGTCCATCATGCTGTATTTGATGGTGGTGGTCGGCGGTGCCGGGTATTTCCTCGGGCCTGTCGTTGGCGCCGCCGTGGGTGTGGTGCTGCCGGAATGGCTGCGCGACGTGCCCCTGGTGTCCAACTGGTATTTGCCGATGTTTGGCGCCGCGGTGGTGATCCTGATGGTCTGGCTGCCCGACGGATTGCTCAGCATTCCCGACCGCATACGCAGCAAGCGCGCGGCGCGCGAGGCTTCCCAGGCGCGTGCGGCGGCCGCCGGCCGGATTGGAGCGACGTCATGAGCAATGCATTGTTAAAAGTCACCGGGCTCAAAAAGGCTTACGGCGCCATCCAGGCGGTGGGCGGTGTGTCCTTCGAAGTCATGCCGGGCGAGATCTTTGGCGTCATAGGCCCCAATGGTTCGGGCAAGACCACCATGTTCAACAGCGTGCTGGGCCAGATCACGCCCAACGAGGGATCGATCGAACTCAACGGCCAGAACATCACCGGCCTGTCGCCGCTGGAGCTGAGCCGCCGCGGCGTGGGCCGCACCTTCCAGACCCTGCAGGTCTTCGGCAAGATGACGGTGCGTGACAACCTCATCGTGGCCGCACAGGAGCACAAGGGCAGCATGTTCAGCCGCATGTTCGCGCCCGGCGATTCGGGCCTGGGCGACAAGGCCGACGCGCTGATCGACCAGTTCCGCATACGCCACGTGGCCGACAAGCTGGCCGGCACCCTGAGCTACGGCCAGCAGAAGCTGGTGGACATCGCCATGGCCTTTATGGCCGAGCCCGACCTGGTGCTGCTCGACGAGCCCTGCGCCGGCGTGAACCCCAGCCTGGTGGGCGGCATCTCCTCGCTGCTCAAGGAACTCAACCAGAACCCCAAGTTCGGCCGCAAGAGCTCTTTTGTCGTGATCGAGCACAACATGGATTTTGTGATGGACCTGTGCCATCGCATCATGGTGATGGTGGAAGGCAAAGTCATGGCCATCGGCACACCGGCCGAGATCCGCGCTAATAAAGAAGTGCTCGACGCTTACCTCGGAAACTGACATGGCAAACGACATCTGCATTGAATTCGACGACGTGGTGGCGGGTTACAAGGATTTCATGATCCTGAACAACCTGTCCTTCAAGGTCAGGCGCGGCTCCATCACCTTGCTGCTGGGCCCCAACGGCGCGGGCAAATCAACAGTGCTCAAAACGCTGTTCGGCCTGCTCAAGCCGCGCCAGGGCCACATCCTGCTGGACGGCGAGGATATCTCGGGCGCCAGCCAGAAAGAGCTGCTGGCCAAGGGGATTGCCTTTGTGCCGCAGGGCCGCAACCTGTTTGGGCAACTGACCGTGTTCCAGAACCTGGAGCTGGGCGGCATCACCCTGGGCACCAAGACCACGCACGAGCGCATTCCCGAGGTGCTGGAGTTTTTCCCGCGCGTCAAGGAGCGCCTGCATTCGCAGGCCTCGGCGCTGTCGGGCGGTGAGCAAAAGCAGCTCGAGATCGGCCGCGCGCTGCTGCTGCGCCCCAAGGTGCTGCTGATCGACGAGCCTTCCATAGGCCTGTCGCCCATGGTGGTGCAGGACGTGTTCAAGCTGCTGCAAAAGCTGGCGGCCCAGGGCACGACCGTGCTCATGGTCGAGCAGAACGTCAAGAGCGCGCTCAAAATATCGGACGACGCCATCGCGCTGGAATCAGGCCAGCTGGTGCTGCACAAAAAAGCCTCCGAACTGCTGGCCGACCCCAACATCGAGCGCCTGTTCCTGGGCGGCGGCCATGTGCCGGGCGCGACCGTGAAGGCCGCCTGATCTGTCTGGAACACCTGACCGGGAGAACACCATGAGCACCGCCATCCAAGCCCCCACCGACCGTGAAGCCATCCCCGAAGTCGCCAACCCGCTGGGCATGGACGGGATTGAGTTCATCGAATACACCACCTCCAAGCCGCAGGCCCTGGGCCAGGTGCTGGAGATGATGGGCTTCAGGCCGGTGGCCCGGCACCGTTCTCGCGAAGTCATGCTGTACCGCCAGGGCGGCATGAACGTCATCGTCAATGCCCACATTCCCGCCATGCCCGATGGTGCCGCGCCCACCGACAAGCCGGTGATCGCCGCCGTCGCGCTGCGCGTGCGCGACGCGGCCGAGGCCTATCGCCGCGCCCTGGAGCGCGGCGCCTGGGCCGTGCCTTCGCGTGTCGAGGTGATGGAGCTCAACATCCCGGCCATCCACGGCGTGGGCAAGAGCCGCATTTATTTTGTCGACCGCTACGACACCTTCTCGATCTACGACGTGGACTTCGTGCCCATCCCGACCGTGGACCCGCACCCGCCGGCCGTGGCCGGCCTGCATTTTTTCGGCGTCGTGCAGTACATCGGCAACGACCGCACCGAGGACTGGGCCGAGTTCTACCGCGAGCTTTTTGGCTTCACCGACCTGCCCGACGACCAGCGCTTCGGCATATTGCCCAAAGGCCGCATCCTGCGCAGCCCCTGCCCAGCGGCCTCGCGTTTTTACCTGCAGCTGATAGAGCCCGAAGCCAGCGTGCTGGACGTGGAGGGCGATGAAGCCCTGCAGCGCGTGGGACTGGGCAGCCCCGACGTGCTGGCCTCGGTGGCCGAACTCACCAAGCGCGGCGTGGAGTTCGTCGAATCGCGCGGCGTGCACACCGAGGACCGCGGCGCGCTCACCCGCACCTGGATGGGCAGCGTGAGCTTCGAGCTGGTCCACAACGAGCGCTGAACAAGCGGCAATCATCATGAGCCACTACAGCGGAAACATTGACGACTTCGGGATGGACACTATCTCGCTTGCGGGGCCGCTGGAGGCCAAGCTCAGGGCCGTGCGCGAAGCCGGCTTCACGCAGATCATGCTGGCGGCCAGGGACATCGTCGGCCACCCCGAAGGCATGCAGGCCGCCGTCGCGGCGGTGCGCGCCAGCGGCCTGCGCGTCACGGGCTTTCAGGTGCTGCGCGACTTCGAGGGGCTCTCGGGCCATCTGCACGACTACAAGATGGACATCGCCAAGTCCATGCTGGACATGTGCCATGCGCTGGACTGCCGGCTGCTGCTGGTCTGCTCCTCGACCTCGGTGCATGCCACGGGCGAGACCGCGGCGCTGGTCAAGGACCTGCGCAAGCTGGCCATGCTGGCGATCCCGATGAACATCAAGATCGCCTACGAGGCCCTGTCCTGGGGCCGCGTGGTCAACGAATTTCCGCAGGCCTGGGAGATCATCTGCCAGGCCGACATGCCCAACCTGGGCCTGGGCTTTGATTCCTACCATATGTTCGCCACGAACACTTCGCTGGAGGAGCTCGACATCCTGGATCCGGACAAGATTTTCCTGGTGCAGCTGGCTGACTTCATGTGGACCGAGATCAAGTCGGTTGAGGAGCGCATCGCCACGGCCCGGCATTTCCGCGTATTCCCGGGTGAGGGCGTGCACAGCGAGGCGCTGGCCACGCTGGTGACCCGGCTGCACGGCCTGGGCTACCGCGGCGACTACAGCTTTGAGGTGTTCAACGACGACTACCAGCAGATGCCCTTGCCCTCGGTGGCGGAGCGCGGCTGGCGCTCGGCCCTGTGGCTGGGCGAGGACGTGCTGCGCCGTTCCGTCCCCTTGCCCAACCAGATGCGTTTAAAGCGGTAAACGATAAACGATAAGCGGTGAGGCCTTATGCCGGGTTTGATAATTTTGAGAGTCGCATGGAATGAGCAGTATCTTTGAAGGTTTTCTCTCCACGCCCGAAGTCCTGGATGCGTTCAGCGAGCGCAACTTTATTGATGCGATGCTGCGCTTTGAGGCTTCGCTGGCGCGCGCCCAGGCCGGCGCCGGCCTGATTCCCGAGGCGGCCGCCCAGTCCATCGTCGGCACCTGCAAGGTCGAGCTCTTCGACGTTGCCAAGATCGTGCGCGAAAGCGGGCGCGCCGGCAGCATCGCGATCCCGCTGGTCAAAAGCCTCAAGGAAACCGTGGCGCTCTTCAACAAGGAGGCCGCCGCTTATGTGCATTTCGGCTCCACCTCGCAGGACGTCATAGACACCGCGCTGGCGCTGGTGACCCGCAATGCGCTGAACCTGGTCGAGGCCGACATCCGCAAGGCGGTGGCGGCCCTGCTGGTGCTGGCGCGCCGCCACGCAGCCGACCCGGTGATGGCGCGTACCCTGATGCAGCCGGCCTCGGTCACGAGTTTTGGTTTTAAATGCGCGGGCTGGGCCGCACCGCTGGCGCGCAGCCTGCTGCGCCTGCGGGTCGCCGCCGACAACGCGCTGGCCGTGCAACTGGGCGGCGCGGTGGGCACACTGGCGCAGATGCAGGGCAAGGGCCCGCAAATCACCGCCCACATGGCCGCCGACTTGAAGCTCAAGGCCAGCGCCTTCCCCTGGCACACCCAGCGCGACGAATGGGTGGCGCTGGGCTGCGAGCTGGGCCTGCTGGTGGGCAGCCTGGGCAAGATCGCCAAGGATATTTCGCTGATGGGCCAGTACGAGATCGGCGAACTGGCCGAGCCCACCGAGCCCGGGCGCGGCGGTTCCTCGGCCATGCCGCACAAGCGCAACCCGGTGGCCTGCATGGTGGCGCTGGCCGCCAGCGTGCGTGCGCCGCAGCGCGTGGCGGCCTTGCTGGCCGCCATGCCGCAGGAGCACGAGCGCGCGCTGGGCAACTGGCAGGCCGAGCTGGCCGAATGGCCGGGCCTGCTGATGTCGGCGCACGGCTCGGTGCGCGCCATGGCCCATGCGCTGCCCGGCCTGCAGGTGGACACCCAGCGCATGCGCGCCAACCTCGATGCATTGCGCGCCGAGCTGTCGCCGGACGCTGCCGAGGAATGGTTTAACCCCGAACTGGCCAAGCAGGCCGCGGCCCAGGCACATGCCCAGGCCGATGCGCTGCAGGCCCTGGTTTCGCAACCCGACGACAACAAACGCAGCAAGGTGAGTTCATGAGCAACGCGAAAAGTGACAACGAAAAAGGCATGGTCAACCGCCGCCGTGTCCTCGGCGACGCCTGGGTGGACAAGTCCATCGCCAAAAGCAATGCCTTCAACGGCGAGTTCCAGGACCTGATCACGCGCTATGCCTGGAACGAGATCTGGGGCCGGCCGGCGCTGGGCGACAAGACGCGCCGCCTCATGGTGCTGTCGACCATGATCGCGCTCAAGGCCTATGAGGAATTCGTGATGCATGTGCGCGCCGCGCTGGACGGTCCGCCCGAATCGCGGCTTACGCCCGACGAGATCAAGGAAGTCATTTTGCAGGCCGCGATTTACTGCGGCGTGCCCGCCGCCAACCATGCCTTCGCGCTGGCCGGCGAGATCCTGCGTGAAAAAGGTCTGCTGCCGGAGGGCCAGGCATGAAAAAACCTTATCTGCACTGGGCCCGGGAGGGCAGCGGCCCGGCGGTGGTGCTCAGCCACGCCCTGGGCTGCGAACTCGGCATGTGGGACGGCGTGGCCGCCGCGCTCAAGTCGCGCTACACCGTGCTGCGCTACGACCACCGCGGCCACGGCCGCTCGGAAGCCGTGCCCGGCCCCTACAGCATGGCGATGCTGGCCGATGACGCGGCGGGCTTTATCACGGCGCAGGGCGGCGGTCCCGTGCATTTTGTGGGCCTGAGCATGGGCGGCATGACCGCGCAGGCGCTGGCCGCGGAATATCCTCAGCTGGTCAAAAGCATCACGATCGCCAATGCCGCGATGTATTACGACGAAGCGGCGCGCGCCATGTGGGCGGCGCGTGTGCAGACGGTGCTGGCCCAAGGCATGGAGGCGATTGCCGACGGCGCGCTGCAGCGCTGGTTCACGCCGGAGTTCCGCGTCGATGAAGCGGGCGGCGGCAAGCAGCGTGTGGCCGCCTTGCGCGAGCGGCTGGTGGGCACCGACGCGGTGGCTTATGCCGCGAGCTGCAAGGCGGTGGCCGGCATAGACTTTCGCGCCGGCAACGGCGGCATCCAGTGCCCCGCGCTGGTGATCGCCGGCACGCGCGACGAGGCCACGCCTGTGGCCATGTCCGAGGCGATCTGCAAGAGCATTCCGGGCGCCCAGCTTCAAACCTTGCCGGCCGCGCACCTGAGCGCGGTCGAGCAACCGGCTGCCTTTGCCGCATTGCTGGAGCGCTTTTTCGAAAGCCAGGGCTGAGATGGCGCAGCCAGCCGCGGCTGTGCTGGACATTGCCGTCGCGGGCGCCGGCGTCATAGGCCGGCGGCATATCGAGCTCATCCAGGCCAGCCCGCGTACCCGCTTGTGCGCCGTGGTGGATCCGCAACCGGCTTCGCGGGACTTCGCCGCCAGCCTGGGCGTGCCGCATTTCGACAGCCTGGAGACCCTGTTCGCCACGCCTGGCGAGGCCCGGCCCCAGGGCGTGATCCTGGCCACGCCCAATCATTTGCATGTACCCGGTGCGCTGGCCTGCGCGCGCCAGGGCGTGCCGGCGCTGATTGAAAAACCCGTGGCTGATTCGCTGGAGGCCGGCCTGCGGCTGGCCGATGCGCTGGCCAAGCAAAGCACACCCATGCTGGTGGGCCACCACAGGCGGCACAGCGGCACTCTGCAGGCGGCACGGCGCGCCATCCAGGCTGGTCTGCTGGGCCGCGTGGTCACGGTGGCGGGCAGCGCGCAGTTCTACAAGCCAGCCAGTTATTTTGCGCAGGGCGCCTGGCGCGCGCAGGCCGGCGGCGGCCCCATCCTGATCAACCTGATCCACGAGATGGACAACCTGCGCTACCTGTGCGGCGAGCTGGAGTCGGTCCACGCCCTCGCATCCAACGCGGTGCGGCAGTTCGCAGTGGAAGACACGGCCGTGATGACGCTGAAATTCGCCAGCGGCGTGCTGGGCACCTTCACGCTCTCGGACACCGTGGCCTCGCCGCGCAGCTGGGAGCAAACCTCGGGTGAGAACACCGCCTATGCGCGCTATGCCTCGCAAGACTGCTACTTCATCGCCGGCACGCAGGGCTCGCTGGCCGTGCCCACCCTGCAGGCCTGGACCCATAGCCCCGACAGCCGCGGTGAGCCCGGCTGGATGACGCCTTTTACCGAACAAACCCTGGCCCTGGAGGCGATGGATCCGCTCGAGGCGCAGCTGGACCATTTCTGCGATTTGATAGACGGCAGGGCAGAGCCGATAATCACGGTCGCGGATGCCTTGCAAAGCCTGCTGGCTGTGGAGGCCGTGCGGCGCTCGATCGCCACCGGCGAAACCGTCGCGCTGCGGGACCTCGCAGCCAATCCTCGTCAACCCTGAACCCCTGGAAAGACTTGCTTCATGAAAACAGCCCTGGTCCTCAACGGCCCCAACCTCAACCTGCTGGGCACGCGCGAACCGGCCGTGTATGGCTCGCAGACTTTGGCCGACGTCGAGGCGCTGTGCGTCCAGGCCTGCAAGGCCCACGGTTTCAAGCTGGACTTCCGGCAAAGCAACCATGAAGGTGCGCTGATAGACGCGATCCATGAGGCCGGCCGCGCGCAGGCCGCCGGCACCCTGGCCGGCGTGGTGCTCAATGCGGGCGCTTACACCCATACCAGCGTGGCCCTGCACGACGCCATCAAGGGCGCGGGCGTGACGCTGATCGAGCTGCACATCAGCAATGTGCATGCGCGCGAAGCCTTCCGCCACCATTCCTATATCTCTCCGGCCGCCAAGGCCGTCATGGCCGGCTTCGGCGTCAAGGGCTATGCCTTGGCCATCGCCGGCCTGGCCGAACTGGCCGGCTGAAGCGGCCCGGGCGACGACTGGCATGGCCGCGCCGCCGAAATTCCCGGTTGACGAACGCGAGGTCGAGTTCAGCGCCATACGCGCCCAGGGCGCGGGCGGGCAAAACGTCAACAAGGTTTCCAGCGCCATTCATTTGCGCTTTGACATCGCCGCATCTTCTTTGCCCGATGCCGTCAAGGAGCGCTTGCTGGCCAGCAGCGACAGCCGCATCACGCAGGAAGGCGTGCTGGTGCTCAAGGCCCAGCAGCACCGCACCCAGGAGATGAACCGCGCCGATGCTTTTGCGCGCCTGCAGGAGGTGGTCGATGGGGTTTCCACACCGCCCAAGGCGCGGCGGGCGACCAAGCCGACTTATGGCTCGAAGCAACGGCGGCTCGCAGGCAAAAGCCGGCGCTCGGACATCAAGTCTTCACGGGGCAAGGTGGGCGGAGGCGATTGAGCCGCTCAGGTCACCGTATAGCGGCCGGGCTTGTGATTGACCCACAGGAACAGGCTCATCAGCACGGCGGCCATCACGGAATAGCTGACCCGTTCGGGCGGCACCACCAGCAAGGCCAGCAGCACCACGGTGGCGTCAATGACCATCTGCACCTTGCCTGCGCGCCAGCCGTGCTTTTCCTGCAGATAGAGCGTCACGATGGTGGCGCCGCCCAGGCTGGCCCGGTGCCGGGCCAGGAAGAGGCAGCCGCTTCCGAGCAGCAGGCCGCCCACCAGCGCGGCATACAGCGGATGAATGCCCGCAATATCAAGCACCCTGGGCGACCAGTCCGCCAGCAGCGACAGCAAGCCAATCGACAGGAATGTCTTGATGGTGAACTCGCGCCCCATGCGGGTCCATGAGAACCAGTAAAAGGGCAGGTTGACCAGAAAGAACAGCTTGCCGAAACTGATGCCGGTGGCGTAGTGCAGCACAAAGGCCATGCCGGCCGTGCCGCCCGTCAGCAGCCCTGCCTGGTTGAAGATCACCATCGCCAGCGACACAAACAAGGTACCCGTGAAGATGCCCTGCGCATCGTCAAAAAGGGTGTGGCGTTCGGGGACTGAGGATTGAGCCATATCGAAAACTGGGATAGCGCCGGCGAACGGCACTTCAGGCTCAGCATGATCCATGCCAAATGGCGCCCGCCCGCCAGGCCCGCCAGGCCCGTCCGGCCGCCGGATGCTGGCCAAGGGCGTTACAGGGGCTCAGCCCAATGAAATTGGGCGCAAGTAGCTATAAAAACAATAGCGATTTGCTTTGCTTGGCACTGCGGCAGGCGTGACGGCCTATAGGCTGTCACGCACCTGTGCGGTGATCTCCAGCGACCTCCGGGCAATAGCCGGATCAAAAATATGCGTGGTCACCATCAACTCATCCGCCCGGGTCTCGGCGATAAAAGAACGCAAACCCTCCCGGACGGAGGCGGGAGACCCCGCCACCGCATACTTCAACATCCGCTGCGCACCCACCCGCTCGGCCGGCGACCAGTAGGCGTCGATGTCGTCTATCGGTGGCGGCATGGGGCCGGGGGTTCCGCGCAGCAGGTTGGTCATGGCCTGCTGGACGGACGTGAGCTGGTAGCGGGCCGCCTCGTCGGTGTCGGCGGCCACCACGTTGGCGGCGACCATGGCGTAGGGCTTGTCGAGTTGCGCCGAAGGTTCGAAACGGCTGCGGTAAATCTCCAGGGCCTGCATCAGCATGTCGGGCGCGAAATGCGAGGCAAAGGCAAAGGGCAGGCCCAGCGCGGCGGCCAGCTGGGCACCGAAGAGGCTGGAGCCGAGTATCCACAGCGGCACCTTGAGGCCAGCGCCCGGCACGGCGCGGATTCTCTGGCCGGGCTCTATGTCGTCAAAGTAGTAACGCAGCTCCTGCACGTCCTGCGGGAAAGTATCGGCATTGTTCTGGTTGTCGCGGCGCAGCGCGCGGGCGGTCAGCTGGTCGGTGCCGGGCGCGCGGCCCAAGCCCAGATCAATGCGGCCGGGATACAGCGAGGCCAGTGTGCCGAACTGCTCGGCAATCACCAGCGGCGAGTGGTTGGGCAGCATCACGCCGCCCGACCCCACACGAATGGTGCTTGTGCCGCCGGCCACATGGCCTATCACCACAGCGGTGGCCGCGCTTGCGATACCGGGGTTGTTGTGGTGCTCGGCCAGCCAGAAACGCTTGAAGCCCAGCTGCTCGGCATGCCGGGCCAGGGCGAGGGTGTTGCGAAAAGCGTCGGCGGCGGTGGCGCCTTTGACGATGGGGGACAGGTCAAGGACTGAAAAAGGAATCATGGAAATCCGGGGGGGGCGCCTCGTGAGTGAAGCGCGACGGGCCAGTTTAGGAGCTTCCCTATGGCCGCACGGGTGGCAGGGTATAAACCCTGCATGAGCGATCTCCCGGACATCCAACTGCCTCCCGAGGCGCACGCGCTGCTGCGCACGGCCAGCCGTTTTGAAACCCCTTGCGGCGACGGTGCCATGGTCTGGCACAGCTGGGGCCAGGCCACGCGCCGGCCCGGGCTTGCGCCGCTGGTGCTGCTGCACGGTGGCAGCGGCAGCTGGATGCACTGGCTGCGCAATATCAGCACGCTGGCCGCGTCGGGCCGCTGGCTGCTGGTGCCCGACTTGCCCGGCTTTGGCGATTCAGCGGCGCCGCCGCGCGGTACCGATGCCGACGTGCTGCCCGAGCCGGTGGAGCAGGGGCTGGCCATGCTGGTGGGCGATGCGGCCTGCGACCTGGTGGGGTTTTCGTTTGGCGGCATGGTGGCCGGCTTCATGGCGGAGCGCTTTGCGGCCCGGGCCGCGCGTGTGGTGCTGGTGGGCGCGCCCGGCCTTGGTGTGGCGCCCGAAAAAGCCATACGCCTGCGCGCCTGGCGGCACCTGGCCGATGCGGCCGAGCGCGACGCGATACACCGGCACAACCTCGCGGCGCTGATGCTGCATCACGAAGAAACCATTGATGAACTGGCCCTGCGCCTGCACATTGCCAATGTGCTGCGCGACCGCATGAAGGGCCGCAGCCTGGCGCGCACCGATGCGCTGGCGCAGTCGCTGGCGCGGCTGCGCTGCCCGGTGTGGGCGATTTACGGACGCGAGGATGCGCTGTACCGCGGCAAGCTCGATGCGCTGCGGGAGGCTTTGGCGCGGGCCGCGGATTTCAGGGGCCTGGCGCTCGTGGAGGACGCCGGCCACTGGCTGCAATTTGAGCGGGCCGCTGCTTTCGACAAAGCACTGCTGGCCGCGCTGGATGCCTGATTACTTCTCGATCGCAAGCAGCTCGATGTCGAAGGTCAGCGTGGCATTGGGCGGTACCACGCCGCCGGCGCCGCGCTCGCCATAAGCCGTGGCGGGTGGGCAGGTCAGCGTGGCCTTGCCGCCGACCTTGATTTTTTGCACGCCTTCGGTCCAGCAAGGCACGACACGGTTCAGCGGAAAGCTGGCGGGCGCGCCGCGTTTGTAGGAGCTGTCGAATTCCTTGCCGTCGGCCAGCGTGCCGCGGTAGTGCACCTTGACGGTGTCAGTCGCCTTGGGCTGCGGGCCGGTGCCGTCGGCCGTGTGCACGACCTTGACGCCGCTGGGCAGTGTCTCGGCCGGGGCGGCGGCGAGGGCGGCGGTGGACACCGCGAAGGAGGCGAGGCAGGCCAGTGCGGCGGTCAATGTTTTCATGGGAATCATGGCTTTCATGGTTTCATGGATAAGGGGACTGCGGGGAGAGCTGCGCGGATTATCGCCGCGGCGCCGGCTGGCCTATCATGCAAGCATCGGCAGCCGCCTCGCGGCAAACCTTCATCCCCACCAGGAGGACGCCCATGAATCATCGCGATGATCACGATGCCCGCAGGAGAGTTTTTTTGCAGCGCGCCGGCCTGGGGGCCGCGGCCATGGGTGCTTTTCCGCTCCAGGCTTTCGCGGCCGGGCATGAAACGCTTCCCTTCGGCAATGGCGAACGCGAGCTGGTGACCTACCCGGGCAAGCGCCCGCTGCTGCGCGTGACCACGCGGCCGCCGCACCTGGAAACGCCCTTCAGCGCCTTTGGCGAAGGGGTGATCACACCCAACAATGCCTTCTTCGTGCGCTACCACCTGGCCAACATCCCGAAACGCATAGATGCCGCGGCTTACCGGCTGCGCGTGGGCGGCCATGTCAAACAGTCGCTGTCGCTTTCGCTGGCCGAACTCAAGGCCCTGGCCGCGCCGGTCGAGGTGGTGGCCGTCAACCAGTGCTCGGGCAACAGCCGGGGGTTTTTTGAACCGCGCGTCTTCGGCGCCCAGCTGGGCAACGGCTCCATGGGCAATGCGCGATGGGTGGGTGTACCGCTGCGGGCCGTGCTCGAAAAAGCCGGCGTGCTGCCCGGCGCCAAGGAGGTGGCGTTCAACGGCCTGGACACGCCGGTGCTGCCCAAGACGCCGGACTTCATCAAGGCCCTGAACATAGACCTGGCGCTCAGTGCCGAGCCCATCGTGGCCTGGTCCATGAACGGCGCCGACATTCCTTTCCTCAACGGCTATCCGATCAAGCTCATCGTGCCCGGTTACTTCGGCACCTACTGGGTCAAGCACCTGAGCGAGATCGTCGTGATGGACCACGGCTTTGACGGTTTTTTCATGTCCACGGCCTACCGCGTGCCCGACAACGCCTGCCAGTGCGTGCCGGCCGGCACG
Organism: Polaromonas sp. CT11-55; assembly: GCF_047303325.1. NCBI lineage: Bacteria > Pseudomonadati > Pseudomonadota > Betaproteobacteria > Burkholderiales > Comamonadaceae > Polaromonas > Polaromonas sp. CT11-55. The sequence continues at coordinate 87,924 of NZ_JBKBEX010000018.1, read as the reverse complement.
GCGCCCACGGCAACGCGGCCCATCACCACGCTGCCGGTGCGCTCCTTTATCACCAGTGTGGCGGGCGGCGCGCGCGTGCCGGCGGGCAAGCCGCTGCAGCTCAAGGGCATTGCCTTTGACGGCGGCAGCGGCATACGCAAGGTCGAGGTATCCGAAGACGGGCAGCAGTGGCGCGAGGCCGTGCTGGGCAAGGACCTGGGGCGCTTCTCGTTTCGCGAATGGAGTTTCGGCATGGCAGCGCCGCGCAAGGGCGAACTCAAACTCATGGTGCGGGCCACGAATATGCAGGGCGATGTGCAGCCCGCCGCTGCGAGCTGGAACCCGGGTGGTTATGCGCGCAACGTCGTTGAAACCACGCGCCTGCTGGCGGTCTAGGAGATCGCCATGAACATCCTCCATTTATCTGCCGTGCGTGTTCTGTCCGCAGCCGCTTTGGTTTTGGGCTGCGGCGCCGTATGGGCGCAAGCCGTGCAGAGCGTGACCCTGCCTTTGGAGACCGCCAGACTCAAGCCCTCCAAGCTGCCCGGCTACCAGGTTGCGCTGCAGAAATGCGGTATTTGCCACTCGGCTGACTACATCAGCCAGCAGCCCCCGGCCATGACGGCCGCGCAGTGGACCGCCGAGGTGCGCAAGATGGAGCATGCCTATGCCGCGCCGCTCAGCGATGGCGACGTGGCGCAGATCGGCGAATACCTGGCCGTGACCTACGGGGGCGCCAAGCCCACGCTGGGGCCGGTGGCGGCGGCAACGCCGGCTCCTGCCGCAGCTCCCGGCACGTCCGCTGCTGCCGTCGATGTGCAGGCCGTGCTCAAGGCCAATGCCTGCCTGGGCTGCCATGCGGTGGCGCAGAAAATCGTCGGGCCGGCCTATCACGACGTCGCGGCCCGGTACAAAAACGACCCGCAAGCGCAGGCCAGGCTGGAGGCCAGCATAAAGGCCGGCGGTTCAGGCAAATGGGGGCCGGTGGTGATGCCGCCGTTTTCCAATCTGAGCCCGCAGGAACTCAAGGCCTTGGCGGCCTTTGTGTTGAAACAATAGGCCTGCTTTCGCTCCAAAGCTCTAAAATTGGTAAGGCCAACGCGCCTGCGTTGGCCTGGCGTTGAATTGGCCTTACCTTTCTGGTCATCACCCATGACAAAACCGCCGTCGCATAAACTGCACTTCACGCAGAGGACCCATGCTGGACCAACTCAAACAGGTCGACAACCGTCGGCTCTATCAACAAATTGCCGACCAGATTCGCACCTTCATTGACAAGGGCAACTACATCGCGGGTGCGCGGCTGCCGCCGGAGCGCGATCTGGCCCAGCAGCTGGGCGTCTCACGCCCCTCGGTGCGCGAGGCGCTGATTGCGCTGGAAATCGAGGGTAGCGTGGAAGTGCGCATGGGCGCCGGCGTGTATGTTTGCAGTGCGGCCCAGCGCAAGCCGCAGGCCCTGGCCGCCATGGGTGAAAGCCCGATCGAGCTGATGCAGGCGCGCGCCGCCATCGAGGGAACCATCGTGCTGCAAGCCTGCGCCAAGGCCACGCCCGAAGCACTGTCGGCACTGCGCCAGATTCTGGACAACATGCTGTCTGCCGTGGCGCAAAACCGCTCGCCCCTGGCCTTTGACCGGCAGTTTCACCAGACGATTGCAGCCATGACGGGCAACTCCGTGCTGGAGCGCCTGGTGGGTGAGCTATTTGACGAACGCCACAGCCCGATTGCCGCGCGCCTGAGCGCGCATTCCGAATCCGGCCAGACCTGGGCCATCGCGCTGCAGGAGCACGAAGCCATCTTGCGCGCCCTGGAGAGCCGGGACGTGCTGGCCGCACAGACCGCCATGCGCGCGCACCTGCAAGCCTCCGAACAGCGCTGGGTCGAGAGCCGCCGCGAATGGTCATGATCTAGAGCTTGTTAGCCTCTCGCCTGGTCAGGCCTGTGCAATTGCGCAGGCTTTTTTTCGTCTTTTCACGTCCATCAGTGACCCCAGGCCACGGGTAAGCACCAATACACACGCACTTCCTGGTAAGGCCAAATACGGCAAATTGTGTCAGGTGGCCTTACCAATTTGCGCAACAGCAAATTTATCCATCCCGGTCTCCCTGACCCCCACCAAGAGGAACTCGCATTGCTGTCATCCGTGTCCGATCCCGTCCGTCCCGACGCGCCCAGCCCCGCCGAGGCTGGCGTACTGTTGCGCCTGGAAGGGATTACCAAGCGCTTCCCCGGGGTGCTGGCACTCGATGGTGTGAGCTTTGACGTGCGAAGTGGCGAGGTACACGCGGTGTGCGGCGAAAACGGCGCAGGCAAATCGACACTGATGAAGGTGATCAGCGGCCAGTACCAGCCCGATGCGGGGGCCTTGCACTATCGCGGCGAGGTTTGCCGGTTCCAGTCCACCTCCGAATCCGAGGCTGTCGGCATTGCCATCATTCACCAGGAACTGAACCTGGTTCCGCACCTCACGGTGGCCGAAAACATTTACCTGGCCCGCGAGCCACGAAAAGGCTGGCTGATTGACCGGGCGGCATTGCGCCACCAGGCACAGCAATGCCTGGACCGGCTGGGGCTGGACATTGCACCGGACGCCCTGGTCAAAACCCTGTCGGTGGCCCAGCAGCAGATGGTGGAAATTGCCAAGGCGCTGTCGCTCAACGCCCAGGTGCTCATCATGGACGAGCCCACCTCCTCCCTCACGGAGTCTGAGACCGAGAAGCTGTTTGCCATCATCCACGAGCTCAAGCGCACGGGGGTGGGTATTGTCTACATTTCCCACCGCCTCGACGAGCTGGCGCTCATCGTGGACCGGGTCACTGTCCTGCGCGACGGGCGCTACGTGTCCACTGAACGCCTGGCCGACACCAGCGTGGAAGAGATCGTGGCCAGGATGGTGGGGCGCTCGCTGGACGATGTATTCCCCAAAAGAACATCCGTGCCCACGACCGACGTGTTGTTGCGCGTTGAGGGCCTGACCCGCCAGGGTGTGTTTCACGACGTGAGCTTTGAGCTGCGCCGCGGCGAAATCCTGGGCTTCGCCGGGCTCATGGGGGCGGGGCGCACCGAGGTGGCTCGCGCCATTTTTGGCGCGGATCCCGTCGACGCCGGCGAGGTGTTTCTGGACGGGCAGCGTCTGACCATTCGCTCGCCACGGGATGCGGTGCGCCAGGGGCTGGCCTATCTCTCGGAGGATCGCAAGCACGACGGGCTGGCATTGAAGATGACTGTGGCCCAGAACATCACACTGGCCCACATGGATGCGGTGTCCAACCGCGCGGGCATGATCCAGTTTGACAAAGAGCAGGATGCCGCACGCCACTACATCGGCGCGCTCGACATCCGCACGCCCGGCAGCAGCCAGATCGTGCGCCTGCTTTCGGGTGGCAACCAGCAGAAACTCGTGATCAGCAAATGGCTGTTCCGTGAATCACGCGTGCTGTTCTTTGACGAGCCCACGCGCGGCATTGATGTGGGCGCCAAGTACGCCATCTACCAGTTGCTGGACCAGCTCGCGGGCCAGGGCATCGGCGTCGTGATGATCAGCTCCGAGCTGCCCGAAATCATGGGGATGACCGACCGTGTCGCGGTCTTCCATGAAGGCCGCCTGGTCACTATCCTCCCCACCCGCGAAACGCATCAAGAGGAAGTCATGCACTACGCCTCCGGCCGCAGCGTGCCCTCTGCCAGCTGACCCGCTGAGCCTTCCTGGACCCTTTCCCCGGACCCCACCATGACCGAACAACAACAAGACCTGTTTCAAAAATTTGCCGCGCTGGCCAGCCTGCTGGGACTCATCGCCATCTTCTCGTTCACCAGCAACGCCTTCTTCAGCGTGGGCAACGGCATGACCGTGGCGCTCCAGGTGACGTCCATTGCCTATCTTGGCATCGCGGCGACCTGCGTGATCATCACTGGTGGCATTGACCTCTCGGTAGGCGCCATCCTGGCGCTGGCCGGCGTCGTGGCAGCCATGCTGGTCAAGGCGGGCGCGCCCGTGCCGCTGGGCATGTTTGCCGGCCTGCTGGTCGGTGGGCTGTGCGGGTTGATCAACGGCCTGTGTGTGACGGTGCTCAAACTGCCGCCCTTTATTGCCACCTTGGGAATGATGCTGGTGGCACGCGGCGTGGCCTTGCAACTGACCGACGCCCGCGCCATCAGCGGCCTGGGCGAGAGCTTTGCGGAACTGGGCAATGGCGCCTTGTTCCGCATCGTCAATATCGGTGCCGACGGCTTCCCCGATGTGGTGTTCGTCGGCATTCCCTATCCCGTGGTGCTCATGGTCGTGCTGGCGCTGGCCGTCTCCATCCTGCTGAACCGTGCCACGCTGGGGCGCCATCTGTACGCCATCGGCTCCAACCTGGAAGCCGCCCGGCTTTCGGGCGTGAACGTCAAGGGCGTGACGCTGTTTGCCTATGTGCTTTCCGGTCTGCTGGCCGGGCTGACCGGCTGCGTGCTGATGTCACGCCTGGTCACCGCCCAGCCCAGTGAGGGCCTGATGTATGAACTTGATGCGATTGCCGCCGCGGTGATAGGCGGCACCTCACTCACGGGCGGTGTGGGCACAGTGTCCGGCACCGTCATTGGCGCGTTCGTGATCGGCATCCTGCGCAACGGTTTGAACATGAGCGGCGTGTCCGCGTTCACCCAGCAAATTCTGATTGGCGTCGTCATCCTCCTGGCCGTCTGGATCGACCAGATGCGCCATCGCAAGTGATCCCTACCGGCAGGGCTTACCGGGACTTCGAGAGACAACCTCTACAACCACCCATGAGGAAAGAAATGAAAAAATTTATCCACACCCTGATCGCAGCCGCCCTGGTGGCTGCGTCGTCGATGGCTCTGGCCGCCGACAAGGAAATCGCCGTCATCGTGAAGACCGCCAATTCGGACTTCTGGCAAAACGTGAAGAAGGGCGCCAACGCCGCCGTCGGCAATCTCAAGGGCTACACCGCCACCTTCCAGGGCGCGGCATCCGACACCGACCTGGCCGGGCAGGTATCCCTGGTGGAAAACGCCGTGAACCGCAAGGTCGCCGGCATTGTGCTGGCCCCTTCGGATCCGGATGCCCTGATCCCCGCCATCAAGAAGGCCTGGGAAGCCAAGATTCCTGTTGTGCTGATTGACTCGGCCGCAGCGGACTCCGGCAAGGCTTACTACCAGTCCTTTCTGGCCACCGACAACAAGACTGCCGGGGAAATGTGCGCCAAGACGTTGATCGAGAAGATCGGCACCACCGGCAAGATTGCCATCATGTCCTACACCGCGGGCTCGGGCTCCGAAATCGGCCGCGTGGGAGGTTTCACCGACTACATCAAGAAGCATTCCAAGCTGCAGATCGTGGGCCCCTTCTACTCCAACTCGCAGATGGGTACCGCACTGAACCAGACCACCGACGTGCTGGCCGCCAATCCCGACCTCAAGGGCATCTTCGGCGCCAACGAACCCACCGCTATCGGCATGGGCCGCGCACTGGTTCAGGCGGGCAAAGCCGGCAAAGTGGTGGCCATTGGCTTTGACGGCAACTCCGACCTGCAAGGCTTTGTGAAAGACGGCACCATCGAGGCGATTGCCGTGCAAAGCGCCTTTGAGATGGGCAACCTGGGCGTAAAGACCGTGGCGGAAATTGTGGAAGGCAAGAAAGTGCCGGCCTTCCGCGATACCGGCGTGTTGATGGTCAACAAGAAAAACATCGACTCGCCCGCTGCCAAGAACGTTCTCTACTGAACCACCCGAACCCTGGAACCCCTCCGGCACCGGCTGCCGGAGGAGGGCCTATGCACACCACGGATTTGAAACTTCTTTCCCGCCCAGCCTGAGAAAACCCCCATGCTGATCGATGCGCACCAGCATTTCTGGAATCTGGCGGACCGCACCGGCCATTGGCCGCCGGCCGACCTGGCCGCCATCCACCGCGACTTTGGCCCGGCCGACCTGCTGCCTGAACTGGCGCGATGCGAGGTGACCGGTACCGTGCTGGTCCAATCGCTGCCCACCATCGCCGACACGATCTACTTGCTGGAGACAGCGCAGCGCAACCCCTTCGTGCGGGGTGTCGTGGGATGGGTGGACCTGCTCGCCGCGGATGCCCCCGCACAAATCGCAGCGCTGGCACGGCAGCCCAAACTCAAGGGACTGCGCCCCATGCTGCAGGACATACCCGATACCGATTGGATCACCAATCCCGCGCTGGAGCCTGCCCTGCGGGCCATGCAGACCCAGGGGCTGGTGTTCGATGCCCTGGTGCTGCCCCGGCATCTGCCGGCGCTGCAGGCCATGGCCCAGCGGCATCCCTCGCTGTCCGTCGTCATCGACCACGCAGCCAAGCCTGAAATCGCCCTGGGGCGGCTGGAGCCCTGGCGCGGCCATATGGCGGCGCTGGCAAACCTGCCCCAGGTGTACTGCAAGCTGTCAGGGCTGCTGACCGAGGCCGGCGCCCACCCCACCGCGCAGGCGCTGGGCCCGTATGTGGACCATGTCCTGAAGGTCTTCGGGGTGCGGCGATTGATTTGGGGCAGTGACTGGCCGGTACTGGAACTCGCAGCCGACTACCCCGGCTGGCTGGCCATGGCCCGCGCCCTGTGCCGCGCCCACCCGGACATGGACGACGCTGGCATGGCGGCCATCTTTGGCGGCAACGCGCGCCGCCTGTACTACCTTGACTGAGTTATAGACGGAGATTGCATGCAACGAATGGGATGGGTCATTGGTATTGACCCCCAACACATCGCCGAATACAAGCAGCTGCACGCGGCCGTCTGGCCCGCTGTGCTGCAGCGCATTCGCCAGTCGCAGCTGCGCAACTACAGCATTTTTTTGCGGGAGCCGGAAAACCTGCTGTTCGGCTACTGGGAATACCACGGCCAGGACTTTGACGCGGACATGGCGGCTATCGCCGCCGACGCAGAAACGCAGCGCTGGTGGGCCCTGTGCGGCCCCTGCCAGCGCCCCCTTGAAACCCGCGGCCCGGGCGAGCACTGGGCCGCCATGGAATCCGTCTTCCACATCGACTAGCACTCACCACTTCCACCCAAGGACATCTATGCTCACAGTCATTTGCGAAACTCCCGGCGTGCTGCGCACGGTCGAAGCCGCCATGCCCATCCGCAATGAAGGCGATGTGCTGCTGCGCATCCGCCGCGTGGGGGTGTGCGGCACCGATCTGCACATCTTCACCGGCACACAACCCTTCCTCGCCTACCCACGCGTCATGGGCCACGAAGTCGCGGGTACCGTGGAGGAGGCTCCGGCGGGCAGCTCCCTTCAGCCTGGCGACACGGTCTTCGTCATGCCTTACCTGTCGTGCGGCCGATGTGTCGCCTGCCGCCAGGGCAAGACCAACTGCTGCGTCCACATCCAGGTACTGGGCGTGCACCGCGACGGCGCCTTCACCGAGTATCTCAACGTACCCGCGCAGTTTGTGCGCAAGGCGGAGGGTGTGTCACTGGACCAGGCCGCCATGCTGGAATTTCTGGCCATTGGTGCCCATGCCGTGCGCCGCGCCGACGTGCAGCCCGGTCAGCGCGTGCTGGTGGTGGGGACGGGGCCCATCGGCATGGCCGTCCTGCTGTTCGCCGGCCTGCGTGGCGGCCAGGTCACGGCGCTGGACACGCGAAAGGAGCGGGTGGACTTCTGCAAACAACACCTGGGTGCGCATGCGGGTGTCTTGATCGCCGACAACGACGTGGACGAGCTGCGCGCGCTGACCGACGGAGATTTTTACGATGTCGTTTTTGACGCCACAGGCAACGCAAAGGCCATGGAGCGCGGCTTCCAGTTCATTGCCCATGGCGGCAAGTATGTGCTGGTGTCGATAGTGCGGGACAACATCACCTTCGCCGATCCGGAATTTCACAAGCGCGAGGCCACCCTGATGGGCAGCCGCAATGCCACCATGGAAGACTTCGAAACGGTGCTTGAGGCGATGCGGGGCGGCAAAATCCCCACCGCGGCACTCAACACCCATCGCATGGCCCTGGCCGATGTACCCGCCCAATTCGCCACCCTGCTGGATCCCACGCAGGGCGTGGTCAAGGCGTTGATCGAATGCTAAGCGGAACTTGCACGTGAGCACTCCCATCCTCCAGTTCGGCACCGGGCGCTTTCTGCAGGCGCATGCGGACCTGTTTGTGTCCCAGGCCCTGGCGCAAGGCCAGGCACTGGGCGGCATTACCGTCGTGCAGAGCACGGACAGCCCGCAGAGCAGTGTGCGCGCCGCGGCATTGGCACATGGCTATCGCGTGGAATTGCGCGGCATGCAACAAGGCCGACGTATCGAGGAGGTCGTGCAGGTGAACGCAGTGCAGGCCGTCTGGCATGCACGCCGCGACTGGGCACAGTTGCGCGATGCCATGGCCACCACCGTGCAGGTCGTCATCTCCAACACCGCGGATATGGGCTATGCGCTGGACGACTCCGACACGGCGGCGCTGCTGCACAGCCCCACGGAGGCGCCGCGCAGCTACCCCGCCAAGCTGGTGGCGCTTTTGCACCACCGCTGGCAGCAGCAGCCGCAGGCTCCCCTGACGCTGTATCCCTGCGAACTGGTCAGCCGCAACGGTGACACACTGCGCAAGCTGGTATCCACGCTGGCACAGGGCTGGGGCCTTGCACCCGCCTTCCTTCGCTATGTGCGGGAGCACTGCGTGTGGGTCAATTCACTGGTGGACCGCATCGTGTCGTCTCCGCTGGAACCCGCCGGTGCGGTCGCCGAGCCCTATGCGCTGTGGGCCATTGAACGCCAGCCGCGCATGGTGCTTCCTTGCAGCCACCCGGCCATGGTGGTGACGGATGCACTGGCCCCCTTCGAGCAACGCAAGCTCTGGCTGCTGAACCTGGGCCACACGGTATTGGCCGAACGCTGGCAACTGCTGGGCGGTGCCGCCGACATGACCGTGGTGCAGGCCATGCACACCCCGGTGCTGCGCACCCTGCTGGAGGCCGTGTGGGCCGACGAGGTGCTGCCGGTATTTGACGCCGAGGGCTCAGGCCCCGAGGCCCGCGCCTACCTGGTGGAATTGCGCGACCGTCTGCTCAACCCGTTTCTGGAACACCGTCTGGCCGACATCGCCAAAGACCACGCGCAGAAGAAGCTGCGCCGCCTGGCACCCGTGGTAGAGCGCGCCGTGGCCCTGCAACTGCCCATCGCACAGACCCAGCTGCGCAATGCCTTGGCCGACACCGGAGGCACCCTGTGCACTCCCTGAAGCGCCGGCTGGCCACCCGCTTTTGATGGCATGCTGCGATGCAACATCCCACGCCGCGGGCCCTGATGTCTGCCTTCTCCCCGAGGAAGAAGGAGCCGGACCCCCAGAGGCCGGGCGTGGAACCGAAATTCGCCGCAATCGCATCTGCGGGGTTACTATGCGTGAACGATTCACTCCGTGGTGATCCCATGGTGGCACTTGCCGCACAATTCGATCCGCCGCGCCGGTTGCATAAAAAAGTCAGCGACCGGCCGCAGGACTGGCTCGGCACGACGCCGCTGCTGGACCTGGACGACACCAAGCTGCGCCTGAAGGCTCGCGCACTGGTCCAGCTGTGCCGCACTGATCGGGACAAGGCGCTGGCCATCTATCGCTTCGTCAAGCACCTGCCTTATACCAAGCGAGTCAAGCTCCAATACCCGACGGCCCGCGACGTGCTCGAGACGCGCGGAGGCGACGGCGACGACAAGGTGACCCTGCTGATCGCGCTGATGCGCTCTGCCGGCATCCCGGCGCGGGTGCGCTACATGGAGATGAACGGCGAAATGCTGCGCGGCCTGATCCCCAGGGCCACGCCGGCGGCGCGTCCGCTGGCGGAGATCTGGCTGGGCCGTTGGGTGCGTACCGACACCTATATTTTTGATGCCGAATACGTGGCTGCCGCCCTTGAACACATGAAAGCGAACGGCTGGGAATGCGGCTGGGGCATTCACGTCAATGCCCAGCTTCTGTGGGACGGGAAGAACGACGCCTTCCTGGGCGGCAAGCCCAGCGAGCAGGACCCCATGATCAAGCGGCTTCTGTGCGTGGTGAGCGATCCCCTGGAACTGGTGTCGGCCGCCCTGGGGGGCAGCGGGCTGCGTTACCGCCGGTCGCTGCGGGCCTTGCACTGGAATATGCTGGCGCCCACCATGATCAAAGCCATTCGCGAGCTGCGGGCCAGCTCCCGTTCTTCTTGAAATAACGTTAACAGGCCCTAGCCCTTCGCCGCAACAACTCGGGCACCGATTGGCGAAGTAAGGTGACGGTGATGGTGATGGTGATGGTGATGGTGATGGTGATGCCGGTGGCGAGGTAGCTTCAGGAGCGTGAGCCTAATAAGGTCGCGGACCACAGTCGCCTATGTCGCCTGCCACGACAGGATTTCCTGTAAGCGAGTAGGGAGCGGCCCCTCTCAAGTGCGTCGCGCTGCTCATACATGCTGCGTTTCTTTTTCAGTCGGCGGCGCAAGATTCATCCGAATGATCGCCGGCATAAGGAAGCCGTATTGGCACCAGTCGACCATGACGATGTTCGGGGCCCGTGCACGCCAAGCCTCCGCCCAGCCAATGATGGTTTCATTGTATTTGCTAGCGTAGTACGCCAGCGACTTTTGGTCGGGGTAGTCAAGGGTCTGCGGCGTTAGAACGCCCTGCATCACGAATAGCTTTTCCCGCGAAGCCTGCCCGACCTCCTTGTCTAGAAAAGCCATCAATGTTCCGATCTGATTGGTGTTTGCCCACGGGGAATGCAGGTAGACGCTCCTGTCCCAGAATAAGGGCTCCTTGTCCAGGATTCGCTTTCCGCCACCGCCGGGGTTGTAAAGCAAGATCACCTGCCGCTTCTTGCCCCACAGATCCTGTATTCGCGTCTGGTCGGGCCGACTGCGATCAGCCAACAGCGGACCCAACCTGTCTTTCAGGTACTTGGCCAGTTGGTCGTGCTGATCGTCGGTTACGTCCCAAAATGCCTGGAAGTCCAGGATGACGATCTCGCGCTTGAAGTAGCCCAGGAAGAACGAGATCTGATCTATCGCGTCTGTGATGGCGCCCGAGTAGAGCGCGTGGATCGTCTTCAGTTGACCGTTTTCTGGCGCCACCCGGAGATCGAAGTAACGGATGCCAGCATGTAGCTGTCGGTCGATGCTCAGGCCCTGCGCCTTCGCAAACGGAACCACCCATGCGCGTGGGAAGTGGCGAATCGATGGGTTGCCGTCTGGCGAGAAGTTTGAAGCAGAAGTGATGTCCGAGGTGCCGCTGTCGTGTGTTCCGGGAAACACGACCGATCGCAAGGTTAGCGGCCCCAATACTTCCGCCAACATATCCATCCAACGGGCACCAAAAGGCGTGACCATGCCCAGCCGCTCGTCCAATCGCGTGTCTCTGCCGAACTGCCCCAGGGCCGTCACGAAACCGGCCTTCGTAATGCCAACCGAAATCCCTTGACTATCGGGGCCAAAGTCCTGCGCTGGTCCCCAACGGGTCTTGCCGTCCCACCGTTGGACTGTTCCCGTTCGACTCTCGGTTCGGTTGCCCGTACTGTTGATCTGAACAAACGTGCCCTCGTCGTTCAGGGATACGCGAGCCCCATAACCAGAGGCGAATGAAGGATTTTCCGAGAACCAGGATAGGGCGCCCTTCGGAATCGTTAATTGGCCTATGCGATACCAGAGGCCCGAACCCTCTCCGCGGGTCTTCTGGACCACCATGAGCAAGCTGGTGTTGCTCAGCGATACCTGCGGCTGGGATCCAGTGCTGAACTGATCATTTCCAGACCAGCGCACCGTCTTGCTGCCTACATCCGCCTCGCCGTACCAGCAGTCGAGATTCCAAGGCCACAGGACGTTCGCCGACTGGTGTACTTCCGCGATGGAGCCGGCATTGTTCATGCTGACGCTGGGTCGAAAGCCCATGCCATAGTGGGGCTGTGCCGAGCCCCAGGTGACGAGGAAGCCGTTGGGCTGCAATTGGCCCAGTCGATAGAACATACGCCGAGTGAAGGCGTTGTTGGTCTCCTGAACCGACAAGACGGTGCCGTTATCGTTGATAGTGACGGAAGGATGAAAGCCGACTTCGTACTCCTCGTCGGCTCCCCAATGGATGGTGCGGGCAGCGAAATCCGCACGACCAACACGATAGAACATCCGGTCCGTTCCCGGTTTGACGAAGACCATCACGATCTCGTTGCGATTGTTCATGGCGAAGCAGGATTGCTCGCCTTGCGTCACGGCGATCACGCCGGTCAGCCAGGTTAGGCTGCCGTCGCCCGCTGTCGTAGCTTCGGTGATCGACTCTTCATTCTTCAGCACCAGATCAGGAACAGAGGGATTCGGCACGGTCGCTCCTTCCGGGGGCCGCTGCAGGCTATGGCAGCAAAGGAGGCACAGCACCAAGCCCCAAAAAGGCCGTACCGTCGCGTCAGGTTAGATTCAGTCGGGTGTCGGCCTTCTGGCATGCAACTGCCTATCGAGATCAGCCCACTCGGGCATCGGATACGGTTAATGCTCGCCAGCAGGTGAGATCGAGGTTGCTCGCGAATACTGAGCCAGCACCGAACCAAAGAACGTCGAGTACCGCGCTTTCGGCACTGATCGTTTCGGGTATGGAGACACCGGGCAAAGACACGTCTCGTGCAGAAATTACATACTCGCAATCGTGCGCGCCAGTCAGCGAAAGTTGGCGCTGCGGGGCGATTCGAATTACGCCGGTGGGCTGGTGAACAGGCATCCCGTTCTTTCGGATTTCGACCGTGATTTGGCGTGTTAGCCAGTTGTTTATGAGCATTGGATGGACTCGCTATCCGCCTGTTGGGTTGAGAAATGTTGACCCTTGCCACCACACCAGAGTGGTGGCCGGGGCGAACACTGCGCCAGAGGCAAACCATGCGATGTGCAAAATACCTCGGTCGGGCTGGCTTGGAACTTCGACTACGCCCAAGTTGCGCATGTCTCTGTACGTTTCCCAATAGCTAAGAAACAGACCATTGCCGGCTGCGAGATCCACCTCCTGGCTTTTGCCCGCCTCAATGCTATGGGAGACGTTTCCGCCGTGTTTGACAAACTCTCCGCTTGCATTTCGGGATGCAGGAGTGACAAGCAATTCGCACGTGGCGAACCAATTGCATATGGTTATTTGCATCCAGTTCATTCTAGTAACTGTTCGCGCGTGCCGCCTCCTCCGTATGGAGGAGGCGGCACGCGCCAGCGCACCTATGGAACTGCTGTGCGGTCTATCGAATGAAAGGGATTTACCCGTTCTGATCCATGCTGCATAACCACGGTACAAACCCGCGCGGCATGAATTGCGAATCAAGCCCGCAATGACAAGGCAATCGCGCTTAACCTGTCCGCCCTAAAAGTTCCGAACTGACGAAGCCAGCATGGCCAGGCCGGAGCAGGTCAGCAGGCTCAGCACCAGCCTGCGAAAGGCCAGGTCGCTGATACCCGTGTAAAGCCGTCCGCCCAGCCAGGCGGGAATGAGCGCCGCGGGCGCCACGATGGCCAGCATGGGCAGCGTCTCGCGGGTGACTAGGCCGGCCGCTCCGTAGCTGGCCATGGTGACGGTCAGCACCGCCAGATTGAAGTTCTGGATGACGGCGCGCTGGTCCGCTTTCTCGTAGCCCCGCAGGGTGCACCACAGCGTCGGAATGACGCCGCTGAAACCGCCCAAAGCACCCATGAAGCCGCCGGCGACGCCTGCCGCGCCGTCGGCAATGCGCCCTCCATGGTGAATGCGCGGAAGCTTGCCCGAAAAAAGCATGGCCGGACACCATGCCGCCAGCAATACGCCGAGAAACAGCTTGAACAGCTGGACGTCGAGCCGGGGCAACAGCAGCAAACCCAGCGGCAGCCCCAGCAGGCCGCCTGCCAGAAACGGCAGCAGGCGCTTCCAGTCGGTGTTGCGGCTGACGGTGAAGGCCGCCATGAGCTGGCCCACCAGCCCGCCGAACACCGCCATGACAGCCGCCAGCTTCGGGTCTATGGCCCAGGCCCAGAACGACATGGCGACCAGGCTGAAGCCGAAGCCCGACAGGCCCTGGACAAAGCCCGCCGCCGCCGCGCCCGCGACGATCAGGAGGATTTGGTTGTCCAACTCAGGCGTAATCGCTCACGGGCACGCAGCTGCAGAACAGGTTGCGGTCGCCGTAGACGTTGTCGACCCGGCCCACGGGCGGCCAGTACTTGGCCTGCTTGAGCGAAGCCAGCGGGAAGCCGCCGGTCTCGCGCGAGTAGGGCCTGTCCCAGCCGTCGCCCAGCAGGCTGGCCGCGGTGTGCGGCGCATGCTTGAGCGGGTTGTTGTCCTGCGGCCATTGGCCGGCTTCCACTTTGCGGATCTCGTCGCGTATCGCGATCATCGCGTCGATGAAGCGGTCAAGCTCGGCCAGGGTTTCGCTTTCGGTGGGTTCCACCATCAGCGTGCCGGGCACGGGAAAGCTCAGCGTGGGCGCATGGAAGCCGTAGTCCATCAGGCGCTTGGCCACGTCCTCGGCGCTGACGCCGCTGGTTTCCTTGAGCGGGCGCAGGTCCAGGATGCATTCGTGGGCCACGTGGCCGTTTTCGCTGGCGTACAGCGTCGGGTAGTGATCCTTCAGGCGCGAGCTGATGTAGTTGGCGCTCAGGATGGCAACCTCGGTCGCCTGCGTCAGGCCCTCGGGGCCCATCATGCGGCAGTACATCCAGCTGATGGGCAGCACCGCGGCATTGCCCAGGGGCGCCGCCGAGACAGCGCCCACGCCGTTGCCGGGAATGCCCGCCGTCGCATGGCCGGGCAGGTAGGGCACCAGGTCGGCCACCACGCAGACCGGGCCCACGCCCGGGCCGCCGCCGCCGTGCGGGATGCAGAAGGTCTTGTGCAGGTTCAGGTGGCTCACGTCGCCGCCGAACTCGCCGGGCGCGGCCACGCCGACCAGCGCGTTCATGTTGGCGCCGTCCACGTAGACGCGGCCGCCGTGGCTGTGCACCATGGCGCAGAGTTCTTTCACCTGGGTTTCAAACACGCCGTGCGTGCTCGGGTAGGTGATCATCACGCAGGCCAGCTTGTCGCTGTGCTGTTCGCATTTGGCCTTCAAGTCGGCCATGTCGACGTTGCCGCGCGCGTCGCAGGCGGTCACGACCACGCTCATGCCAACCATCTGCGCGCTGGCCGGGTTGGTGCCATGGGCCGAGGAAGGGATCAGGCAGATGTTGCGGTGGCCCTGGCCCTTGGCTTCGTGGAAGGCCTTGATGGCCAGCAGGCCCGCGTACTCGCCCTGCGAGCCGGCGTTGGGCTGCAGGCTGATGCCGGCATAGCCGGTGGCCTGGCACAGCCAGTCGCGCAGTTGCTTGTCGAGCTCGGCATAACCTTGCAACTGGTCGGCGGGCGCGAAGGGATGGATGTTGGCGAACTCGGGCCAGGTGATGGGAATCATCTCGCTGGTCGCGTTGAGCTTCATGGTGCAGCTGCCCAGCGGGATCATGCTGCGGTCCAGCGCCAGGTCCTTGTCGCTGAGCATGCGGATGTAGCGCAGCATGCCGGTTTCGGAATGGTGGGTGTTGAACACCGGGTGCGCAAGGAAAGGCGTGGCGCGGCGCAGCTCGGCGGGGATCAGCGATTCCACGCCTTTTTCGAAGGCGCTGACCACAGGCAGGGACTGGCCGGGTTTGGCGAAGAAGGACCAGAGCAGTTCGATGTCCTTGCGGCTGGTGGTTTCGTCAAGCGACACGCCCAGATGATTGTTCAGGCGAAAGCGCAGGTTGGCGCCGGCCTGACGCGCGCGCTCGGCAATCGCGGTGGTCGCGTCGCCGGTCTTCACGGTCACGGAGTCGAAGGCGCCGGTGTTGGTGATCTCGTAGCCCAGCTCCTGCAGGCCGCGCACAAAAACCGCGGTGTAGGCCGCCACGCGCTCGGCGATGCGCTTGAGGCCCTGCGGGCCGTGGTAGACGGCGTACATGCTGGCGATCACGGCCGGCAGCACCTGCGCGGTGCAGATGTTGGAGGTGGCTTTTTCGCGGCGTATGTGCTGCTCGCGCGTCTGCAGCGCCAGGCGGTAGGTCGGGTTGCCGTGGCTGTCGACGCTGACGCCGACCAGGCGGCCAGGCAGCGAGCGCTTGAACTCGTCGCGGCAGGCCAGGTAGGCCGCGTGCGGGCCGCCGTTGCCCATGGGCATGCCGAAGCGCTGGGTGTTGCCCAGCACGATGTCGGCATCCCATTCGCCGGGCGGGGTCAGCAGCGTGAGCGCCAGCAGGTCGGCCGCGACGCACAGCGCCGCGCCATCGACGTGGGCTTGGCCCGCGAGCGGGCGCAGGTCATGGATGCTGCCGGTGGTGGCGGGGTACTGGGCCAGCACGCCGAAGTAGTCGCCCTCGGCCATTAGCTGCGGCACGGTGACGGCCGCCGTGCTGACCTTGACCGTGATGCCCAGCGGTTTGGCGCGGGTCTGTATCACTTCGATGGTCTGCGGATGGCAGTCGCCCGCCACGATGAAGACGTTGCTCTTGCTTTTGACGCTGCGCTTGGCCAGGGTCATGGCTTCGGCGGCGGCCGTGGCCTCGTCGAGCATGGAGGCGTTGGCAATCGGCATGCCGGTCAGGTCGCAGACCATGGTCTGGAAATTGATCAGCGCCTCCATGCGGCCCTGCGAGATCTCGGCCTGGTAGGGCGTGTAGGCGGTGTACCAGGCGGGGTTCTCAAGGATGTTGCGCAGGATCACGCCCGGCGTGTAGGTGCCGTAGTAGCCCTGGCCTATGAAGTTCTTGAACACCTTGTTCTTGGCCGCGATGGCCTTGAGCTGCTTGAGCGCGGTGGCTTCCGTGACCGGGGCCGGGATGGCCATGGGCGTGCTGCGCGCGATGGAGCGCGGAACGATGCCCTCGACCAGCTCGCGGCGCGAGGCCGAACCCACGACGCCGAGCATGTGGACTTCGTCGGTTTCGTCGATGCCGATGTGGCGGGCGATGAATTCTGAAGGGTTTTCGAGGTCGCCCAGGGGCTTGGCGGTTTGCATCAACATGTCGGGTTCCGTGTCAGGCTTGGCAGCAGGAAGTCAAAAAAGTAAAGGCCGGGAAATCAGGCGGCGAAGGCGGTGTAGCGGGTTTCGTCCATCAGCGCGTCGAGCTGCGAGGGATCGGACAGCTTGATCTTGAAGAACCAGCCGGCGCCCATGGGGTCGCTGTTGGCCAGGGAGGGGTCGTCCTTCAGCGCTTCGTTGATGGCGGTCACTTCGCCGCTCACGGGCATGTAGACGTCGGCCGCGGCTTTCACCGATTCGACGACGCCGGCGGTTTCCTTTTGCGCGAAGGTGGTGCCCACGGCGGGCAGGTCCACAAACACCACGTCGCCCAGCGCGTCCTGCGCATGCACGGTGATGCCGACGGTGGCGGTGTCGCCTTCAATCTTGAGCCATTCGTGGTCTTCGGTGTATTTGACGGTCATGAGAATCTCCGGAGGGTTGAGGGGTGGGGAAAGAAGAAGGCTTTAGCCGCGGTTAACCACGGTTATCCACGGAAGTAGCGGTTGGGGACAAAAGGCATGGCCGCGACTTCCATGGGCACGGCCTTGCCGCGCACGATGGCGTTCACGCGTGTGCCCAGGGCTGCGAATTCGGGTTTCACATAGCCCATGGCCACCGGCTGGTTGATGGTCGGGCCCAGCAGGCCGCTGGTGACTTCGCCGATCACCGTGCCGTCGGTGCTTTGCAGTTCCGTGTGGTCGCGCACGGGAACGCGCTCCAGCGCTACCAGGCCCACGCGCTTGCGCGCCAGCGTGGCGGGGTCGGCCAGCTGGGTCAGGATTTTGTCCGCACCGGGGAAACCGCCCGCGCGCGCGCCGCCCGTGCGCCGCACTTTTTGCATGGCCCAGTTGAGGCTGGCTTCCACCGGCGTCGTGGTGGTGTCGATGTCATTGCCGTAGAGGCACAGGCCCGCTTCCAGACGCAGCGAGTTGCGCGCGCCCAGGCCTATGGGCTTGACCTCGGGCTGGGCGAGCAGCGCGCGCGCCAGCGTCTCGGCCTGCGAGCCGTGGACGGAAATTTCAAAACCGTCTTCGCCGGTGTAGCCGCTGCGCGTGAGGAAACAGTCGCAGCCGGCCACCGTGAAGCGCCCGCCGGTCATGAACACCAGCTTTTCGACGCCGGGCGCCAGGCGCTCCAGCGCCGTGACAGCCTGCGGGCCCTGCAGCGCCAGCAGCGCCATCTCGGGCATGGGGATGACTTCGCAGCGCGCGCCTATCTTTGCCTGGATGTGCGCGATGTCGCCCACCTTGCAGGCGCCGTTGACGATGACGAACAGGTCGCCGCCATGGGCGTAGTCGCGGTTGAAAAACATCAGGTCGTCGATGATGCCGCCTTCGTCATTGAGCAGCAGGCCGTAGCGCTGCTTGCCGGCGGGCAGGTCGATCACGTCGACGGGGATCAGCGACTCTAGCGCCGCCGCGGCGTCGGCGCCCACCAGGCGCAGTTGGCCCATGTGGGACACATCGAAGAGGCCGGCGGCCTGGCGTGTGTGGTGGTGCTCGGCCATCAGGCCCGCGGGGTATTGCACCGGCATGGAATAGCCCGCAAAAGGCACCATGCGCGCGCCCAGCTCCAGGTGCAGCGCGTGCAGCGGCGTTTTCAGCAGGGTTTCGGGTGCGGCGGAAGAGGTGGACGAATCGGACAAGGCATTCTCCGGGGGGGCAAACAGGTTCTAAATCCATCGGTTGCCCCTGCTGTCCACTTTACCTGAGAGATTCGCCCGGCGATGCGGGTTTGCTCCTTCGGTGGGCCGTCTTTGCGGCGGCCTCTCTCCAGTAGGGAACGCCTTGCCGCGTGGTGCGCCGCAGGGCGGTTGCCAGTCCTTTTGCCTGAGCGTTCAGTGCACCAAAAAGGGTTGCCCCTGGGGTGTACGTGCGCCTTCGGCGGTTTTCTCGGGGAAAACTCTCTCCTGACCCCGGAAGTGTAACTTAGGCTACCTGGTGCTGCGGCAGCAGCATGGCGATGCGCTCGCTGATGGAGTCGGCGCGCTCGTGGCCGGCGATTTTTTCGATTTCCTCGATCATTTCGCGCGAAGCCGTGAGCATGCTCTCGCGGTCCTTGGCGTTGCGCAGCGCTTCGCGAAAGCGTTCGGCCATGACCGGGTCGCGCCGCGCGAACATGCGCTCGCAGATGTCGAAGAGGAACATGCGCGTCGTGGCCAGTGAGCGCTTGCCTTCAAACTGGTCGGCCGAGACCTGGATGGCCTGGGTGGTTTCGGGGCTGGGGAAGTTCTGCAATTGCGCGGGTGTCGGTGCCGGCGCGGGGGCGGGCGCTGCCACCGTTTTGCCCGGATGCGCCTCCAGAAAGCCCTCGCGCAAAAGGCGCAGGGCAATGGCTTCGCCGTCGCCGTCGAACAGCGGGCGGAAATCCTGGGCGGATTTGCTGCCGTCGGCCATCAGCAACAGGGTGCGCTCGCGCTGGCCAAGCGTTCTCACGCCGGGCCTGAGCTCGGCGCGGGCGCGGTCGGTTTTGTGGAGCTGCATGGATTTCATCCTGAAATGAAAGCCCGAGCATGGCTTGCGCAGATGACAGCGGCGTGAAACCCCCGCCTGAAAAAAGCTATTTGGCGTAGACCAGGTCGCGCAGGCCCAGCGACAGCTGCGGTACGTAAGTGATCACCATCAGGCAGGCCAGGATGACCAGTACAAAGGGAACCAGGTGGGTAACGATGCGGTCCAGCGATATCCTGGCGACGGTGCAGGCCGCGAAGAGGTTCACGCCAAAAGGCGGTGTGATCATGCCCAGCGCGAGGTTGACCACCATCACCAGCCCGAAGTGCACCGGGTCTATGCCGAAATGCACCGCCACCGGCGCCAGGATGGGTGCCAGCACGATGATGGCGGCGCTGGTCTCTATGAACATGCCGATGACGAACAGCGCCGCGTTGACGCCCAGCAGGAAGAGGGCGGGCGACTGCAGCACGGCTTCCAGCCAGTGGCCGATGGCATCCGGCACGCCCGCCCGGGTGATCAAAAAGGCGAACAACCCGGCGTTGGCGATGATGAACATGATCACGGCGCTGGAGAGCACCGACTTGCGCAGGATGGCGTAGAGGTCGGTCGGCTTGATTTCACGGTAGATCACGACGCCGACGACCAGTGCGTAGAACACCGCAACGGCGGACGCCTCGGTCGGCGTGAAAATCCCGCCGTAAATGCCGCCCAGGATGATCACGGGCATCAGCAGCGCCCAGCCTGCCTGCCAGGTCGCCTTGCCGAAGCTCAGCCTGCCGTCGCCGTCGTGTTTGCCCCAGCCCTTCCAGCGGCAGTACAGGTGCACGAACAGCATCAGCGCGAAGCCGATCAGCAAGCCCGGGCCGAAGCCGGCGATAAAGAGCTCGCCGATGGAGACCTCGGCACTGACGCCGTAAAGAATCATGGGGATGGACGGCGGAATGATCACGCCCAGTTCCGCACTGGTGGCCTGCAGGGCCGCGGCGTAGGCAGTGGGGTAGCCGTGCTTGATGAGCGCCGGTATCAGGATGGCGCCTATGGCAAAGGTGGTGGCCACCGACGAGCCGGACACGGCCGCGAAAATCATGCAGGTCAGCACGCAGGTCATGGGCAGGCCGCCCTGGATGCCGCCCACGATGCTTTTGGCAAATTCGACCAGCCGGCGCGAGATGCCGCCGGTTTCCATCAGGTTGCCGGCCAGGATGAAGAAGGGAATGGCTGCCAGGGGAAACTTGTTGATGGAAGAGAACATCTCCTTGACGGAGATCAGCATGTTGGCGTTGGAGGCCTGGATGCCGAAGATCGACGCCAGGCCTATGGAGACGGCCACCGAAACGGTGAGCGCAAAGCACAGCACCATGGTTGAAATCATTACCGCGGTCATACTTGGCCCCCACGCTGTTCACTTCGTGTAATGCGCTTCCCCCCGAGGGGGCCGCTGCGCCTGCGGCCCGGCAAAGCCGGTTCCGCGGCCCCTGCTTGAATGGGGTGAAATCCAACTTGTGTTTTCATTGTGCGGTTTCCAGTTCGTTGCGCTGTGGATCGATCAGGTTGCCGATGAGGCCGATCACGCAGAACATGCCGCCGACCGGCATGGCCACATAGCCCCAGAACATCGAGACGGATTCCAGGCCCGCCATGGACTGCACGCGGCCGCGCAGTGCGTAGTCCCAGCCCCACCAGACGATCACCGCGATCAGCGCCAGAGCCGCCAGGCAGACCAGCCAGTCCAGCACGCGCCGCACGCGCGGTGGGCTCCAGCGGTAGAGCACATCCACGCTGACCATGGCACCTTGCCGGAAGGCCATGGGGATGCCCATGAACACCATCCAGATCAGGCTCAGGCGGATCAGGATTTCGCTCCACTCGGCGGGCTGCTCCAGGACGAAGCGCGTGACGATCTGGAACATCCCGAGCATCGCCGCGATGACGAGCATCAGGCAGGCCACCAGCATGGAAAAGCCGGTGGTCCATCGCTCAAGTTTGAGGAAAGCTTGTTTCATGAGAGGGCCGATGGAGAGGGGAGGGTGGATGGAAAACGCCCGCCAGTGCGATGCCTGCGGGCGTATTCAGCGACACCGGATGCGGCAAACCGTGGCGAAAACCCCAGCCTGCGCACCCTTACTTGTAGTTGCGGATCGCGTCGATATTGGCCTTGCCGAATTGCTTTTCGAATTCGGCATTGACGGGCGCCAGCGTGGCCACGAACTTGGCCTTGTCGACGTTCTCGATCACGGTCATGCCCTTGGCGCGCAGATCGGCCACCCCGTTGGCGTCATCCTGGTCGACGCGGGCGCGGTTGGCTTTGGTCGCTTCCTTGGCCGCGTCGATGAAGGCCGTTTTGTCGGCGGCGCTGAGCTTGTCGAAGGAGGCCTTGTTCATCAGGAAAATGCAGGGCGAATACACATGGCCGGTCAGTGACAGGTGCTTTTGCACCTGGTCGAACTTGGCGGACATGATCACGGACAGGGGATTCTCCTGGCCGTCGACGGTGCCCTGCTGCAGCGCGGTGAACACTTCAGGAAAGGCCATGGGGGTGGTGATGATGCCCAGGCCTTTGTAGGCCGCGATGTGCACCGGGTTTTCCATGGTGCGCATCTTCAGCCCCTTCAGGTCCTCCGGCAGCCTCACGTCGCGCTTGCTGTTGGTCATGTGGCGAAAGCCGTTCTCGGCCCAGGCCAGCGCCTTGAAGCCCTTGGCATCGAATTTGGTCAGCAAGTCCTGGCCTATGGGGCCGTCCAGCACGGCGCGCGCATGCGCCTTGTCGCGAAACAGGAAGGGCACGTCGAGGATTTTGGTCTCGGGCACAAAATTGGGCACCGGGCCGGTGGAAGAGAAGGCCAGCTCCTGGGTGCCCAGTTGCACGGCCTCGATGGATTCACGTTCACCGCCCAGTGCGCCGTTGTAGAAGGTCTGGATTTTGTAGCGGCCGGCCGTGCGTTTCTCGACTTCCCTTGCGAAGGTGTCGATGGCGACACCCTGGTGCGAGTTCTGGGCTGTGGAAATGCTGATGCGCATGGTGCTTTGCGCGCTCACCGATGCGATGAATCCCAAGCCCAAAGCCATGCCGACCAGCAGTTTTGAAATTTTCATGGTGTCTCCAAATAATCGTTGTGTTCGGAAAATCCGCGACTGCGATGTGCAGCCAGCCGTATGCACACCTATTATTGCGTCATCGCCTCGGGCGCGGTGCGCGGGTTTTCGCTTAAGTGCGCGGCGATGATGCTGTCAAAGTCCTGGTCGGGCAAGAGGCCCAGGCCTCTGGCCCGCGCCGCATCTATGGTGGCCGGCCAGTTCGTCACGATGTTGGCGACGGCCGGGTCGGGCGTCCAGTCGATCAGGCTGGCGGCCTCTTTGCCGGCCACGCGTTCGAGCGCGGCGGCCATCTCGCCTACGGTGGTTTTCAGCGCCGGCAGGTTGACCGCCGTGCGCGCGCCCCATTCCGCATCGCCGGCTTCGGCGGCGCGCACCAGCCCTTCAATGGTTCGCGCGGGGGACGACAGGGCCACGGCGGTTTCGGGCGGCACCGGGCAGGCCGCGCGCAGGCCCGCCAGCGGCTCGCGGATCATGCCGCTCAAAAAACTGGAGGCCGCGCCGTTGGGCTTGCCGGGTCGCACGCTGACGGTCATCAGCCGCACGTTGCGCCCGCGGATGAAACCCTTGCGCGCGTAGTCGGCCACCAACTGCTCGCCGATGAATTTCTGGATGCCGTAGCTGTTCTGCGGCGTGGGCAGCGTCCTGTCGTCGATCACCGGCGGCAGGGGCTGCGCCGGCGAATTGCCGAACACCGCGAGCGAGCTCGCGAACACCACGGTGGGCGAGCTTCCCAGCTTGCGGCAGGCCTGCAGCAGCGCGCGTGTCGCGTCGACATTGCTGCGCATGCCGAGGTCGAAGTCGGCTTCGCATTCGCCGCTGACGGCCGCGGCCAGGTGGAACACCAGCGCGTCTTCGGCGCGCACCACCTGCGAGGCGGTGCCGCTTGCTAGCAGTTCGTTCAGGTCGCCGACCACGGCGCGCACGCGCGGGTCCGCTGCCAGCGCGGCCGGCGGGGCGACCCGGTCGACCAGGGTCACGGTCTGGATGGTTTGCGGTACGCCGCCTGCAAGAGAAAGCCGTCCCTGTTTAAGCAGCTGCTGCGCCAGCCTTGCGCCCAGGAAGCCGGCGCCGCCGGTGATGACGATGTTCATGTGTCTCGTATCTCCATATTCTCTGTTCTTGTTTGCCGCGGCGTGTAGGCCAACGTACCGCACAGTTTAGGCCAGGGTTTGTTTCTTCTTGGTGTTGAGCCACTTCTTGGTTCGAAGCTGTTGGCTTCGCGTGTTAAACGGCAGGACTGCGAAAACGAACTCGGTAGTAACAGCACGTGACACCAAACGCGGCAGCTGGCGCCGAAGAATGCAGCCAGGCCGGGCTAGCGCCAACGGTAATGAAGCATAAAGAAGTCGTTGGCTCTTGATGAATACGCTATTTGAATTACATCTCGCTCGATTTTGTCAGGTGACTTTTATCAGAAGCGTATGAGATTGGTAAGGCGGAATTTCGAATCCGAAGATTTCGTTGTCTATATGCACACATGTGATTTGTTACCACAGATGGAGGATGACAAGCACAGACCCTCTCTCTAGACTGCCTTCACATTTGCTTGCTTGAAGCGCAACAAGAAAAAATCAAAGAGGGATTCACGTGGGTTCTTTTCAACGACCCGCACCGGACATGGTGCGAGTGGCTTCACTGTGCTCGCATGCAGCGGATGGAACCGCTCAAGCGCTTGTCCGGCAACTTGTAAAGGCGGTTATGTCGAAAGAATTTATGCGGCGGCTCATTGCAATTTTGTTCCTGGGCTTTTTACTTTCTTCCGCAGCCCAGGCTTTTCCGGTTGCCGCAGCACGCCAAGGCATATACGCAGGCAATGGGCCGTGTTCCACGGATGCGGCATCGTCATGTCAGGCGCAGGGATCGTCGTCAAGCGGTGCCCCATTCATGATCCTGCAAGATACTGTCAATTGGGAGGCCATGGTTCCGCAGCCCTATATCACGGTTCCGAACGGGAATGTCATTTGCGGCGTTGTGAAAGCAGGCAGTGCCCTCTACGGTGCGTTCTCTTGCACCATACCGGCCGGCTGCCCCATCAATTCAACACAGTCCGGATCCACCTGCAACTGCAACGCCGGCTATATAGAGAATTCCGCCAAGAATGGGTGCTCTCCCGGAGGCGTGGGCGGCACGACCGTCGACATCCTGCGCGCCACCAAGGCTTCAAGCTGCCCATGGTGCGAGGCCAATCCCATTTACCCCTTGATTGGCGCCAAGGTGGAGCCCGTCGCCACCGGCATGAGCGTGGGCGGGCAGCCGCTGGTCTTCACCTACGACAGCGCCAAGCAGGCGGCAGCCATCGCTGCGGGCAAGACCGCCAAGACCTTCGGCAATATGCCCTCGCTGGGCGGCCTGTGGGAAAGCAGCCTGCACCGCAACCTGGTCATGGGAACCGGCGCTTTTGGCGCCACCTTGTTCCGCGGCAACGGCCATACCGTCAGCTTCCGATACTCGGGAACCGCCTACATCGCCGATGCCGATGTGAACGGAACTTTCGCGGCCATCTCCGGCGGCTACCGTTATGTTGATGCGAAGTCACGCATCATCGAAACGTACAACATGGCAGGCCAACTCATCAGCTGGGCCGATACGGCCGGCAACATGCTGAGCTTCAGCTACAGCAGCGCGCCCGGAGGGGCTGCCCCGGAAGCCGGGTATTTACTGAAAGTCACCGACAACAACGGCCGCTTCCTGAGCTTCGTCTACACCTTGCCATCCGGCGGGATCGCCGCCCTCGATGGGGTCATCACCAGTGTCAGCGACTCCACGGGCCGCACGATAGGCATCAGCTTTGATACCGGCGGCAACCTCAAGCAGCTGACCTGGCCGGACACCAAGACCCGCCAGTTCGTGTATGAAAACACTTCCTTGCCTTGGGCCTTGACAGGTGTGATCGACGAAAAGAATGTCCGGTACGCCACTTTTTCCTACGATGCCACCGGGCGTGCGTTGTCGACCGAGCATGCCGGTGGCGTGGACAGGCACTCGGTGAGCTACACGGCGCCGCCGCAGGTCACCATGACGCAGACTTACGACTCCAGCACGCAGATCACCACCCGCACGCACGAGTGGCAGGCCCCGGTCGGCGTGCAGCTGACACGGCCCAATGGGGAAACCACCAATGCCAGCAACAGCAACGTGCTGGGTTATCCGCTGCCGACGGGCTTCTCGCAGCCGGCCGGCTCCGGCTATGGGGCTTCGAACAATGCCTCAACGTTTGACGCCAGCGGCAACCTGACGTCCACCGACGACTTCAGCGGCCAGCGCAGCTGCTATGCCTATGACACAAGCAACCGTGAGACCGTGCGTGTCGAGGGCCTGGCCACCACCGTGGCCTGTGCCAGCGTCCTGCCCGGTGCTTCAACGCTGCCCGCCGGAAGCCGCAAGACCGAGACCAGCTGGCATGCCGACTGGCGCCTGCCCATCAAGGTAAGCCAGCCTTTGCTGATCACCAGTACGGTTTACCACGGCCAGCCTGATCCGTTTAACAGCAATACCGTGGCCTATTGCACCACGGCCGCAGCGCTGCCCGACGGCAAAGCCCTACCTGTGGTGTGCAAGAGGGTGGAGCAGGCCTCCACGGACGCCGACGGTGCCCAGGGTCTTGCCGCCACGATAGATACCAGCGTGCCGTCGCGTACTTCCAGCTTTACTTATGACGCCATGGGCCGGGTGCTCACCAGCACGGATCCGTTGAATCGTGTGACCACCCGCGCTTACTATCCCACGGCATCGAGTTTTTCTGACTCAGAGGCCAATTCAGATCCGTACTTTTCTTCGGTAAGTGTTCTGTTGCGTGGCGAGGGCGCCAACAATTCAACGACCATACTGGATACTGCCTCCGCCCCCAAGACGATCACCGTGGGTGGCGGGGCCAAGATCAGCACCGCGCAGAAAAAATCCGGTGGCTCGTCCATGACTTTTGGGGGTGACGGGGACTATCTGACCGTTCCGGCCAGCCCGGGCAACAACCTCAACTTCGGCACCGGCGACTTCACCATCGAAGCGTGGTTCTACCTGGCTTCGGCGGGCTCAAGCTACCGAAGTGCTTTGGTGATCCCCTGGGGATCGACAAACATGGCCATTCGCTTTGGGGACGGCGGATTTGGCGGCAGGCTTTTGTATGGGATCGATTCTTCGACATTCCCCACGCTGTATAGCGCGGACCACTCGCAAGAGACGCTTGTCGGCGCCTGGCACCATGTGGCCCTCACGCGCAACAGCGGCGTCGCCCGGGCTTTCCTGGACGGCAATTTGCTGACCGTGCGCAACAACAACTTCGGAGGCAGCCCGGTGACTTCCTGGGCGGACACCAGCAACATCACCTCCGTCACGCAAGCCTACGTCTCCTACCCGAGCGGCCAGACATGGCATGGTTATATAGACGATGTCCGCATCACCAAAGGTGTGGCCCGTTACACGGCCAGCTTCACGCCACCCACGGCGCCCGTCAATGACCCGAATGCCATAGGCCACGTGGCTGGCGATCTGCAAAGCATCACCAACGCGGCAGGCCACGTCACGCAGTTCACGCTGTATGACAGGGCCGGGCGCGTGCGCCAGATGACCGACCCCAACGGCGTTGTGACCAACATGACTTACACACCAAGAGGTTGGGTGAACAGTGTGGCGGCCACTCCGCCAGGTGGTACGGCCAGAACGACTACCTATACCTATGACGATGTAGGCCAGCTCGCAGTTGCAACCATGCCAGATGGCACAACGCTGAGCTATGGTTATGACGCCGCGCACAGGTTGACCAGCGTCACCGATGCCAAAGGCAACTCGGTGACCTACACCCTGGACAACATGGGTAACAAGGTCGGCGAGCAGGTGAAAGACTCGTCGAACACCCTGCAAAGAAATATCACGCGCGTCTACGACACCCTAAGCCGAGTGCAGCAAGTCACGGGAGCGAGCAATTGAAAACACAACAAATAACAAGCCGAATCGGCAAAACCTTCACCGTATGGCTGTGCAGTCTGTCGCTGCTAGCCCCCATGGTGCCTGCTCACGCAGCCACCCTCACCACGACAGGCCTGAGCAGCAGCGCCAGCATCGCTCCGGTCGGGCAAAGCATCACGTTGACCGCTGCCGTCACGGGCGCTAGCCCTACGGGCACTGTCACCTTCAAGGACGGAGCCACCACCGTAGGTAGCAGCGCCTTGAGCAGCGGCGTGGCCACGCTAGCCATCAGTTCGCTGGCCGTGGGCAACCATAGCCTAAGCGCCGAATACGCAGGCGATGCGAACAACGATCCATCCATCTCTGGTGGCATCAGCGTCATCGTCAATGCCGGCACCCTGACTTGGCAGTACGGTTACGACGCCGTGGGCAGGCCCACCACGGTTCTGGATCCCAACGGCTTGCCCAGCTACACCTATTACGACAGCTTGGGTCGTCCCATCCAGACCCAGCAGCCGGCCAATATTGGCAGCACCAGCCCGACCACCATCGGCTTTGCCTACAACGCCGCTGACGGTCTGACCCAGGTCACCGACCCGCGCAACCTCAATACCACCTACAGCCCCAACGGCCTCGGTGACGTCACGGCGCAGACCAGCCCGGACACGGGTGCGAGCCAGTACACCTATGACGCTGTCGGCAACCTGCTCACCAAGACCGATGCCAGAGGCAAGCTGACCCAGTACACCTATGACAACGGGGACCGTCTGACCCGTGTGCAGTACGCCACAGGGACCGACAGTGTTTTTGAGTATGACGGCGGCACCACCCCGATCCCGGGCGCCATCGGCCAGCTCACCAAGATCACCGATGCATCCGGCCAGGCTGTCTACACCTACGACAGCATGAGCCGCAAAACCTCCAAGGTCCAGACCACGGGCGCCAGGACGTTTATGGTCGGCTACACCTGGGGTGATAGTGGCAGCGCGCTGGACAAGCTGACCGCCATCACCTATCCGAGTGGCACCCGTGTCAACTACAGCTACAACGCCTATGGCGATGTTTCCGGTATCACGGTCAATCCGCCGAATGCCAATGGTGTGGGCACCAACACGGCATCCACCTTGCCGATGCTCTCGGGCATCACCCAAAACGCCGAAAGCAAGCTGACCGGCTGGACCTGGGCCAGCACCAAGACTCAGGCGATTAGTTACGACGCCAACGGCCAGATCAGCGCTTACAACCTGGGTGACCCGACAACAACCGGCATTCGCCGTACTGTTCTTCGCGATAGTGCGGGTCGCATCACCGGTTACACGCATGTTAGCAACGGAGCCTCCGTTCCCGCACTTGACCAGAGTTTTGGCTATGACAACCTGAACCGCCTCATCAGCGCCACGCTGGGCAGTACGGCCATCCAGTACAGCTACGACGCCACCGGCAACCGCACGGCCAAGGTGATTGGCGGAATCAGTTATGCCAACACCATCTCGGCCACCAGCAACAAGCTGACGCAGACGCAGGATGTGGGTGGCACGGCCACCGTGGTGCATGACGCGGCGGGCAATATCACGAGTGATGGGATCAATACCTATACTCATAGTGACCGGGGCCGGATGGCAACGATGACGAATGCGGGGGGCACGGTCAGCTACAGCTACAACGCCTTGGAGCTGCGGGTTGGCAAGACGGGTCCGACGACCCTGGTACCGATGGGGGCAACTTATTACGTCTATGACGAAGAAGGTAAGTTGCTTGGCGAATACGACGTCAACGGTGCTCTTCTTTATGAAACCATCTACCTGATGGGTGTCCCGATTGGGGTGGTCAAGCAGACGGGCAATGCGGGCGCCGGCAATATTGCTATCAGCTTGTACAACGTATCGACCGACCAGCTCGGTGCGCCGCGCATCATTACTCGCCAGAGCGACGAAGCGATTGCCTGGCGTTGGGATATGGCAGAACCCTTTGGTGCGACGGCGCCGGATCCAAACCCCAGCGGCCTGGGGACCTTCAGCTTTAACCAGCGCCTTCCTGGCCAAGTGTTTGATGCTGAAAGTGGCCTATTCCAGAATTGGAATCGGGAGTACAACCCGCGTATTGGGCGCTATATTCAGTCCGACCCCATTGGGCTTCGGGGTGGTATAAATACATTTGGCTACGTGGAGGGAAATCCACTCAGTTACAGCGATCCGCAGGGAAAGTCGATCGCCATTGGAGTGGCCGGGGCACTTCTAATCGCTGCGACAGTGTTGACGGTAAATTCAACGACACCTAGCGGCAGGGCTGCTAACGACGCTCTCTATAACAACGTCGTCGAAATTTGGAAGAAATTCTGTGATCCAGACGATGGGTGCAGGAAGGCGCAGAATACATTGGAGAACAAGCGCTACTTGATCTATGGAATGTTGCTCGTGGGGAACCTGCATATCGCGGACTATCGAGCCCGTGTTCTGGAATTTAACAAAGAGGTAGAGGCCCACAACAGCAGATGCCCCGGTTTCCAGGTGAAATCTCTGCCGCTTGGTCCGAAAACCCTCTAATGGAGGTGGTAGTGTGCTAGACCTTATGTCACTTGAGTACGCGGCTCAATTCTTACAAGTCAACGGATTCAGCTTGCGGGAGAATCCGCAAAGTTCACTGGATTGGTGTTTGGCCGAGGCTCGCGGGGGATCCGTGGAGGCCCAATGTGTTGCCTCGACCATCTTACGGTACGGCTTCGCTGGCGCTCACAACGAAGCTGAAGCCATACGCTGGTGCAGTGCTGCTGCCGCGTCAGGGAATCTAGACGCCCAGTGCGCGCTTGCAGGGCACAGAATCTCGGCGAAAGGGGATTATCGAGATGTCCCATTGGGAATTGCCATGCTTGAAGACCTTATCTCGAAGGGTCATCTTACTGCTATGGTGTCAATGGCGTTGCTCAAGCTGTCGGGCTATGTCGATCAGGTCAAGCAGAACTCGCAAGAAGCAATCGATCTCTTGTCAGTTCCGGCTCAAGCGGGGAATTCTTACGCGCAGTGTCTTTTAGGAATGCAACTGGTTGAGAACACGAACGAATCAACCCGGCAGGCAGGCGTTCGTTGGGTGCTCAAAGCAGCCGAGGGCGGCGACGTCACGGCACATGAACTTCTCAGTACTTACTATCGAGAAGGTGATCATGGCCTACCAGTTGACCTTGAGCGAGCGGAGTTCCACGCCAAGTTCACGCGTAGGTGAGTTGGAGTCAATATCGAGATCAAAGAAAAAGAGATGCTGTGCATTCTCATGCTTGCTTGATCCATTTTTTCCTCGAACGAGGAGCCGTTGGTCGCCCCCCCTTGCGCAGAACTGTAGGGGTTGAGTACAACTCCAATAGTCGGAACCCGTACTTCAGGTCGGATGCATAAGCGAAACGGATGGTACGGCCTGTGAATTCTGGTTTGAGAGCGCTATTCCATTTGGCGAATGCATCCGAGTTAGCCTTAGTTAGTGTTCCGGAAAAATTTCGGTTTGACCGTTTGCCCTATGCAAAGCGTGTTTCACGCTACTAATGTGAGTACCGAAGCGTCGCGCACCAGCCGACTTTCTAGCTTGTCGGGTTAGAACCGGGTGTACAGCTTCACTCTCTTCTGCTGGCGTCATTGCCCTCGGCCTACCTGATGTGGGGCTTCGACGCATCGCTGCGTACAGTCCTTCGCGTGTGCGTTCGCGAATCATCCCCAGGTCGAATTCGGCAAATGCGCCAACTATTGAATTCCATCGAAATATGATCCACTGGGGGCAGACTGATCGTGGCACCAGCAGACCCTAGCGCGACCTGAGCTTGAGCAACCGCTCGCGCGCCGCCGCCAGGTGCTCGCGCAAGGTATACCAGCGCTCGGAAAATTCGTCGGGCAAGTCCAGCGACACCACCTGGCGTTCGATATTGTCCAGCCGCTCCAGCAACCGGCGCAGCGCCACGGGGTTGTCGGCGGCGACCTCGTCCATCTCGCTTTCGAGGAATTTGAGGTCGCCGTAAAAATGGTTCAAAGCTGAGCTGATGCGCCAGTCGAACAGCCTGGGGATCCAGGCCAGCATCAGCAGCGCGATGCCCAGCAGCGGCAGGATGGCATAGAAGACCAGTTCCGCGTACTGGGCCGTGCGGTAGGGCAGCAG
Source organism: Polaromonas sp. CT11-55 (assembly GCF_047303325.1). Lineage (NCBI taxonomy): Bacteria > Pseudomonadati > Pseudomonadota > Betaproteobacteria > Burkholderiales > Comamonadaceae > Polaromonas > Polaromonas sp. CT11-55. Next base: position 56,411 of record NZ_JBKBEX010000018.1, on the reverse strand, counting down.
GGTTTCCATCCATGGGCGTGCGCCCAGGCTGTAGCCGCGGGCCGTGGCCGAGAGCGGGAAGTCGCTGCCGCGAAAACTCGGGAACTGGCCGTGGCGCTGCAAAAAGTTCGGTATCTCGTGGATTTCGATGGCGGCGTCCAGCAAGGCGCGCTGCAGGGCCGGATGCACGTCCTGCCTCACCAGCAAGTGGGTTTGCAGGCTCATCAGCGTGAGGTCCCTGGGCGGGATGTCGCCGCGCAGCTCGATCGCGCCCTGCGGCAGCAGCAGCGGCTGCAGGCGCGGGTTCTGGGCGGCCAGCGCGCCCGCGTGTTCAACGCCCAGCAGCTGTATGCCGCTGCTGCGCGTCAGCAGCTGCACGGCCTGCGAATCGTCACCTGCGACATGGAACACCAGGTCGACCTTGCCGTCGATCAACGCATTGGCGGCCGCCACGCCGGCGCTGCTGTCGAACTGCACGTCCGCGGGCCGCACGCCGGCGTGCGCCAGCATCAGCATGGCCGCCATGAAGGATGAGGACGAAGCCGGCCCCGCCGCGATGCGCAAGCCCCTGGCCTGCGCCAGCGACAACGGCCCGCCCGTGGTGGAGAAAATCCACACCGGCTCCTGGCCCACGACGGCCAGCGCCTGCACCCCGGTGTCGGCATTGGCATTGGCGTTGGCATAAATGCCCTGGGCAAAACCAATGCTGGTGGCATCGCCCGGCCGGCCCAGCCGATCCAGCGAGCCTTTTTGCGTGTCCGAATACACGAGCTCGGCGCGCACGCCCATGCGCTCGAGCTGCTCGGCATAGCGCTGTGCCAGCATGGAGTAGCCGTCCTGCGGCGAGCCCGCGCCTATGAGCACCTCGCTGGGCGGCAGCACTTTCCATTGCGTGGCCGACCACCACAGGGCCAGGGCCGTGCACAGCAGCACCGGCAGGTAGAACAGCCACCAGCGCCGGCGGTAAAGCAGCAGCAGTTTCATCGCCCTTACCGCCCCCTCATTCGGTACAGGCGCTGGCGCACAAACTCGATGTGCTGGTGCAGCGTGTAGCAGCGCGCCATCAGGTCGCGGGGTGTGGCAAACGCCATCATGGCCTTGTCGATGCCGTTCAGGCGTATGAGGAAGCGTGTCAGGTCCAGCCCCGAGAGCGATTCCTGGCCCAGGTCGTTTTCAATGAACTTGAGCTCGCCGTACCAGCGGTTCACGCGGCTTTCCAGCACCCAGCGCAGGTAGGCCGGGACCAGGCGCATCAGCCACAAGGCCAGCAGCAGCACAGGCAGCACGATCAGCAGGATGCGCTCGACGACCTGGGCCCACCAGAAGGGCAATACGCGCTCCAGCCAGGGCAGGCCGTGCGTCAGGGTTTCGCGCGCCTCGCGCGCGGTGGGAAAGTCGATGCGCCGCAGCGAAGGAAAGTCGCCCGCGCGGTGGAACAGCCCGCCGCCGGCGTGGACGTCCATGGCCACCGCGATGGCCAGACGCTTGAGGGCGGGGTGCAGGCCCTCGCGCGCCACCAGGCTGGCCGAAGTGGTCAGCAGCGTGATGTCGCGCGGGGGCAGCCGCGCGTCCAGCGTGCCTTGCGCGAGCAGGCGCGACTCGAGGTAGGGGTTGCGCTCGGTGATGGCGGCGGACTTGCGGATGTTCGCCATGTGGATGCCCGGCAGGCTCAGCATGTTCTGCACCACGAAGGACTCGGGCGCGGCGACGATGAAGACCACATCGACCGCCCCCTGCCGCAGGGCCTGGACGGCGGGGCTGCTGGTCAGCGGGGAGAGCGTCAGGTCCCCGGCCTCCATCCTCGCCTGCTCCAGCAGCTTGAGCGCCACCCTGCGGGTGCCGCTGCCTTCGGGGCCTATGGCCACGCGCAGGCCCTGCAATTGGTTGAGCGAATCGATTTCGCGGCCGCGCATGAAAACCCACACCGGTTCCACATCTACATTGACCAGGGTTTCGACGCGGCTGCGGTCGCGCCTTTCCAGCGAGCTGCCCAGGTAGCCGAAGCCGCCCTGCATCAGGGCAAGGTCCGAGGGATTCACGGCCTGGCGAAGGCGCTCCAGGTTTTGCTGCGAACCGGCCGAGGTCTGGATCTCGAGCGTGATGCCGTGCTCCGCGAGTTTCTCGGCGTAGCGCTTGGCATGCAGGTAGTAGGCGCCGTCCGCGGCGGCCGTTGTGATGCTCAGCTGAGCGGGCGGCATGGGATAGACGAACAGCCACAGGCCGGTGGCCGTGGCTGCGGCGGCGAGCGCCATGGGCAACCGGATCCACAGCCATTTGCGGTGGTACAACTTCGCCATGCGCACAGGGAGAGTCCTGTAAAAGGTTGTTACCCTTATAGCGCAAAGGTGTTGCCGCTGTCAGGCGGAATAACGCGAAGGGGCGAAACAGGCGGCCGTGTCAGGCCGGCGCTGCTTTTGCTTTGGCTTTAGGTCCGCCGCCGGTTGTGCCCAGCAGCCAGAGATTGAGGCTGGGGGAGCGGCTGATGAGCAGCGCCGACACAATCGGCCCGGCCAGGCCCGCGGCCAGGCCCGCCACCATCAGCACATAGATATCCGTGACGCCTATTTTCTTCAAGGCGATGCGGCTTGCCGCGGTGAAGAACACATGCAGCAGGTAGATTGCGAACGAATAGGAGCCGACATAGGCGAGGCGCGGTGAGCTCCAGCCGCTGCGCAGCAGCAAAAAGGCGCTGCACACACCGAGGCCCAGCGCGGCCATGGAGTTGCCCTGTTCTGAATATTGCGGAAGCAGCATGGCCGCGGTCGCGGCGCAGATGAAGACGGCCGCCGCGATGCCGCGCGCGGCCGGTCCGCTGATCTCGAAGCGTTTGCAGGCCAGCCCCGCGAGGAAGAAGGGCAGCAGGTAGACGGCGCCCTGGGCGGCAAAATAATTCGGCGGGCTGAAGTAGTCGAACAGCACCGCGCTCAGGGCCCATACCAGCGCGAAGCCGGCCGGCGTCGACAGTGCCTTCAGGTGCTCCAGCAGGACCACGACCAGGAAGACGATGAACAGCGCTTCCAGAAACCAGAAATGCCCCACCGGCACGATGTGCAGCAGCCACCAGCGGTCCACCGCGTTGTTGGCGCCCGGGGTGAGCGCCTGCACGACGGCAAAAATGGTTCCCACCGTGATCAAGGGGAGCAGCAGCCTGCGCACCTTGCCCTTGATGAAAGCCGGGGCGTTGCCTTGATAGGGCCGAAAGCCGTAGACGTAGCCCGAGATAAAAGAGAACAGCGGCATGCGGATATAGGCCAGCGCTTCATTGAAGACCTGCAGCCAGTGGCCTTCCGGAATCCTTAATCCGACGCTGGGGGTGTCCCCCACCACATGAAACAGGACCAGCAGGACGCAGGCAATGCCCCTTAACGTATCCACCTCAAGACTGCGTTTCATTTTCTGGCCGGTCATCGGATGTGGGTTCCTTTCTTCATGGTGCATGAAATCTCCCGCCACCCGGATCGCGGGCCGCGCGTGCGCGTGGAAGCGCCGAATGACGAATAGATCAACGAGATAGATCAATGCGGGGGAGATGCCTAGAGCGTAATCAAGCAAGGCTGCAACTTCGGGCCCGCAAAAAAGCAAACTGTTGCAAGCAGTATCGTTTTGCGCGGCATCCAACATCCAGCGCACAGCTGTTACGTTGTTGCAACGAATGCACCGCCTTTCTGTCAAATGAATCAATCGGGAAAACCCTAAACTGGGTTCGTCTCCTACATCAACTGTCTCGCTTGGCGCATGGCGTCTTTTGCAGATGTGTTCGATCCTCAATCAGCCGTTTCGCAGCGCCGTCACCTGGCGATTTCGCGGAACAAATACAGGAAGTGACATCCGGAAATGAATTCTCACACTCCGCTTTCAAGCGAAGATTCCGCGCGCTATGCGGCGCTGGTCGTGCAAAGTACGGCCATCACGCGGCATGCCGAACTGCTGGCCTGGCTTCAGGGCGACATGCAGCAATGCCTTCCCCACGACATTCTGCTCGCGGGCTGGGGGGATTTCCAGCAGGGCGCCCTGCAGCACGACGTCGTGTCCAGGCTTCCCGGTGCGCGCTCCTACGCCGCGGGCACGGACGGGCTGCCCTTTCTATTAGGCAAGTTCCATGAGCGCTGGCTGGCCGCCGACCGCCAGCCCTGCCGGCTGGACTTCAGCGAATTCGACTACCTGCTGGGCCAGGCGAGCTTGCCGGGCTCCTTCCCGGGCAGCCTGCGCGGCATGCGCTCGGTATTGATACACGGCCTGCAGGACGAAAGGGCGCAGCAGGAGTGCCTCTATGTGTTCATGAGCGCGGGGGACATCCCGGCCGAGCCTTGCAGCACGGCCCTGCGCATGCTGATGCCCAGCGTGGATGCCGCCTTGCGCCAGATGACGCCGCTGCCGCAGCAGCAGCGCCGCCCCGCCGCCATGCGAGGCCCGGCCGAGGACGCCAGCGGCCTCAGCGAGCGTGAGACCCAGATCATGGCCTGGGTGGCCATGGGCAAAACCAATTCCGAGATAGGCGCCATTCTCAACATCAGCGGCTTCACCGTGAAGAACCACATGCAGCGCATCTTCCAGAAGCTCAACGTCTTCAATCGCGCGCAGGCGGTTTCCAAAGTGACAAGGGTAGGCATGTATGGCTGAAGCAAACCAGCTTAGTTCCGCGTCCGCCTGGCTCAACCAGCGCGAACCTCGCTCCATGGGGCTGGGGCGCAGCCACCTGTTCACCGCCGTCGAAGCCGGGCTGGACCCGTTGGTGCTGGTGTTTTCGCTGTGGGCACTGGCGTTTTATTTTGAGGGCTCGGTGCGGCCCGCCTACCTGATCCTGTCCGTCATCGTGTTCTCGCTGACCTTTCCGGGCAGCTCGCAACTGCGCCTGCCGGTGTGGAAGGTGTTCTCGAAAATCGCCTTTCACTGGATATGGATAGCCGGCCTGCTGCTGCTGACCGGCTATGTGACGGAGTACTTCCACAAATTTTCCATGACCGTGCTGAGCCACTGGCTGTGGGTTGCACCCGCGGCCCAGGCCGGCGCGCACCTGGCCCTCAGGGCGGCGGCGCCGCAGCTGCTGAAGCTACAGGGGCCGCCGCGCGGGGCGGTGATCGTCGGCATGAACGAGCAGGGCGTCTCATTGGCCCGGAACATTGCCGGCTCGGCCTACTCGGGCATAGAGCTCAAGGGCTTTTTCGACGACCGCGGCGAAGACCGCAGGGAAGCGCAGGACGAACACCGGCTGGTCGGAAAAATCGACGACCTGCCGGCCTACGTCAAGCAGCACCGCATCCAGTTCATCTACCTGTCGCTGCCCATGGCTTCGCGCCCGCGCATCCTGCAGGTGCTGGACGGGCTCAAGGACACCACCGCCTCGATCTATTTTGTGCCCGACATGTTCATCACCGACCTGATCCAGGGCCGCAGCGACACGGTGTGTGGCGTCACGGTGATCTCGGTCTGCGACACGCCCTTCCGCGGCGTCAACGGTTTCCTCAAGCGCGCCAGCGACGTCGTGCTGTCGCTGCTGATCCTGCTGCTGATCTTCCCGATCATGCTGGTCATTGCCCTGCTGGTGAAGCTGGACTCGCCGGGGCCGGTCATTTTCAAGCAGCGCCGCTACGGCCTGGACGGCGAGCAGATCCTGGTCTACAAATTCCGCTCCATGGCCGTTACCGAGGACGGCGGCACCATACGCCAGGCGAGCAAGAACGACATGCGGGTCACCCGCCTGGGCGCCATCCTGCGCAAGACCTCGCTCGACGAGCTGCCGCAGTTCGTTAACGTGCTGCAGGGCCGCATGAGCATCGTCGGCCCGCGCCCGCACGCCGTGGCGCACAACGAGATGTACCGCTCGCTCATCAAGGGTTATATGGTGCGCCACAAGGTCAGGCCCGGCATCACGGGCTGGGCCCAGGTCAACGGCCAGCGCGGCGAAACCGACACGCTGGACAAGATGCAGTCGCGCATCGACTGCGACCTGGACTACCTGCGCAACTGGTCGCTGCAGCTGGATTTTTTCATCATCCTGAAAACCATTCGCCTGGTCTTCAAGGACGGCGCGGCTTATTAAAAAAGAAAGGAGATGGCATCCACCCGTTCATCAGGCTGCCTATGCAGCGCTGCCATTAGGGCAAACGGACTATCGCCACCCCACCATGTATTCAGTATCTTTTTTTCATCCTTCCGCGGAGGCTCGCCCTTGAAGCACCCTCAAAAACTCCTCCCGATTCCCTTGCTGCTGCTGGGGCTCTTTCCCCTGGCCGCGCAGGCCGACGACCTGGACACGCTGCAGTTCCGGCTGGGGCAAAGCGTGACGCACGACAGCAATGTGTTCCGGCTGCCCGATTCCGCCAACACGCAGGCCGTGCTCGGCAGGCCCGAGCGCGACGACAACGTGGCGGTGACCACGGCGGGCTTCAAGATCAACAAGCCCTACGGGTTGCAGCGGTTCGAGTTTGACGCGAATATCGAGGACCACCGCTACAGCCGTTTTTCCTATCTGGATTTCACGGCGGTGAACTACGCGGCCGCCTGGCGCTGGAGCTTCACGCCCAGGCTGCACGGCAACCTGACCAGCGACAGGCGCGAATATGTCGACACCTATGCCGATGTGCAGGGCACGGGGCAGATCAACCGCCGTACCAACCGCTCCACCATTTTTGACGCCGAGTACGAACTCGACGGCGCCTGGCGCCTGGTGGGCGGCCTGTTCGAGCGCACCAGTTCCAACAGCCAGCCCAATACCTTCGAGGCCGACTCCAAAATCCACGGCGCCGAGGCTGGCGTGCGTTATGTCTACCCGTCCGGCACCTCCATGGCCTACCGCTTCAGGGAAGGCAAGGGCGAATACCCAGGCCGCTTCCTGTCGCCAGGGATCGCCGGCAACTTCACCGACCGGGAGCATGAGTTTCGCCTTGACTGGGCACCCAGCGCCAAGACCACGCTGCGGGCCAGGGTCGCGTACCTGGATCGCGAGCACGACGGCGTGGGGGCGCGGGACTTTTCCGGCGTGACCGGCCAGCTTGACGCGGCCTGGGCCATCACGCCCAAGAGCACGCTGGCCGGCGGCCTGGTGCGCGAGCTGGCCAGTTACCAGACCAACACATCGAGTTACTACGAAGGCTGGCGCTTCTTTGTCGCACCGACCTGGAAGCCCACCGAAAAGACCGCGGTGCGCCTGCGTTACGACCACGGTGCGCGCGACTTCAAGGGGCCGCTGCCGGGCTTTGTTGCCAGCGGCCGCCGCGACACCACCGACCTGGTGTCCCTGGCCCTCGAATGGCAGGCCATGCGCGCGCTCAAGCTGACGGCGTCGGTGCAAAGCGACAGGCGCAAGTCCAACGAGCCGGGCTTTGACTACAAGAGCAATTCCTTCGGCCTGTCGGCCGACGCGAGCTTTTGACCGGGGCTCGCCGGTCCGGCCTTTTTCCGAGCTTTCCTGAATCCCTGCTTTCCCCAAAGGCGACAAGATGAACCCGCTGAACTTGAAATCCATGACCCGATACCTTCTGAGCACCTTGTTGTGCGTCGCTGTCGCGCCGCTGTGGGCGCAAAGCCCGCCGACACCCCAGGCGGCCCAGACGGCCGTTCCCCCTTCTTCAGTCCAGGCCGCGGCGACGACGGCGCCGGTGGCGCCCCCTTCGGTGGCGGCCACACCCGCCTTGCCTAACAGCCAGGACTACCGGCTGGGCGCTGGCGACGCCATCGGTGTGCAGGTCTACCAGAGCCCCGACCTGTCCATTGACGCGCGTGTCTCGGAAAGCGGCGTGATCAGCTACCCGCTGGTGGGCAGCGTGCAGCTCGGCGGGCTGACGATTGCCGAGGCTGAAAAGAAGATCGCCGATGCGCTGCGCAGCGGCGGCTTTGTCAAGGTGCCGCAGGTCAACATCGTGCTGCGCCAGGTGCGCGGCAACCAGGTGGCGGTGCTGGGCCAGGTGAGCCGGCCCGGGCGCTTTCCGCTGGAGACCTTCAACACCCGCGTCAGCGACATGCTGGCCGCCGCCGGCGGCACCACCCCGACCGGCGACGACGAACTGATCGTCACCGGCCAGCGCGACGGCAAGCCGTTTCGCAAGGTGATAGACATCCCGGCGCTGTTCCTCAACGCGAAATCCGACGATGACATCGTGCTGGCGGGCGGGGACACCCTGTACGTCAACAAGGCGCCCATGTTCTACATCTACGGCGAGGCGCAGCGCCCCGGCCCCTACCGCATCGAGCGCGGCATGACGGTCATGCAGGCGCTGGCCCAGGGCGGCGGCCCGACCGTTCGCGGCAGCCAGAACCGCCTGAAGCTGCACCGCCGCGACGCCTCGGGCAAGGTCGTGGAAACCACGCCCAACCTGAACGACCTGGTTCGCCCCGAGGACGTGATCTACGTCCGCGAAAGCCTTTTCTAACTTTTCTAACAGCCATGACTGGAAAGCCATGACACTCCATCAATTTTTACTGATACTGCGCGCCCGCTACAAGGTGGCGGTGCTGATCATCCTGCTCGCGATCTCCGCGGCGCTGGCGATCAGCCTGGTGCTGCCGAAAAAATACACGGCCCAGACCGCCGTGCTCGTCGACGTGCGCTCGCCCGACCCGGTGGCCGGGGCCGGCAGCGCGCCCATACAGGGTCTGGTGGCGCCTAGCTATATGGCCACACAGGTGGACATCATTGGCGGCGACCGCGTCGCCCAGCGCGTGGTGAAGATGCTCAAGCTCGACGAAAACCCGCGCACCAAGGAGCGCTGGATGGAAGCGACGGAAGGCCGCGGCACGCTGGATGGCTGGATCGCCGATTCGCTGCAAAAGCGCCTGGACGTGCGGCCCGCGCGCGAAAGCAATGTGATCAACATCACCTACAAGGGCAGCGAGCCCGAAGAAGCCGCGAACGTCGCCAACGCTTTCGCTCAGGCCTACCTGGACATCAACCTGGCCCTGAAGACCGAACCCGCCCGCATCTATGCGGAATGGTTCGACGAGCAGACCAAGGCCTCGCGCGCCAAGCTGGAGGAAGCCCAGGCCCGCCTCTCGGAATACCAGCAAAAGGCCGGCATCGTCAGCAGCGACGAGCGTGTGGACTACGAAACCACCAAGCTGGCTGAGCTGTCCTCGCAGCTCACCACGGTGCAGGGCGACACCACCGACAGCCAGAGCAAGCGCGGCTCGCGCGGCGACACCATCGCCGAGGTGATGCAAAGCCCGCTGATCAACGGCCTGAAGGCCGACGTGGCGCGGCAGGAGGCCAAGGTGCAGGAAGTCAGCGTGCGCCTGGGCGAGAACCACCCCGAGCGCCAGCGCGCCGAGTCCGAACTGGCCGCCCTCAAGAGCCGGCTGGCCAGCGAGACCGCGCGCATCAATGCCTCCATCGAGACCACCTACCGCGTCGGCAAGGACCGTGAACGCGAGCTGCAGGGCGCGGTCGGCGCGCAGAAGGCCCGCGTACTGGCCCTGAACAAGCAGCGCGACGAGCTCAACGTCTACCGCCGCGACGTCGAGTCGGCCCAGCGCGCGTACGAAACCGTGAGCCAGAGCGCCTCGCAGACGCGCCTGCAGAGTTTGACCAATCAGACCAATGTGGTGCGCCTCAATGCCGCAGCGCCGCCCATCAACCCGTCCAGCCCGCGGCTGCTGCTCAACCTGCTGATCGCCGCCTTCGGCGGCACCCTGCTGGGCGTGGCCTGCGCATTGCTGCTGGAACTGGCGAACCGCCGCGTGCGCTCCGCCGAGGACCTGGTGCAGATGCTGGAGCTGCCGGTACTGGCCAGTATTTCTTCGAGCACGGGCAACACCCGGCTCAGCGGTCCGCGCCGGCTGGCGCTCGGTTTGGGAGGATAAGCATGAGCATCAATATGAACAGAAATGGCACTCAGACGGTGGTCCGCCCCGTTCCCCTAACCGTGCCCAGCAAGCCGGCGACTGGCTCGGGCCGCTCCATAGGCGCCATCCTGGTCGATGCCGGGCGGCTCTCGCCGCTGGACGCCGAACGCATCGTGCATTTCCAGAAAGACCGAGGCGCGCGCTTCGGCGATTCCGGCAAGGCGCTGGGACTGCTGACCGATGACGATGTGCGCTACGCGCTGTCGGTGCAGTTCGACTATCCCTACCTGGCCCGCGAAAGCAATTTAAGTCGCGAGCTGGTGGCAGCCCACCATCCGAACAGCCAGCCGGTGGAGCAGCTGCGGGCGCTGCGCAGCCAGCTGATGCTGCGCTGGTTCGACACCGGCCCGGATCGCCGCGGCCTGGCCATCGTGAGCGCCGGCTCCCGGGAAGGGCGCAGCTATATCTCGGCCAACCTGGCGATTGTGTTTTCGCAGCTGGGCCTGCGCACCTTGCTGGTCGATGCCGACATGCGGGCGCCGCGCCAGCACCTGTTGTTCAACCTCGGCAAGGGCGCAGGCCTGTCGGACATGCTGGCCGGCCGCGCCGGGCTGGAGGCCGTCGTCAGCGTTTCGGCGCTGCAGGATTTGTCGGTGCTGCCGGCCGGTGTGATTCCGCCGAATCCGCAGGAGTTGCTGGGCCGGCAGGAATTTTCCAGGTTGCTGCAGGCGCTGGGCCAGGATTTCGACATCATCATCATCGACACGCCGCCGGCCAGCGAATGCGCCGACGCCCATACGGTGGCGGTGCGCGCGGGCGCGGCGCTGGTGGTGGCGCGGCAGAACACCAGTTCGCTGCCGCAGATGACGCGCTTCACGCACAGCCTGCGCGAGTTCGGCGTGGCCCTGGTGGGCTCGGTGCTTAACGATGCTTGAGGTGCTGCGTGAGGCGGCCACCCCAGAGGCGGTGCAGCATGGCCAGTATCGCCGCGCCCAGCAATCCGCCCGCCGCGTCGGCCGCCAGGTCTGCCCAGCTCGCGGAGCGGCCCGGCAGGAATATCTGGTGAATCTCGTCCATGCCCCCGACCAGCAGGGCACCCGCGAGGCAACAGGCCAGCATGCGCCAGCCGCGCATGCCGCCGGCCAGGCCCGCGGCCATGCCGACCACGGCAAAAGTCAGCAGATGGGCCAGCTTGTCCCAGGGCGCGGGAAACAGCCCCACGGCCACCGGCTGGGCACCGCCCACATAGAGCACAGCGGCGCTCATGGCGAGCGTGAGCGCCGCGAGGATGCGGACGGTGCGCTGAAAATTCTCAAGGGACATTGCTTTGGTCATGGGCCTGATTTTCTCATGCCTGCATCCCGGAAACAGGCAAGCCCATGTTGAATCCCCTTACCGACAGTCCGCCCGACTGGCGCCGGCGCTGGGCCTTGCTGCTCGAAAAAATCGAACGCGTTCAAAGCCCCGACCAGGGCCAAGCCCTGCTGTCCGAATTAAGCCATCCCCGCGCGCCGACGGTGCTGGCTTTCGCGAATGCGCACGCGATGAATTCGATGGCGGTGTCTGCGCCGTTTTTTGAGGCCATGCGTTCGGCCGACAGGGTGCTCAGGGATGGCTCCGGCATGGCGACGCTGTTCAAACTGCTGCGTATGGAGCCCGGCCTCAACCTCAACGGCACCGACCTGATTCCGCGGCTGATACGCGCTTTCGACGGCCGCGGCATCGCGCTGTTCGGCACGCGCGAACCTTTCCTCGAGAAAGCCGCGCAGCGCGTTCGCGAGGAGCTCGCGCCGCACAGCAAGCTGGTACGCGCCAATGGTTTTCTCGATGCGGGGACGTACTCCCTGCTCGCGGCAACGCACCGGCCGGCGCTGATCGTGCTGGGCATGGGCATGCCTCGGCAGGAAGAGATTGCCGTCCAACTGCGCGCCGCGCTGGACTTTCCCTGCCTCATCGTCTGCGGCGGCGCCATCATCGATTTCCTGGGCGGCAAGACACCGCGCGCCCCGTTGTGGATGCGAAAGGCCGGGCTGGAGTGGGTGTTCCGCCTCGCATTGGAGCCGCGCCGGCTGTTCCAGCGTTATGTGATCGGCAACCCGCTGTTTCTTACGCGGGCGTTGCGGCTGGCGTCGTCCAACAACCGTTGATTCGTCGGGATTGATCAGCCCGCCTGCATGTTGGCCAGGCGGGCCAAAGACCGCCTCGCTGCCACCCGACCTGTGCGGCAGTGTTTATTACCTCACCTATTTGCCTGCACGCGCGTCGGCTCGGGACACCGGGCGGACACCTCGAGGGTGTAGGCGAGATCAAAGGCGTGCCTCGCTTTTGGCTTGAAAAAATAGTCGATGAACATGGGCTCGAATCGCCCAATCATGCAGCCGCTTTCTCTGTGCATGAACACAAAGTTCAAATTCGCGCTCTTTTTCTTCCGCCCAAACAACATGTAAACCTAATGGTTTGGGTGATTGTCTTTTGGTGGATAAAGATGTTGCGATTGTTCGTTCAACCTGCTGCAGTGCTCCTAATTTGAGCGCTTTGGCTTGTAATCTCCGCTCTGTGTTTTGTAAATAAGGTGTTTTTCAAAACCTGTCAGCTTCAGAGTTCGTGATCGCTTTGACTTGATTCGTGGTCCAGAAATTCATAAAAAAATGGCAAATCAAATCCCAAAATTTAAAAGCCGATGCAAAAGAGCTCTACGGTTTCTGTCTGTTGCCATCTTTATTTGTGCCAATAGCGCAGCGCAGCAAACCTTACCGGTACCAAATCAGCAGGACAAAAAAATGGAAGTTAAAAAACAACAGGTTCTCGGCTTCTTGGGTCGACTAAAAATCGCCTTGGATTTGAACGTCATTGATGATCCCCGGCGATTGCAGGAAGTCACCGGCTTTGAAGTTCTGGAGTGGAGCACGATGCTGAAAGATCCTCACTACAGAGCTGCGAGTAGGTGGCGATTCAATGTCGTGGCAATGGATCAGGCCCCAGAAATGTTAAGCGTTACCAATGAGTACCGCACCGGCTATAGCCCGGCAGATAAATCTTCTTATCCCGGTGGAATGAGCGTTGGTGGGTTCCCGGCAGTAGCTTGCATCACCCCTGCTGACATGGACCAGATATTTGGTGTGGCGCGTTTAGACGCTCAACTGAGAGCTCGACCTCATCGTGACCAGCCGTGGGTTGCGCCATTTTGGGATGTCAATGCCTATATTTTTAGCCCAATAAACGGCAGTTTGTTAACGCTGTCATATCACTACGACGATGAAAGTAAGCCTAAGGCAACTTGTTTAGCTCAGCTGGGAATAGGTTATGGGCTCAAGCCGCCAGCAGGCTACTGAGTACTCAAGCCGCCAGCAGGCTACTGAGTATTTTCGTCACCATCAGAATAAAGATAAAACATGGCAAACCAAGCTGCATTCAGTCAAATTTCAGCCGCTCAATGGAACTCCCTAAGCGCCACCTTTAGAGACGCATCAAAAGCATTTGATCCCATTGTTGCTGGACGTATCGACTTCGCCCTGGCAAAAGCAATGGAGTCAAATTCGGCTTTTTTGTCGTATTTAGATGCCCAACTCAGACTAAATATAGGTGGTGGACGAAATGAAAACTCCGTCAAACTCAACACCGTCGCCACCCCAAACTCAACCTCCAACGCCACCTATGCAATTGGTAGTCAGGCATTCATTGGCGCAAGTGACTTTCAAACTTATGCAAATGCACCTGCTTCCCTCGTTATTCGTATCGTCCATGAGTTGGGGCATACAACAAGATGGAACGGGCAGGCAGGTTTTAAGGATTCCGCCGGAAATGAATGGGTAAACCCGAATGCCTATCAACAAGCGCGGGCCATGGCAGAAGCGAATGCCCAGTTTGCGGAATGGCAAGTGCAAAAAGAGTTTCAGACTATTCCAGCGTATGCGAATAATTTTTCTGGAACTTTGGATAGTCCTGCTTTGTTTGCCCAGATGTCGGCGGCGACATCAGATGCCCAAAGGCTGAGCATTGCCTCACAGGCTGTTGCCGCATCTCATCCCAGCACAGAGCCAAGTATTAGCTACGCACAACAAGATAGGCGAGACTTTGTTCTCTACAAGCTAGGCGTAACTGGCGATGCCGCAAAATTAATCGATGCGGCCACGCTCACGGTGAACACACCAATTGCGAACGATCCCACAAAATGGACGGCGAGCTTTCAAACTCCCAGGACGTCATCCGGGGACTACGCTGAAGTCACAGTGGGCACCAGTGGCACCCGCACGCTTCAAATAAGAGATAGCAGCGGACAAGCAAAGGGAGGCGCCACCACATTTGTTGGCAATCTGGCGACCAGCACCACCACTTTGAATGGCGTTACGACAACGCGACTGGTTATTCCCGGCCTCCCTGCGCCAATTGGAGAAATGTCGGCCAACCTGGATGGCAGTACAACTTATGTGAGACGTGACATTGATGGCAATGTTGTCTCTACCACAAGAGTCTCGGGAGAAGATTCAAGCGGCGTCGTCAGCGTTACTTCGACCGATGTCAGTGGAAACTCCACAAGCACCAAATTCAGCAATGAATATGGACTTGTCGTTTACAAGGAACAATACGACGTATCGACAAAAACGCTTAGCGCGCAATACTATGACGATGTTGGCCAGGTAATTCAGCGGTCTACGACTACTACTGATTCCCACGGCTCTACGGAAACCGTCATCGCAAACGGTGCCGGCCAGATCATCAGCCGTCAGATCGACCGAGACACGAACGGCGACGGAGAGTTTGACCGCAGTGAGTTCCTGCTGAAAGATGCCCAGGGCCATGAGGTGGGGCACGTTGTGGAGTCGAACGCTGCAACGTCCACTTCCTCAACGCCTGGCATATCCACTGACCTGCAAACCCAGGTGAACCGCCTGCACCAAAGCACTGACCGTGATGACAATTACGCGGTCGAGGTGGCTGCACTGCGCAAACTGGTAGGTGCGCAGGGTACAGGCGAAACCTGGGCTGGGCAAAACCTGTTACGCGCTACCGATGCTCCGGAAGAACTGATTCGAGGTGAGGAGACAGCGCATTCGGCCTTGCTAGGCTACGCCGACGAGGTGTGGGCCGACGGGCTCAAGGCCTCGGACTGGACGGCTGTGCGTGACAACAATCTGAACGCGTCTTTCAGTGCGCCGACCGTTCCCATAGTTGGTGCATATGCCGCTCCTGATCCTATTTCGGCAGCCAATCTTGCCGTGTTCGGGGATCAGCATTCGATGCAGCGATATGACCGGCTTACCGAGTTGTACAACGCAATGTCCGGCTTCTTTGCATCACATGCATCCTTCGTTTCGAGCTCCGGCATCCACAACGACTATGGCTACGGTGATTTTGGGTCAATCAATTCCGCAGGCCAGTACCTGCCGTACTACAACGACTACACCCCCGCTTTCGATTTCCCAACCATGGATTTCGGCTTTGACTATTCTTACTATGCACCGGTTGTGCTTGACCTGGATGGCGATGGGGTAGAGCTGGTGCGGCAGGACGCATCCAATGCCTATTTCGATGTCAAGGGCACGGGATTTAAAAACCATGTGGGGTGGATTGGCGCGGATGATGGTCTCCTGGCCATCGACGTCAACGGTGACGGCAAGATCGACCAGGCCAAGGAGCTTTCTTTCGCGCTGTGGACCGACGCGCCAAATGATTCGGATATGGACGGCTTGCGGGCAGTGTTTGACACCACGCATGACGGCAAGATCACCAGCGCGGATGAACAATTTTCCAAGCTGCGCATCTGGCAAGATAAAAATGGTGATGGCATTACTGACGAGGGTGAGCTCAAAACGCTGGTGCAGGCAGGTATCTCCAGCCTGAGCCTGACGGTTGCGGCAACACAGTGGAGCAGCGGTGGCAACAAGGTGGATGGTTTCAGCACTTATACGCGTGCCGACGGCAAAGTGGGTATGAGCGCCGATGTGGAATTGGGCTACACGGGGCCGGGCTGGCGGTCCTCCGTGGCCGGTAACCTGGTGCGCCTGACGCAGGCCGGTGGCCTGAGTTTCGGTCTGGCTCAAGGCAACGCCTTGAATATCGATGTCGGTATCGACGGACTCAGTGGAGCGATGGGCAGCGCCGGCGCTGATATCTTGCGCAGTACGGGCGGCCAGGCAGTGGTCCTGCAGGGCGATGCGGGCAACGATGTGTTGACAGGCGGTGCGGGTGATGACTGGCTCTCGGGAGGTACAGGTACCGACAGCTTGAACGGCGGTGCGGGCGACGATACGCTGTTGATCGATGCCGAGGATTTGCCGACCCAAATTAACGGCGGGGCAGGGTTTGACATCGCTGTGGTCACAAGCGCTGCGGGCGTGACGCTGGACTTGGGGCAGGCGAGCCTGGAAGCAGCCATTGGCGGAACGGGCAATGACGTGCTGAGTAACTCGGGCTATGGGCGGATCATTCTGGCCGGTGGCCTGGGCAATGACGTGCTCAAAGGCGGGCGCGGAGACGACGTGCTGGAAGGAGGTGCCGGAAACGACCAGTTGTCTGATCTGGCGGACGGTAGCGACACCTATCTTTATTCACGTGGCGACGGCCAGGACTCGATCGAAGATAAGAGCTTTTCAGGCGTCGACAAACTGGTGCTGCAAAACATCGCTTCTGGCGGATGCACAATTTCGCGCAAGGGGCTGGATTTACTGCTGGTGTTCGGGCAGGGTGATCAGATTACGGTGCGCAACCACTACGATGCGTCGAAAAGCTACCAGATCGAGCGCGTCGAATTTTCAGACGGGGTAGTGTGGACGCCCAAAGAACTAACCATCGCCTTGTTGCAAGGAAGCAGCGGCAATGACAGCCTTTCCAGTGCCCAGTTTCAGGAACGGGATATCTATATCGGAGGCAAAGGCAACGACAGCCTGACCGACACATCAGGGGGTAACGACAGCTATATTTTTGCCCGCGGCGATGGCCAGGACACGATCACGGAAGAGGGAATTGGCGCCAGCGATGATCGGATACTGCTGCAGAATATTCTGTCCGCGGAAGCGCAATTGTCCCGCGCCGGGCAGGACTTGATCCTGAACCTGGGCCAAAGCGATCAGATCACGGTGAGGAATTACTTCTCAACGATGGGCTGGAACAAAGTCGAACACGTTGAGTTTTCCGATGGCGTGGTCTGGGACGGCGTTCGGATGAATTCGGCGGCTATACGCGGCACTTCGGGAAATGACACCCTGTCCGGTGGCAATCTGTCGGAAAGCAATACCTACATAGGCGGCAAGGGCAACGATACCTTTACGGATTCCCTGGGAGGTAGCGACCGCTACGTATTTGCCCGAGGCGACGGCCAGGACACGATCGTCGACAGCGGCATAACTAGCACCGACGACAGGATATCCCTGGTAGATATCAAATCCACCGAAGCCAGCTTGTCACGCGTAGGCCAGGACTTGGTGATCGCCCTGGGGCAAGGCGACCGGATCACGGCGAGGAATCATTTCGATTTCCTGGGCTCAGGAAAAATCGAGCATGTGGAGTTTGCCGATGGCGTGGAGTGGGGCAGCACCAAACTGGATGCGTTGAGCCAGAGTTCAACGCCAGTTGTGATCCCTTCGATACCTGGGATCTCCATCGTACCCATTGGATCCATTGCACCTATCATCCCTCTTGCACCGCCCCTTGTGTTGCAATTGCCTTCCAGTCCCTCGCTATTTACGCCCTCCACTCCTGCTGGAGTGGGGAATACCGTGCAATCGAGCATCACGTACCTGTTGGGCGCTACCGAGCAGAACCTGACGCTGACCGGCACGGCCGCCATTGATGGAAGCGGCAATGCATTGGCCAATGTGCTCAGCGGCAATACGGGTAACAACACCTTGGCCGGTGGTGCAGGCGGCGACACGTACTCGGCCTATCGAGGCATGGGGCAGGATCGCATTGTTGAAAACGATAGCACGCCGGGCGTCATCGATGTGCTGTCGTTTGGAACGGGCGTCGCCAACGACCAGCTGTGGTTCCGCCACACGGGCAACGACCTGGAAGTGAGCATCATCGGCACAAGTGACAAAGCCACGGTGCAAAACTGGTACCAAGGCGACCCCTACCACATCGAGCAGATCAAGAGTGGTAACGGCAAGGCACTGCAACATACCAATGTGGACAAGTTGGTCAGTGTCATGGCGGCCTTCGCGCCGCCGGCCTCGGGCCAGACCAGTTTGACGGCTTTGCAGCAAACGGCACTTGCGCCGGTGCTGGCAGCTAACTGGCAGTGAGGCTCATATCGGAAAAATACGGGGAGAAAAAGATGGAATACTTTTCAATTGGAATGGTTTCTCTTGTACTGGCGGCCTTGTTCCCGATTTTGTATGTGGCTGGTTATCAGCTTCGTTGTTTGGACGCCTGGTCTAAACGTCTTGAACGTCCGAAGGACAGAGTAGGCTTCTTTGTTCTCGCCGCGACCGTCCTGGGCTTTCTCCTTGGATGTCTCATTCAGCCGCAGTGGGACAGGGCGAAGGAATGCAAGGCCCAACACCAGCCCCTCATTCCGTGCATGGTCTTGTGACAGCTGCTGATCCGAGAGCACATCTGCACCAATCGCTTGGGACTTGTACTCGGCGCGCGCGATCTGAATCGTCGGCTGTGGCTCTGGAGAGAGGTGTATCAGCCGGCGTTAATGTGTGCATCGGCCCGCGCGGCCGGATGGGAATCCCGGGCCACAGGAATGTCTTCCTCGCTATAGCGGTTCTGCACATCGGGCGTGCAGTCGCGCCTGACGATCTGCCCCGGGTTGCCCAGCACCACGCAATAGGGCGGCACGTCCTCGAAGACATAGGCGCCGCCGGCAATGCGGCTGCCTTTGCCTACGGTGACGCCGCCCACGATGATGGCGTGCGGACCTATCCAGACTTCGTCCTCAATCACCGGGTACAGCGTGTGCCGGCGGCCCTGCGCGTCGATGTGGTCGCGCTGGCCCAGGGTGACGCCGTGGAACAGCGTGACGTTGCGGCCTATGCGCGCGCCGGCGTTGACGACGATGCCGCGCCCGTGTGTGAGCGCCAGCCCCGGCGCGATCTCGGTGCGCCAGGGGATTTCGATGCCGGCCAGCTGGCTCACCAGGCGGTAAAGCAGGCGCGCGGGCCACACGGCCAGCCAGCGCCAGTTGGGTGGCAACTGTTGCGCGGCCTGGCATAGGCGCAAGACGGCGAGCACACGAAACGCCGGGTCCAGCAGCGCGCCCTTGAGCGCGAGTCGGGGGGCGGTGTATCCGAACTTTCGGTGGGTGTCGGCTTTCAGGGCGTGCATATGATTTTGTCCAGGGTGGTTTGGCCGGCGCCGGCGGGCGCATTGAACCATGCGGCGGAATCTCGCAGGCCGTCGGCATAAGATGTCCATTGCACGCCCAGACGGTGGCTGGCCGCCTGAGTGTCCAGGTGTATGTGCTGCGACCACAGGCCCAGCAGGCCGGGCGGCAGGGCATCGGGCAGCTTCACGCCGGTGCTGCCCAGCAGTTTCAGGGCGCGCTCGGCCGCCTTGAGCGGCGGGCCGCAAAGCCAGGCGTCCAGTTGGAGCCGGCGCCGTCCCAGGCGGCGCACGGGTGTGGCCTGGATGGCCAGGGCCAGGTCCACAAAATAATCGTTCCAGCGTGGGCTGTCGGGCGCCGCCAGGTTGAACACCGGTATCTTGCCCTGGGCCGCGGGCAGCCGCAGCGCCAGCAGCAGGGCCTGGCAGACGTCGTCGACATGGACCAGGTTGGCCCAGCCGTCGCCCGCGATGCCGAGGTCGCCCAGGCGGCCGGCCTGCAGCCAGCGGCCTATGCGGCCTACCCACAGCTGGCTGCCGGGGCCGTATACGCAGCCCGGCCGCAGCATCACCGCCTCGCCGCCGTGCCGCACGAAGTCGTGCATGGCGGCCTCGGCCTCGCATTTGGCCTGGCCGTACCAGCCCAGGGTGGGGTCCAGTGGTGCATCTTCGCGCACCAGGCCCTCAGCAGGGCCGTAAACCGACATGGTGCTCAGGTGGACAATGCGCGGGCAGTCGGCCTGCAGCGCGGCCTGCACCAGCGCACGCGCGCCGTCGGCGATCGATGCCGCATCACCCGCCACACAGTTGACCACTGCGTCAAAACCTTTCAGGGCCTGCGCCAGCTGGCGCGGATCGCGGCTGTCGACTTCCAGCCAGCTCGCGGTGTTTTTCATGCGCCGGGAGGCGCCCGTGGCCGCGGCCCAGGGCGTGGCCTGCAGCATCTCCAGCAGGCGTGCGCCGATGTGGCCCGATGCACCCAGTACCAGGACTTTCATGCGGCCTCCTTCATCTGCAGCGGTGCGCGCTCGGCGCGCAGCTGGCGCGACAGGAAGTCGCCCAGCCGCAGCGACAGTGCGATCAGCGTGAGCGTGGGGTTGGCCTGGCTGGAGGTCGGGAAGGCCGCACTGCCGGCCACAAACAGGTTGCGCACAGAATGCACGCGGCAGTCAGCGTCGACCACACTGCTGCGCGGGTCGGTGCCCATGCGCGCGGTGCCGATGTGGTGGCCGCCGTAGGCGCCGAAGCGCATCACGTCTTCTTCCAGGGTGTGGCGGTTGTAGTCGAATCGGGCCTTGCCGCTGCGCTCGAACTCCTCGGCCATCACGTCCAGGCTGGCGCCCAGCGAATCGATGTCGGCGCGGCTGTAGCGCCAGTCAACCTTCAGGCGCGGCATGCCCAGCGCGTCGACACCGCTGGCCAGCGTGACCCGGCTGTGGGCCTGGGGGATCTGCTCGCCGTGCACTTCCAGGCTGAAGCGGTTGCTGCGGTTGCGCAGGATCACCGAGGGGAACTTGCGCTCGGCCAGGGTGCGCTTCGTCAGCCAGTGCGACAGGAAGGCCGTGGTGTCCAGCGGGTCGGCCATGACGTTGAGCAGGTGGCGCGCATAGACGCCGGCCGTCGGCGGCGCGCCGTCCTTCAGGCGCTTGCTGTATTCATAGCTGATCAGCTTGCGCGCCAGGAACAGGCCCGACAGCACGCCGCTGCGGTGCGAAGGGTCGGTGATGCGCGGAAAGTGCAGGCGCGCGACCGCGTTGGCCAGGCCCAGGCGCCGCTGCTCGCCGGCGGCGACCGAGAGGCGGCGCCGGCAGTAAATGCCTTCGGGCGAAATTTCATAGCCGTGGCGCACATCGCTGGTGGGGCCGTGCACGGTGAGCGTGCCGACATTGCCGGCGATATGGCACATGTAATAGCGGCCCACCACGTCATGCGCGTTGCCCACGCCTTGCGGCGCTACGTCGCGCGAGGCCAGCAGCAGGCGCGCGGTCTCCAGGCCGCCCGCGGCCAGCACCGTTCTTTTCGCCGCGATGGTAAATTGTGTGCCGGCCAGCGTGCGCACCTCGAGCTCGCGCAGTGCCTGGCCGTCCGCCTGCAGCCGCAACGCGGTGCAATTGGCGCCCAGCAGCACTTCCAGCGTGGGCGCCAGCGCCAGCCGCCTGGCGTAACGGTTGCCGAAATGCGTGGGGCAGGAAAAGCGCTCCAGCCCGTTGCTGAGCACGCGCTCGCTGTCGAAGCCGGCGATCAGCGGGCCTGTCCCCGGCTCCAATGCCTGGCTCGCGTCGTAAAGGAAGCGACCGGCTTCGGCCAGGGCGTTGGCGCGTGGGTACCAGGGCAGCAGGTCTTCATACGAGATCGGCCAGCCGCTGTGCGGGATGTGGGCGCGGGTTTCAAAGTCGATCGGGTCGAAAGGCATGCAGCGCCCGCCCCAGATGGCCGAGGATCCGCCCAGCCGCCGCTGCCGGTATTTGCCGGGCGGGCTGTGCAGTTGCTCGTCGGCGACCTCGCCTTCATAGAGGTCTTGTGTGGGCGCATGCGCCTGCAGCCGGCCGGACTCAAGCAGCAGCACGGCATGACCCTGGTCGCTGAGCGAAAGCGCCAGCGCGATGCCGGCCGGGCCGCCGCCGACCACGCAGACATCGGCCTCCAGCCGGCTGCCGTTGGGAATGCTGTCGGCGTCGCGGATCATGCTTTGCCGTCCTGTGAAACCGCGGCGGCACGCAGAGGCCGGCCGGCCACGCCGAAATCGCGCTGGTGGATATGCGCCACGCTGCTGAAGAAATGCGCGATGGAAAATTGCTGTTCATAGAGCGCGCGGCCGTTTCGCTCCAGCGTTGCGCGCAATTCGCCATCCTGCAGCACGCGCTGCAGGCCGGCCGCGATGCCGGCCACATCGCCGGGCTGCACAAATGAGGCGTTGACGCCGTCGCTGAGCACCGAGGGAATTTCGCCGACGGGGCTGCACACCACCGCGACGCCATTGGCCAACGCCTCCAGGATGACTAGCGGCAGGCCTTCGTCGTAAGAGGGCAGTACCAGCACGTCGGTGCGGGCCATCAGCCGTGCCGCCTGCTGCTGGTCCGACCATCCGGCAAAGCGTACAAAGCTGTCTATGCCCAGCGTCCTGGCTTTGGCTTCATAGGCCTCTACGTCGCCGCCGCCGGCCAGTGTCACCTCGAGCCGGGCCGTGTCATAGCCGGGCAAGGCCAGCGCCTGCAGCAGGTCGGACACGCCCTTGCGTTCCGACAGGTTGCCCAGGAAGAGCACGCGCTGCATGGCGGTATCGCCGGCGACGCGGCGCGCATGGGTGGGTTCGGGCACGCCGTTGATGACGATGTCCACGCGATCCGGCGCTACGCCCAGCTCCTCGATGACAAAGCGCCGAGCGGCCGAGCCCAGCACCACGACGCTGGCCGGCAGCGAGAACACCCAGCGCGTCAATGCCCGCAGCGGCCGCGGCAGTGAGCGGTAGAAATGGTGCAGCTGCGCGGCATGCAGGTGCAGCACCACCGGCACGCCCAGGGCGCGGCAGGCGGCGATGACGGCGCCCTTGCGGAACAGGCTCAGGCGCTCGGCCATGTTTACGTGCACGCCGGCCAGCCGGCCGCTGAAGCGGCCGCGCACGATGCGCGCCAGCGCGGTGGCCAGCACCCAGAAGGAGTACAAGGCGTTGGCGCCGCCGCGTGTGTCCAGCGGCCGCAGCTCGGCCGCGTCGGCCGAGGCGATGGCGGCCGAGGAGGCCTGGGCCTGTATCAGGTAGTCCGCCACTTTGAACATGCCGCCGCCCAGCGGCGTCCAGGGACAGGCGATGTAGATGTAGCGGCCTTCGCGTTCGCGGATGGCGCTGCGCGGCAGCGATTCACTTCGCATGGGGATGGTTACTTTCCGGGAGTTTGGTAAGAGAGCTTGGGCGCGCCGAACAGGGCGCGCTTGAAGAAGGCGGTCATGGGCCGTTCCAGCCAGACGTAAGAGAGGCAGCCCGCCACCACCACGGCCAGGCCCACGGCCAGCGCGATGGCCAGGCTGTCCTGCACGCCCAGGCGCTTGAGCGCCTGCACGCCGGCAGGCACCACAAAGGTGTGCGACAGGTAAATCGAATACGAGGCATCACCCAGGAAGGACAGGCGCGAAGCCAGCGGCGTGCGCACGGTCCAGGGCTCCAGCCAGACGGCGCCCAGCACAATGAGCGCGGCGCCGCAGCCCCAGGTGGCGAAGCGGTCGGCCGAGTGGCCCCAGTCGGGCGCGAACATGTACAGCGCGCCCGCCGCCATCACCACCAGGCCGGCTATCGGCCCCGGACGCCGGAAGTGCAAAAAGGCATGGGCGATGCAGACGCCCAGGATGAACTCGAACACAATGGTCTGCGCGTAAAAATTCAGCGCGACCGACTCCGGCAGCAGATAGCCCGCCGCGAACACCAGCGCGAATGCCGCCAGGCAAAAGCGTATGCGCGGCGCGCCCAGGGCGATGGCCGCGGCAAACACCCCATAAAACAGCATTTCGAAATTCAGGGTCCAGCCGACCGGCAGCGTAGGCTGCACCAGGCCCCAGGGGCTCATGGCGGGAATGAAAAGCAGCGAGGCCGCGAGGTGGCCGGGCTCCACCGAGGAGCGCGCGGCCAGCGCCGGCATGGCCAGCAGCAGCGCCACCTTGAGCAGGGTGTAAAACCAGTAGAGCGGCGCGATCCGGATGAGGCGCCGGCGCATGAAGACCCAGGCGGCGCTCAACTGCGAAGGTTGCGCGGAACCACCGGCCGGCAGCGAGGCCGTCGACATGGCCATGACGAAGCCGCTGATCACAAAAAAGATGTCCACCCCGGCGGAGCCGGCCTCCCAATAATGGCTGGGCCCGGTGCCGCTGATGTGCATGGAAATCGCCTGGGTGATGTGCATCACCACGACCAGCATGGCCGCGGCAAAGCGCAGCACCTGCACGCCGGTGAATTGCCGTGTCTCGCCCTTCAATGGATGGCCTCCTGCACCGGCTCCTTGAGCACCTTGCTGGCAATGGCCTCGTGCGCGGGGCGCTGGGGCCTCAGCAGGCCGCGCAGCAGGCCCGCGGCATTGAAGCACCAGGACACCACCGCGTACAGCGCTTTGGTGGCGGAGCGCTTGCGCCAGGTCATCAGCAGCACGGGCGCGCTGGCGATGGCACAGAACAGTGCCAGGCGCAAGCTTGCGGGCAGCGGCCACAGCGGGGTGCTGGCCAGCACCGCCCACCAGCCCAACACTGCCAGGTAAAGGCGCAGCTCGCGCAGGCCCCGCAGCGCCAGCGGCAGCCGTGGCTGGCCGACGGCGGCGCGCACCAGCTCGCCCAGGCCGCAGATATAGCGCGTGCGCCAGCGCCGCATCAGCAGGCGGTAGGGCGGCGCATCGTGGCCCCAATGGTTGGCCGCATCCACAGGCAGCCGCCACAGGCGCCAGCCCAGCGCGCGCAGCCGTATCGCCAGGTCGAACTCTTCGTAGCTGTGCAGATTGCGGTCGGAAAAATAACCGGCCGCCTCGATGGCGCTGCGCCGGTACAGCCCGCCGCCGTCCAGCCTGTCCACATCGCCGGGCTGCAAATGCGGCGATGCGCGCTCGCCACGGGCCATGTATTCGAGGCTTTCGGTGTTCTGCTCCACCACGCGGCCGCCCACGCCGGCCACGTCGGCATGCGCGTCCAGGAAGGCCAGGGCCTGCTCGAGGAAGCCTTCGCGCATCTGCATGTCGCCGTCCAGGATGTAGACGAACTCGCCGCGCGAATGCTGGTAGCCCAGCTGCGGCCCCGCGCCGCAGCAGCGCTCCTCGGGGTTGGCCAGTTGCACGATGCGAATCGGGTAGGCGCTGGCGAGCTCCACCGTGCGGTCGCTGGAGTAGGAGTCCGCGAGGATCACCTCGCCGCCCACGCCGGCAACCGCGCGCAGCGCGCTTTCCACGGTGGCTTCGATGCGCCGCTCCTCATTGAGCGCCTTGATGATCACGGAGACGCGGCAAGGGCGCACGGCGGGTGAGGGCGGTGCTGCCGGTGCCGGCCGGGACGCTTCGGGTGTTTTGCCAAACGGTATCGGGTTCATGGTTTATCCGGCCTCCACCGGGCTGGCTGCGTGCACGGTGCGGCGCACGCGCCAGCGCTGCCAGTTCCTGACCAGCGGGCCCGGCATGAAAAGCGCCATGGCGGCCGTGAGCCACCAGCGTTTGCCGGCGGCCGCGCGGCGCGCCTTCAGCAACCAGGCCCAGCCCTCGCGGCGGCTGCCGGCGGCCAGGGCCTGGCGCGCCAGCGTGAGCTGGTACTGGGCCACCAGCCACAGCGCGGACCCACGCCTCGCAAGCGGCATGGCGCCGGCCAGCGCGCGCTGCTCCATGCGTTGCAGAAAGGGCGGCATGGCCAGCGGCGCATGGCCGCTGCTGAGGCTGCCTTCGACGGCCAGCCGGTAGGCCATCAGCGGCGCGTGGACCAGCGCGACCGGCGCCTGCTCGGCCAGGCGAAACCACAGGTCCAGGTCCTCGCCATGCGACTCGCCGGGCGGAAAGCAGGGCTGCATGCGCAGCAGCCGCGCGCGCCGCACCGAGACGGCGCTGGTGCACAGCGTCGGCGAGGCCATCCATCGGCGCGGCAGGTCGGCGATCAGCTCGATGTCCGGTGATCGCGGCATCTCGGGCCAGCGCGGCGGCCACATGTCCAACGTGTCGGGCACCGGCAGGTAGTCGCTGGCCACAGTGTCGGCGCCGGGGCAGCGCGCCTGCACCCAGGCCAGCGTTTCGAGGTAGTCCGGATGGTGCCAGTCGTCGGCATCGAGAAAGGCCACCCACTCGCCTTGGGCCAGCGCGATGCCGTGGTTGCGCGCCGCCGAGACGCCGGCATTGGCCTGGCGTACCAGGCGCACGCGCGGGTCGGTGATAAAGCTCACGAGCTCGGCGCCGCCGTCGGTGGAGCCGTCGTCGACCACGATGACTTCAAAGTCGGTGAAGCTCTGCGCCAGCACCGACGCGAGGGTGTCGCTGATATAGGGCGCCTTGTTGTAAAGCGGAATGACGATGGAAAATTTCATGATTTCATGAATGGAGCCGCGCTGCGGCCAGGGGATTTTTGGGGTCTCTGGGATTTCTGCGGTCCCGGGCAAAGGTCGGCTCGACGCGGGGCATGGCCGGCGGCGCCTTGGCCGGGCCGCGTTTGCGTTCACGGGCTTCGCGTCCGGCGGCGGCCAGCGCCATCAGCAGGAGTACGTGGGCGATGAGTTCGGGGCCGTAGCCGAAAAGCAGCAGCGGCACTTCGCTGATGGCGCGCAGCGCCAGCGCCACGAACAAGGCCAGCGTGAGGCCGCCGCTGGCGCGGGCATAGCGTATCGACAGCACCAGCAGCACCAGCGCATACAGCACCAGCGCGGCCGCGCCCACGGTTCCCGAGCGCGACAGCGTGTCCATGAACTGGTTGTGCGCGTGGGTCGCGTTGGGCATGCCTATGGCTTCGCGAAAGCTCGCATCCCAGAGGGTCGGCCCGTAGCCGAACACCGGGTTGCGCTGCCATTCGTCATAGGCGATGGCCCAAATCTGGTCGCGCCCTGTCATGGAGGCCAGCTGCGCGCCCTGGGCACTGTCGAAAAAACTGCTCAGGCGCGCATCAATATCGCCGAACATCAGAAGGGCCGCCAGGCCAACGACGGCGACCATGAAGGCCAGCAACGCGACGATGCCGAACTCGGGCCGCACCGGGTCGCCCACGCGGCGCATGAAGCGCGGCCCCTGGCGCACGGCCAGGATGCAGGCGGAGCACAGCACAAAGGAAATCCACGCCGTCTTGGACTGCGCGAGGAAGAGCACCCCCAGGCCCATGGCCCAGGCCAGGCGATTGAGCCAGACGCGCTGCAAGGGGCGCGCGAGCAGGCACAAAAGGCCCAGCTGCGCCAGCATGCCCAGCGACACGGCGTGGGGGGCCAGGCCCGCCAGGCGCGGCACGCCCGGCAGCAGGCCCTGGGTGTAGGAAGCGTCCAGCACCAGGCTGGGCTTGAAGGGGATCAGCAGCAGGCCGGCGGCGATAAAAAGCAGCAGGGCATTGCGCGCCGCGCCGAACGCGAGGTCGCGTTCGGTGCCCGTGGCCAGCACCGCCGCGAAGCCTATGACCAGCGGGTACACATAGTCATGCGAAACATGCGGGTTGGCGCCCAGCAGGGCCGGCGCGGCCACGGTGCATACCCAGAAAGTGAGGAAGGCCACCAGCAGCGCGGAGGGCGCCTGCGCGGCCTTGTCGCGGCGTATCCAGTGCGTGATCAGGCGTTCGCCGGCCAGCGTGAGCAGCAGCAGCGAGGCCAGAGGCTGCATCAGCGAAACCAGCGGATGGCGCACGACCACCACCACTTCGTCAAACTTCATGTTGCTGCTGGAGAGGTCGCGGCCCGAGAGCAGGTTGGCCAGGGCCACCATCAGCAAGATGGCGTAGAAGATGAAGTGCATATAACCTTGCGCGCGGCGCGAGGTCACATGGACCGCGCCCGCCATGCCCAGCGCCGCCGTGAGCGCCGCCAGGATGGCGCCGGCGACGAGGACTGCAATAACGACGGGTTGGTCCATGGGGCTGCTTTCCTCGGTCAGGGACGCTGCTCGCTCAACGCGGCGGGCAGGGCGGAAGCCGGCGCGGCCGCTGGGCGGCGCAGGAAATTCGCGAGGCCGGGCACGAAGCGGATCACCATGTCGGAGGCGTCGGGGCCCAGCGACTGCGGCCGCAGCAGCAGGAGCAACGCCGGCAGCATGGCGGCCGCGAGCGCGCCGGCGGCCAGCGAAAGCAGGGGACTGTCAAACTTTGCCACCGCGTATTGCCCAAGCAATACACCGGCGATACAGAGCGCGCTTAACAGCAGGCCGCGCAGGGCGTCCGGCAGCAAGGCCGTGGCGCGCAGGTCCAGCGCGCGGAAAGCGGCGGTGACGACAACGGCCGCGCGCAGCACCAGCAGCCCGCCGGCCACAGCCGCAGCGACATCGATGCCCCGGCCGGCCAGCAAGTAGAAGCCCAGCGCGCCCGCGGCGACTAGCGGCAACTGCAGCAGGAACTCATAGTGCTTGCGCCCGGTGTTCCATAGCACCGGCGTCGACAGGCCCCAGATGACATAAGCCGGCATGCACAGGAACAGCGTGCCCAGCACCCAGGCCGCGTCGCTCCAGGCCGGCCCGTAAAGCACGCGCACGATGTCGCGTGAGACAAAAGCCAGCGCCACAAAGGCCGGCAGGCCCAGCACCACGATGGTGGCCAGCATCTGCAGGTAGGCGCGGCCCAGGCGCGGCCTGTCGTTCTGCAGGCGCGCGCCCGCCGCCAGGAAGGCCGGCTGCAGCGCGCCCAGCAGCAAGGTGTTGGGCATGGTGGCCAGGTTGTAGGCCACGTTGTACAGGCCCAGCGCCTGCGCGTTGAGCAGGCGTCCTATCAGCACGCGGTCCAGGTTGTTGAGCACCCAGTTGACGATGTTGGTGAAAAACACCGTGTGCCCGGTGCCTACGGCCGCGCGCGCATCGGCATACCAGAGCAACGGGCGCACCGGGTGAGGTTTGAGCGCGTAGCTGGCCGCCAGCTGCACGGCCACCTGGACCAGCCAGGCCGCCACCAGCGAGGCTTCGCCGCGCCCCATCAGCGCCATCGGCAGGCCCACTGCGATGTAACCCGCCGCATAGCTGCCCACCTGCACCAGGCCCACTGCCCGAAAGTTGAGGTCGCGCTGCAGCAAATAGGTGGCCGGCTGGGCGGCCGCACCCAGCAGGCAGGCCAGCGACAGCCATTCAATGACGGCCTGCGCGCGCGGCTCGCGGAAATAAACGGCCAGCAAGGGTGCCAGCAGGTAGACGGCCAGCGTCGTCGCCAGGCCCACGATGAGCTGCCAGGTCCAGGCAAAGCGCACGTCCTCGTCGCTGAGGGTTTCGCGCTGCAGCAGGCTCCAGCTGAAACCGAAGCCGGACACGAAGGTGGCGAAAGTCAGCACCACCATGCCGATGGCGAAGATACCGAAGATCTCCGGGCCCAGCGTGCGCGCAAGGACGACCTGGGCCATCAGCTGCAGGGCGAAGCGCGCGACCGTGGACGCCGCACTCCATTTGACCGCCGCAACGCCGGGCCGGCCGAGTCCACTCATGCTCAGGGCCTTCCCGCCTTGTAGCGCCGCACGGCGATCACGGCCATCAACACCAGCGTCGCCAGCAGCATGCCGTAGGAGCGCCAGCCGGACTCGCCGGCGCCGGCCTCATCGTCGGCCTGGAAGGCCTGCGGCGGGTTGGGGCGTATGTCGGGGCTGTAGACCGCGCGCACCTTGACGCTGTCGGCGCCGGCCTGCAGTTTCGTGGGCGTGGTTTTCGCGGCGCCGGCCTTGCTGGCCAGAGCTTGTTGCGGTGGCTGGTCGGAAGAATCGGAGTAGGCCGATGCCGAGGCCATCCAGGCGGCCAGAACGGCGGTCATCAGAGCTTTGAACATTGAATTTCCTCTCTGTCAAAAGCAGAAAATTGGCAGAGGATGAGTGTGTTGTGCAGTGCAGCAATCGGCAATAGTCCGAACGGCCCATGGCCTGGTTTGTGCTGGTGAAAGCAGATGTGTCTTGTCCTCATTCGGTGCGGTTTTTGTGTCAAGACGAATCAGGCGCTGACCACCGGTCGAAGGGGGCCGTTCGGACTATTGCGCGCAGGCGCTGGCATGTGCAAGGCCGTGCTGTCCGGCGTCTCGGTCCGGTAGCCGTCGGGGTTGCGCTGCTGCCAGTGCCACGAGTCGCGGCACATCTCCTCGATGCCGCGCGTGGCGCGCCAGTCCAGGACGCCGCGGGCCAGCGACACGTCGGCGAAATACTGCGCCACGTCGCCCGCACGCCGCGGCGCGAACTCAAACGGGATGGGCCGGCCGCTGGCGCGCTCGAAGGCGCGCACCACACCCAGCACGCTGGTGCCCTGGCCGGTGCCCAGGTTGACGGTGAAGCTCTCGCCCTTGGCCAGCAGGGCTTGCACGGCGGCTACATGGCCGTCGGCCAGGTCGGACACATGCAGGTAGTCGCGTACGCCGGTACCGTCGGGCGTCGGGTAGTCGCTGCCGAAGACCCGCAGCCGCGCGCGTTTGCCCACGGCCACCTGCGTCACAAAAGGCATCAGGTTGTTGGGAATGCCGCTGGGGTCTTCGCCTATCAGGCCGCTGGGGTGCGCACCCACCGGGTTGAAGTAGCGCAGCACGCCGGTGCGCCACGAAGGGTCCGACGCGCGCAGCGAGGCCAGGATGTTTTCGCACATCAGCTTGCTCTGGGCATACGGGCTTTCGGGCGCGCAGGGAAAGCCTTCGTCAATCGGCACACTGGCCGGGTTGCCGTAGACCGTGGCGCTGGAAGAAAACACCACGGACCGGCAAGCGGAAGTACCGGCCATGGCTTCGAGCAGGCTCAGCAGGCCGCTCACATTGTTGCGGTAGTACATGAGGGGCTGCTGCACGCTTTCACCGACGGCCTTGACGCCGGCGAAGTGCACGGCGGCAACGCAGCGGTGGCGCCGCAGCACTTCGGCCACAAAGGCCGTGTCCAGTACATTGCCTTTTTCGCAGGGCACGCGCCGGCCCGTCAGCTGCGCCAGCCGCTCCAGCACCGCGGGGTGGCTGTTCGAGAAATCATCAAGGATGACCGGGTGGTAGCCGGCCTCCACCAAGGCCACAAAGGTGTGGCTTCCGATATAGCCGGCGCCGCCGGTCAGCAGCACGCTGGGGGTGTTTTCTGTCATGGATCAATGGGCTAAGAAGCTGCCGGGCAGCGGACGGATGGGGCAAAAAAAACTGGAACACGGCGGCGCGGCGGCCGGTGGAGGGCGCGGCCACGTCCCGAACTCAAGGACAGTTCCAGTGTCTTTGCGACGAGGGGAGAAAGCGTGTCAGCGTAAGCCGCGAGCCTGCGTCGGAGGGTGGGAGACGGGCCTCAAAGCGTGTCGAATCGTTCGGTAAGCACTTGTGAGTGAAACGCGAAAAGCCCCTGCTGGCGTGGGTGCGCTTCGTGCATGCGCGGCGAGTGCCGGTTTGCCATGGCGGACAAAAAGTCACAAAGCTTGCCAAGGCTTGCGCCGTGTATATGTGGCGCGCCTGCGACTTCCGGGAGCCGGCCGCAAGCTTCAGCCGACTTTGGTAGGGAGTTCCATGCCGGGAGCCTCTTCAAGCGGCCGCACACGGCTGAACATGGCCAGCAACAAAATGTCGTAAACGATCTTCAAGGCCCCGCCGACAATCAGCGGCCATCCAAATGCGGACACGCCGAGCAGATAGCCGGCCAGCGCGGGACTTGCGGCCGCCGCCAGGCTGCGCGGCACGGAGGTGACGCTTGCCGCGGCCGCGCGCTCCTGAGGTGTCACGATGGCCATCACATAGGAGCTGCGCGTGGGTACATCCATCTGCGACAGCGCACTCCTGACCAGCAGCAGGATGACGGCATAGCTCAGGCCGGTGCAGAACGGGATCGCAATCAGGCAAAGACTGGACGGGAGATGGGTGTAGACCATGGTCTTCACCAAGCCAATGCGGCTGGCGATGCGAGCCGCCGCAAGGTATGAAAATGCTGTCAACAGGCCGGCCCAGAAGAAGATGGATCCGGCTATTTCGATCGAAAGACCAAAGCGCTGATAGAGCCAGAGGGCGATCAGCGACTGAACCACAAATCCCCCGCCGAACGCATCCAGGCTGAACAGCGTTGCCAGGAGATAGACCCGTTTTTTCGAAGGACCCAGCGCAGACTTCGGTGCCGCGATTTCTGCGGCGGGACGCGATGGCAGGCCGCGGTACAACGCGGCCATTGCAAGCGCCAGCAAGGCATAGAGGATGAACATTCCCTGAATGGCGGCCTGCGTGGTGATGCCCGCCGCCGGCGCAATCAATCCAGGCAGAGCCGCTGCCAGCGACCCAAAAGCCGCAAACAAGGTCCCCGTCAAGCTGTAGCGCGCAAAAACGGCCGTGCGGGATGGGCCTTCAACACTGTTCGCGAGCATCGCGTGCTCCACCGGCATAAAAACGCTCACGTCGCCACCCGACGGGTTCAGCGTGCCCACCAATGCCACCAGCATCAGCGGCCAGAAGCTGCTCAGCGAGGCAAGGCCCAGGCCTGTGAAGGCCATCAAGGCCGAGGCGGCCAGCAGCAAAGGCCGGTGGTCGTAGCGCGACGCATGCGTGCCGACCAGCAGGGTCAAGATGCCGGAGCCCAGCAAAGTCGTGGTCGCGACCAGCCCGACCTGGAATGGCGTTAACCCAAGATTGAGCAAGTAGATCGGCAGCAACAGGCTCACGAATCCGTCGCCGAATCCCCGGATCGCTTTGGCGGCGATCAAGCGCTGAAGACTGCTTGAGTGCAAGGTAGACACAACTGATGCGGCGCCTGACTTCATCGTGGTCCGATGGGGGGCCGGTTAAAAATCAAGCTCGTCCCGTATCGCGGCAATCCCGGCTTTGGCGCAAACCTCATCGGCATCACCGCCCGGCGCACCCGAGACGCCGATGGACCCCACGATGGAGCCGGCTGATTCGATGGGAATGCCGCCACCGATGGCCACGATACGGGGAAGGTGCCGCACGCCCGACGCAGCCTCGCCAGCCTGGGTGGAGCGGGCAAAACTCGTGGTGTCGAGCTTGAAGGTCACGGCGGTGTAAGCCTTGTTGATCGCGGTATCGACGGTATGCGGGCCGGCAAACCGGTCGCGCAGCATCACGAGGGCGTTGCCGGCGCGGTCATTGACGGATACGGCGGCCTGATGGCCGTTCTTGCGGCAGGCCTCCAGCGCTGCTTGCGCGGCTTTTAAAGCCGCATTGGGCGTGAGCGATGGCGATTGGTAGATCGCCTGTTGCGCCAGCGCCGAGTTAAAAACCGTGCAGAAAAGCAGGCTTGAGACCAGGATCGATAGGGTCAGACGCATGGATGGGCTCCTTGTAGAACTTCAATTGAAGAGGCGGCGATGGCTTCGACATGAACTCACGCCGCCGCCGGATCTCACGCCAGGGTTTTTGGGATCAAGGGCAGTTGCGCGGCTCTCCAGGCCTCGATGCCGCCTTCCATGAATTGCGCGTTCACGCCGCGGGCTCTCAGGGACAAGGCCGTGGAGCGGCCGATATCCAGACCGTGGAGGCAATACACCACGACGGGGCGGTTGGAATCCAGCGTGCCTACCCAGGCCGGCACATCTGCGGGATCGGCGTAACGCGCGCCCTTGATGATGTCGCCCGCCTCGGCAAAGGTTTCAGCGCGCCGCACATCAATGAGCTGCGCCGTCGTTTGGTCGACGGCTGAAGGGTCGATGCCGAACCCGAGTGCGCTGGCTTTGACGGCGGCACCGTAGCGTGGATAAACCGTGTCCCAGTTGATATTGCGCATGAACGCATCAACGTAGGCTGCCGCCTTGGCGCCGAAGTCCAGGTGGTAGGCGTGCTCATACATGTCGAGCGCCAGGATGGGCATGGCACCCGCCAGCAGGTGCGTGTGGTCCGCCGCCCATTGGTTGACCAGCCGGCCCTCACGCGGCGACCAGTTGAGGATGGCCCAGCCCGATCCGCCGCCCATGGCCTTGGCCAGTGCGGTGAATTCGTTGCGCCAGCGTTCGACCGAGCCGAAATCGCGGGTGAGCGCAATCGACAGGCCGTTGGACGGCAGAACACCGTTGCCGCCCAGATTCTCGAAGTAGAGCTCGTGCAGGTACACCGAGTTCGCGGCGATCAGTTCCTCGCGCTTGAGGCCGTTGATCGTGAAGACCGGTGTCGTATCCCAAGCCAGTTGCGACAGCTGGCTGCGAATCGCATTGAGGCGCTTGGCCGCGCCGGTGTAATTGCTGTCATAGTGGCTGCGCAGCAGCTTTTCAGACAGGCCGTCGAGTTTTGCAGGGTCGAGAGAAAGGGTTTTGAGTTGAATGTCCACCATTTGCCGCTGGGTGTGGCTGGGCGTGTTCGGCGTGTCGGAGGTTTCGAGGACGCAGTTCATGGCTTGGCCCTCCGCGAAGAGCCGGCATGTACGCCCGCAAGCGCAGCAATGCGCTCATGCGCCTGAGGCGCTGTGAAACTGAAGGGGGAAAAACAAAAGACCAAGTGAAGCTCCTAATCGGGCGTGGTAACCCATCATCAGGAGCAGTACTTGGGGCACCGGAAGGCGCCCTTGGCAGGCGGGGAGACCGCTCAAGTCCCCGCTGGGTTGGATTCTATGCCACTTAAAAATTTCTGTCGAATCCGCGCGGGATCAGGCTGAGTGCGCGGACAACACCTGGTTGGAAAAAACAAAAGCCCTTCCGGATAAACCAGAAGGGCTTTTTTCTCATTCAACAGCTAGGTGCCGGTTTACATGCCGGCGTAATTCGGCCCGCCGCCGCCTTCGGGCGTGACCCAGACGATGTTTTGTGTCGGGTCCTTGATGTCGCAGGTCTTGCAGTGCACGCAGTTCTGCGCGTTGATCTGCAGGCGGTCGCTGTTGTCGGGGTTCTTCACGAACTCGTAGACACCGGCCGGGCAGTAGCGGCTCTCGGGGCCGGCGTACTTGGCCAGGTTGATGTTGACCGGCACGCTGGCGTCTTTCAGCGTCAGGTGGGCGGGTTGGTGCTCTTCGTGGTTGGTGTTGGAGACAAACACCGAGCTCAGGCGGTCGAAGGTGATCTTGTTGTCGGGCTTGGGGTACACGATGGGTGTGCATTCGGCGGCCGGCTTGAGCTTGGCGTAATCGGGAATGCTGTTGTGCACGGTCCAGGGCGGCGACTTGAAGCCCAGCTTGGGCAGCAGCCAGTGCTCAATACCGGTCATGAAGGCGCCGACGTAAAGGCCCTTCTTGAACCAGGACTTGAAGTTGCGCGACTGGTTCAGTTCCTGCGCGAGCCAGCTCTTGGCATAGGCCTCGGGGTAGGCGGCCAGCTCGTCGTGCTGGCGACCGGCGGTGACGGCCTCATAGGCGGCTTCGGCCGCGAGCATGCCGGACTTGATGGCCGCGTGGCTGCCCTTGATGCGGGCCGCGTTGAGGTAGCCGGCATCGCAGCCTATCAGCGCGCCGCCCGGGAACACGGTCTTGGGCAGGCTTAAGGCGCCGCCCGCGGTGATGGCGCGCGCGCCGTAGCTGATGCGCTTGCCGCCTTCGAGGTATTGCTTGATGCTGGGGTGGGTCTTCCAGCGCTGCATCTCTTCAAAGGGACTCAGGTAGGGGTTGCTGTAGTCCAGGCCGGTGACCATTCCCAGCGTGACCTTGTTGTCCTCCAGGTGGTACATAAAGCCGCCGCCGTAGGTCTGGCTGTCCATGGGCCAGCCGGCGGTGTGTATCACCAGGCCGGGCTTGTGTTTGGCCGGGTCGATTTCCCACAGCTCTTTCACGCCGAGCGCGTAGCCTTGCGGGTCCCTGCCTTCGTCGAGCTTGAAGCGGTTGATCAGCTGGCGGCCCAGGTGGCCGCGCGCGCCTTCAGCGAACACGGTGTACTTGCCGTGCAGTTCCATGCCGAGCTGGAAGTTGTCGGTGGGCTGACCGTCCTTGCCTATGCCGAGGTTGCCGGTGGCCACACCCTTGACGGAGCCGTCGTCGTTGTAGAGGACTTCAGCGGCCGCGAAGCCCGGGAAGATTTCAACGCCCAGGCCCTCGGCCTGCTGCGCCAGCCAGCGCACCACATTGCCCAGGCTGATGACGTAGTTGCCTTCGTTGTGAAAGCAGTCCGGCACAAAGAACGCCGGTGTCTTGACCGCGCTTTTTTCACTGAGGAACAGCACCTCGTCGGCGGTGACGGGCTGGTTCAGCGGTGCGCCCTGGGCTTTCCAGTCGGGCAGCAGCTCGGTCAGCGCTTTCGGGTCCATCACCGCGCCCGAGAGGATGTGGGCGCCGGGCTCGGAGCCTTTTTCGAGCACCACGACGGAAATGTCCTTGCCTTTTTCGGCCGCCAGCTGTTTCAGGCGAATGGCGGTGGCGAGGCCGCCGGGGCCGCCGCCCACCACGACCACGTCGTATTCCATCGCTTCACGGGGGCCGAACTGGGCCAGAATTTCTTGGGTATTCATCGGGGACTCGCTGATAATGATTTTTCAGGAAGGATTGTCGGTCTCGCGTGGGATTTTATGTCGCGAATGCAGCGACGCGAACGGTCG
Organism: Polaromonas sp. CT11-55; assembly: GCF_047303325.1. Classification (NCBI taxonomy): domain Bacteria; kingdom Pseudomonadati; phylum Pseudomonadota; class Betaproteobacteria; order Burkholderiales; family Comamonadaceae; genus Polaromonas; species Polaromonas sp. CT11-55. The sequence goes on along the minus strand of NZ_JBKBEX010000018.1, from coordinate 20,348 downwards.
TTCTCTTTTGTACGGTTTAAATTGAGAGAGGAGCCTCTAATGGCCTACAGCATTGACCTGACAGGGCGTGTCGCCCTCGTGACCGGCGCCTCCGGTGGACTGGGCGCCCAGTTCGCCACGACCTTGAGCCGCGCCGGCGCGGCCGTTGTGCTGGCCAGCCGCAGGCTGGACAAGCTCAAGGACCTGCGAGCGCAGATCGAGGCGGCGGGCGGCGATGCGCATGTGGTCGAGCTCGACGTGACCGACCATGCCAGCATCAAGGCCGGCGTGGCCCATGCCGAAACCGAGGTTGGACCCATCGACATCCTGGTCAACAACTCGGGCGTGAGCAATACGCAGCGTATCCAGGATGTGGATGAGGAAGACTACGACTTCATCTTCAACACCAATGTGAAGGGCGCCTTCTTCGTGGCACAGGAAGTCGGCAAGCGCATGCTGGCCCGCTCGCGCGGCGCCGGGCCCGGCAACTATGCCGGCGGGCGCATCATCAACATCGCCTCCATGGCTGGACTGCGTGTGCTGCCGCAGATCGGCGTGTACTGCATGAGCAAGGCCGCCGTGGTGCAGATGACCAAAGCCATGGCGCTGGAGTGGGGCAAGTTCGGCATCAACGTCAATGCGATCTGCCCCGGCTATATTGACACCGAGATCAACCACCACCACTGGGAGACCGAGCAGGGCAAGAAGCTGGTGCAGATGCTGCCGCGCAAGCGCATCGGCAAGCCGCAGGACCTGGACGCGCTGCTGGTGATGCTGGCCAGCGGCGAGAGCCATTTTGTCAATGGTGCGGTGATCGCGGCGGATGACGGTTTCGGTGTCTGAACCGGTTCACAACATCAATCAATTCGCGCAGAGAGAGAACAACATGCTGGATTCCGTAGTGCCTTACCTCGGCCCCATAGGCCTGATCTTTCTGGCCTTGCTCGCGGGCGTGGTCAGTCCCGGCCCGAGTTTTGTGCAGGTCGCGCGCATCGCGGTGTCGCGTTCGCGCGCCGACGGCCTGGCCGCGGCGCTGGGCATGGGCCTGGGCGCGCTGGTGTTCGCCGCGCTGGCGCTGGCCGGGCTGCAGGCCTTGCTGGCCGCCTTGCCCGGCGTCTACACGGCGCTCAAGATCGTGGGCGGCCTCTATTTGATGTGGATTGCCATCCAGATCTGGCGCGGTGCGCGCCAGCCGCTGGAGATGGCCGGCCAGGACAGAGGCGCGGCGCGTCCCACGGTGCTGCAGTCGTTTCGCCAGGGGCTGGTCACACAGCTGAGCAATCCCAAGATCGTGGTGGTCTACAGCAGCGTGTTTGCGGCCCTGCTGCCCGCTCAATTCCCCTTGCCCGCCGCCATGCTGGTGCTGGCCGGCGTGCTGGTGATGGAGACCGGCTGGTATGCCGTGGTGGCGCTGGTGCTGTCTTCGTCCGTGCCGCGCGCCGCCTATTTGCGCAGCAAGGCCGTGGTGGACCGCACGGCCGCCGGCGCCATGGGCTTGCTCGGCTTGCGCCTGGTCGCGACCGCGCACACCGCCTGATTGATGCTGTCCGGCATTCTGGCCGGGCTCGCGGCGGGTGCGCTGTGGGGCCTGGTGTTTGTTGCGCCGCGCATGCTCGAGATGGGCGCGGGCGGCTATTCCTCGATAGACCTCACGGCCGGGCGCTTTGCCGTTTACGGTGTGGTGGCTGTGCTCGTGATGCTGGTAGGGCTGCGCAGCCGCCGCCTGCCCACGCTGCGCCAGGCCGGGGCCGCGCTGCTCATGAGCATCCTGGGCTTTAGCGGCTATTACCTGCTGCTGGTGCTGGCCATACGTGATGCGGGCACCGAAGTGCCTTCGCTGGTCATAGGCACCATCCCGATCTGGGTCATGCTGCTGGGAAAACCGCAGGGCCTGCGATGGGCCGCGCTGCTGCCGGGGCTGGCGCTCACGCTGGCCGGGCTGGCGCTCATGATGGGTTCCACGCATGAGGCGGGACAAGGCGTGGCCACCTATTTCTGGCGCGGCATGCTGTTTGTGGCGGCCTCGCTGGTGTGCTGGACGGTTTTTGCGATCCTCAACTCCGCCTGGCTCAAGCGGCATCCGGAAGTGAACGCCACCGACTGGGCCAACTGGCTGGGCGTGGCCACCGGCCTGGGCGCGCTGCTGATGTGGCTGGCCGCTGGGTCCGATGCCGGCGTGCTTGCGGCGCGCGCGGACCTCGGGACCTTTGTGCTGCTGTGCGTGGTGGCCGGTGTGGGCTCGACCTGGCTGGCCACGATTTTGTGGAACATGGCCAGCCAGCGGCTGAGCGCCAGCCTGTGCGGGCAGCTCATCGTCAGTGAAACGATTTTTGCGCTGCTGTATTCCTTTGCCTGGGACGGCCGCTGGCCTACCCTGGTGCAGCTCACCGCCTGCGTTCTGTTCACGCTGGGCATTCTTGCCTCCATCAGGGCGCACCGTTAGGTGCGGTGTTCACCATGAAGATCGAAATCCCCGAGAAGAAAAAACTGGTCCATGAGATGCTCATCCCGATACGCTGGGGCGATATGGATGCCATGGGCCATCTCAACAACGGCAGCTACTTCCGCTACCTGGAAACCATACGCATAGACTGGATGTATGCCATTGGCTGCCGGCCGGACCCAAGAGGGGAAGGCCCGGTCATCGTCAACGCTTTTTGCAATTTCTACAAGCAGCTCGAATACCCGGGCGACGTACTCATGAAGATGTATGTCAGCGACCCCGGCCGCAGCACCTTTGAAAGCTGGGCCACCATGGAGCGCAGCGATGCGCCGGGCGTGATCTGCGCGGCCGGCGGGGCCACCACCATCTGGGTGGATTTCCCCGCGCAGAAGTCCCGGCCGCTGCCGGACTGGATGCGCAAGATTGTTGAGGACTGAGAGAGAGCGTGCGGCTCAGCGGACCACGCGAAACCTGTCGGCGTTTTCCTTGAACCAGCGCCGGGCCAGGCCGCGCGTCTGCTGCTCAGGCGCGGCAAACGCTTCCTGGTCGGGATGGAAATCGCGCCTGAAGTAAGCCAGCAGCGGGCCCATGGTGTACCACATCGCGCCCTTGCGGCCCCAGAAGAATTTGGCAGCGCTCCACCAGGTGCCGGGCTTGAACAGCGTGCCGTCGTGCCACAGGTTGAGCAGCGTCTGCCGTCCTGAGTCCAAGGTGAACACCAGAACCGCGTAGATGTACCAGCGTATGCGCCAGGCGTAGTTGCCCTGCACCGCGTGGTAGAGGTCGTAGGCGACGGCGCGATGTTCGGTCTCCTCGGCTGCATGCCAGCGCCAGAGGGTTTGCATTCTCGGGTCGGCGCTGTCCAGCGTGTCGTTGTGGCGCAGCAGGTAGTCGGCCAGCACCGCGGTGAGGTGTTCGTAGGCGGCGGTCACGGCGAGGAAGTGCAGGGGCTGGGCGCCTCTTTTTTTCGCGTAGTCAATGCGCGCCGTGGCCCAGTGCTGCCAGCGGTTGACCAGGCCCTGGGTTTCCAGGTGAGTGTTGTAGAGGCCGTGGATGTGGCGGTGCGTGGCTTCCTGGCCTATGAACTGCGCCACCGCTTCATGCAGCAGGGCGTGCTCGGGCGTCTGGGGCAGCAACTTGGCGCAGTCGCGCACCGCGTCGATAAAGGACTGCTCGCCGACCGGAAAGCTCATGGACAGGGCGTTGTGATACTGGCTCAGGAAGGCGTCGCCGCCATACCAATGGCGGTCAAAGCCCTGGCTCAGGTCTATCTCGAGCTTGCGCACGGTCAGGCCGGACGGGCTGGCCGATGCCGGGTTGGGCGCGGCCGGGGCCATGGGAGAGGGGGTAGCGGTCGAGGTCATGAAGTCCTGGTTCAAGTCAATCAAGCCATGCGCATTATTCAGCGTTGCCGGGCCGCTTACAAGCTGGCTTGTCAGGCCGGCTTGGGCGGCTTGGGCGGCTTGGGCACGCGGCCCATCAGGTAGAACTCGGCATTGGGCTGCATGTTGCTGAAGCTGGCCATGCGGTTGGAAAGGCCGAAGAAAGCCGTGATGGCCGCGATGTCCCAGGCGTCTTCGTCGTCAAAGCCGTGGCCGTACAGCGCTTCAAAGTCGGCGTCTTCAATCCGGTCGGCCTGCAGGCAGACCTTCATCGCGAAGTCCAGCATGGCGCGCTGGCGCGGCGTGATGTCGGCTTTGCGGTAGTTGACAGCCACCTGGTCGGCGACCAGCGGTTTTTTTTCATAGATCCGCAGGATAGCGCCATGCGCGACTACGCAATACAGGCAGTTGTTGGCCGCGCTGGTGGCGGTGACGATCATTTCGCGCTCGCCCTTGGTCAGGGTGCCGTTGGGGTTGGAACCTTCTTCCTTGAGCATCAGGGCGTCGTGGTAGGCAAAGAAGGCGCGCCATTCGGCGGGGCGGCGCGCCAGCGCCAGGAACACATTGGGCACAAAGCCGGCTTTTTCCTGCACTTCCAGGACCTTGGCCTTGATGTCCTCGGGCAGGTCCTTGAGTTCGGGGGCGGGGTAGCGGGGAGCTGCGCCTGGTGTTGCGGGCTTGGTCGTCATGAGGATTTCCTTCAAAGGCTTTATAAGTGGCTCGGCTCAAGCGTAACGGCAAGAAGGCCTATCCGGCCGCGCGGCCTGGCGTAAAACGCGTGCAATTAATAAAAACTATTAAATGAATATTTTTAATTGTCTTTTCATATTCTGCTGCGAAACCTAGACTGCGTTTCATCCCATACACATTGAAGGAGTTCATCATGGCTGATCACACGACGCAAGGCGAAAGCGCCTGCCCGTTCTCGGGCGGTGCCCGCAAACACGCACTGGCCGGCGCCGCAGGCAACGCCAGCTGGTGGCCCAACCAGCTCAACCTCAAGATTCTTCACCAGAACTCCCCCAAGGCCGACCCCATGGGCGAGGCCTTCAACTACGCCGAGGAGTTCAAGACCCTGGACCTGCATGCCGTGGTCAAAGACCTCCATGCGCTGATGACCGACTCACAGGACTGGTGGCCCGCGGACTACGGCCATTACGGCCCCTTCTTCATCCGCATGGCCTGGCACAGCGCGGGCACCTACCGTATCGCCGACGGCCGCGGCGGCGCGGGTTCGGGCATGCAGCGCTTCGCGCCGCTCAACAGCTGGCCCGACAACGGCAACCTCGACAAGGCGCGCCGCCTGCTGTGGCCGATCAAGCAGAAGTACGGCCGCAAAATCTCCTGGGCCGACCTGATGGTGCTGGCCGGCACCGTGGCCATGGACTCCATGGGGCTGAAGACCTTCGGTTTTGCCGGCGGGCGCCCCGATGCCTGGGAGCCGGAAGAGGTGTATTGGGGGCCCGAAGCCGAGTGGATGGGTGACAAGCGCTACAGCGGCGACCGCGAACTCGAAAACCCCCTGGGCGCCGTCCAGATGGGCCTGATCTATGTGAACCCCGAAGGCCCGAACGGCAACCCGGACCCCCTGGGTTCGGCGCGCGACATCCGCGAAACCTTCGCGCGCATGGCCATGAACGACGAGGAGACCGTCGCACTGACCGCCGGCGGCCACACCTTCGGCAAAGCCCATGGCGCCGCAGAGCCGGGCAAGTACGTCGGCCCCGAGCCCGAGGGCGGCAGCCTTGAAGACCAGGGCTTCGGCTGGACCAACAAGTTCGGCGGCGGCCACGGTGTACACACCATCACCAGCGGCATCGAAGGCGCCTGGACCAACAACCCCATCAAGTGGGACAACGGTTACTTTGAGAACCTGTTCGGCTATGAGTGGGAGCTGACCAAGAGCCCCGCGGGCGCGCACCAGTGGAAGCCCAAGGATCCCGCCGCGGCGACCGCGGTGCCGGACGCCCATGATCCGGCGCAGCGCCACGCGCCCATGATGACCACGGCCGACATGGCCATGCGCATGGACCCGGCCTACGAAAAAATCTCGCGGCGCTTCATGGCCAACCCGCAGGAGTTTGCGGACACTTTCGCCAAGGCCTGGTACAAACTCACGCACCGCGACATGGGGCCGGCAGCACGCTACCTCGGCCCGCTGGTGCCCAAGGGCCAGTTGCTGTGGCAAGACCCGATTCCCTCGGTCGACCACGAACTGGTCGGGGAAAACGACATTGCCGCGCTGAAGGCCACGCTGCTCGCATCCGGGCTTTCCATCGCCCAACTGGTCACGACGGCCTGGGCATCCGCCGCGACATTCCGCGGCAGCGACAAGCGCGGCGGCGCCAACGGCGCGCGCATTCGCCTCGCGCCGCAAAAGGACTGGGAAGTCAACCAGCCGGCCGAACTCGCGAAGGTGCTGAAGGTGCTGGAGAAGGTCCAGGCCGAATTTAACGGCGCGCAGTCCGGCGGCAAGAAGATTTCGCTGGCCGACCTGATTGTTCTGGGCGGCTGCGCCGCCGTCGAGGCGGCCGCCAAGCGGGCCGGGCATGATGTGAAAGTGCCTTTTTCGCCGGGGCGCACGGACGCTTCGCAAGAGCAGACCGATGTGCAGGCTTTCGCCGTGCTGGAACCGACCGCGGACGGTTTCCGCAACTACGGCCGCAAGGGGCAGGAAGCGCGGGCCGCTGAACTGCTGGTGGACAAGGCCAGCCTCATGACACTGAGCGCTCCCGAGATGACGGTGCTGGTCGGCGGCATGCGCGCCCTTAATGCCAACGTCGGCCAGGCCCCGCACGGTGTCTTCACCAAGCGGCCTGGCACCTTGAGCAATGACTTCTTCGTGAACCTGCTCGACATGCGCACCAAGTGGCAGAAGTCAGCCACTGACGCCGGCGTGCTCGAAGGCCGCGACCGCGCGAGCGGCGAGCTCAAGTGGACGGCGACCGTGAACGACCTGGTCTTCGGCTCCAACTCCCAGCTGCGCGCCATTGCCGAGGTCTATGCAGCAAGCGACGCGCGGGATCTGTTCGTGCGTGACTTTGTGGCCGCCTGGAACAAGGTCATGAACCTGGACCGTTACGACCTGGCCTGAGCAATATTGAATCAGTGTTGATCTTGCCCGCCCTGGTGAAAGCCTGGGCGGGCTTTTTTGTTTTCCACTACGCTTGGGCTTTAAGAATCTTTTCCAAGGAGCTCACGTGACTTCCACACTTTCCAGCGACTTCGACAAAGGCCTGGCCACCCGCAAGCAGGTGATGGGTGAAGAGTTTGTGGCCAATGCCTTCGGCAAGGCGAGCGATTTCTCCATGCCCATCCAGCACTACATCACGCGCAATGCCTGGGGCGACGTGTGGCAGCGGCCGGGGCTGGACCTGAAGACCCGCAGCCTGATCACCGTGGCCATGCTGACCGCCCTGGGCAAGCAGCATGAACTCAAGGGCCATGTGCGCGGCGCGCTCAACAACGGCGTGACGCCAGAGCAGCTCCAGGAAGTGCTGCTGCACGCCAGCATCTACTGCGGCCTGCCCGCCGCCGTCGAGGCCTTCCGCACGGCGGCCGAAGTGGTGGATGCGCCCAAACCATGACGCAGGTCAAAATACGCCGCTGCGAGGAAGCCGACTGGCCCGCCGTCTGGCCGCTGCTCCGCGCCACCTTCGAAGCCGGCGACACCTATGCTTTTTCACCGCAAAGCACCGAAGCCGAAATCCACGCCGCATGGATGGAGGCGCCGCGCGCCACCTATGTGGTGCGCGAAGGGAATGGGCCCGTGCTGGGCACCTATTTCATCAAGCCCAACCAGCCCGGCCTGGGCGCGCACGTCTGCAACTGCGGTTATGTGGTCGCACCCGAGGCCCAGGGCCAGGGCCTGGCATCGGCCATGTGCGAACACTCGCAGCGCGAGGCGCTGGCCATGGGATTCCTCGCAATGCAGTTCAACCTGGTGGTGTCGACCAACGAACGGGCGGTTCGTTTGTGGAAGCGATTGGGGTTTGAGGTGGTGGCGACTTTGCCGAAGGCTTTTCGGCATTTGAAGTTGGGGTTGGTGGATGCGTTTGTGATGTTTAAGGTTTTGGGTTAGCCGGGTCTTGCTCCGGCTGGGCGCGCTCTTCCTCCTCCTTATCCTCCTCTTTCCTCTTTTTAGTTCTGCTGGCCGGGGGTAGCCCGGCAGCTACTCACTTTTCTTTTGCTTCGCCAAAAGAAAAGTAAGCAAAAGAAAAGGCGACCCTACTTGCTGCGTCCCTTCGCTGCGCTACGGGCAACCTGCGGTGCTCGGTCCAGCCGGGGTCTCGCTAAACTCGCTACGCTGCGCTTCGCTCAAACAACGCGATCCCTGATCCGTCTGGCCCTGCGCTCCTCGGCGCATCCAGAAGGGGTGGGGGCAGGAATACCAAACAGCCGAACACCTGAAGAAACAAGGACACGCCGTGGCGTGTCCTTGTTTGTATTGGTCTTCTTGGTATTTCGGTATTCGGTTCCCGCTCCCGATTGCCCCGTCCTGGCTGGGCCGAGGAGCGCAGAGACAAGCGGATCAGGGCAAAAACTTGTTTGAGCGAAGCGAGTTGTTTTTGACCCCGCTTGGCTCGAGCACCGCAGGTTGCCCCGCAGCGCAGCGTAGGGGACCCAGACTGCGGGTCGCCTTTTCTTTGGTGACTTTCTTTTGGCGAAGCAAAAGAAAGTTACTTGCCGCCGGGCAACCCTCGGCCAGCTGACCTAAGAAGAGGAAGGAGGAGGAAAGAGGAGGAAGAGCGCGCTCAGCCGGAGCAAGACCCGGCCCTCAAGAAGGAACATTCACAACCCGCTCATCATCCGGAATGAGCGGCGTCCCCTCATCGGGCTCCACCGGCAACTCCAGGCCTTCGTCGTCTTCCGCGGCTTCTTCGGGTGGGCCGTAGCGGGGCTGGCCGTTGTCGGTCAGGCGGGATTTTGGGGCGCGTCTTGCATTCCTGGACATGAAACTCTCCTTGGGTGCGGATGAGGTTTTGATCAGGGCTTGATGATGGAGGTCTATGCGGCGCGGCCCGCCAAGCCAAGTGACCATTCTCCTGTCAGCCCGGTCCGACAGCCGGCCGGGCTTTGCAACACTCTCTTGTCCTACATGCAGCCTGTCCGGCCGCGCACAGCCCGCTGCCTGGGTTGTGCCTACAGTGGTCTGACGCACCGGATGATCATCTTTCGATGGCCTTTGGCACCGGCAACGCGACATCCGTATTTTGTGGAATTTTTTTGAAAGAAGCACCATGGACAAAACCACAGCATCGCCAGCCAACGGCAATCCCATCCAGCGCGGCGTCGAGTCCGCAGGCGCGGCGCTTCACAGCGGCATCGACAAAGTGGCCGATCCGGCGCGTAGCGCGGTGGACCGCGCCTCCTCGGCGGCGCACCAGGGCGTCGACAAGCTGGCAGATACCGCCAGCAGCGTTGCCGACCGTTTTGCCGACCAGACGCGCCGCATCAGCGAAGCGCCTGCGCATGCGCTGGAAGTCTCGAAATCCTGGGTGCAGGAAAGGCCGCTGGAAGCCGTGGGCGCGGCCCTGGCCGTGGGCTTTATCCTGGGACGATTGACGGCGCGCTGAGCCTGTGTTCCCTGCCTGGAAAAAGCCGCCTGCGGGCGGCTTTTCTCTTGCCGTCGCGCAAGTTAGGTAAAGTGGCGGCTCTTCCTCGGTGCGACACAAGTACAACGCCATGCGCCGGATGTCTCTTTCCCCATTCGCGGCTCTTTGCCGCGGCATTCACGAAAAGAATTCCCATGGCCAGCAGCCTGCTTGCATTGATTGACGACATCGCCACCGTACTCGACGACGTGGCGCTGCTTTCCAAAGTTGCCGCCAAAAAAACCGCCGGCGTGCTGGGCGACGACCTGGCGCTCAATGCCCAGCAGGTTGCCGGCGTCAAGGCCGATCGCGAACTGCCGGTGGTCTGGGCCGTGGCCAAAGGCTCCTTCGTCAACAAGGCCATCCTGGTGCCGGCGGCGCTGGCTATCAGTGCCTTTGCGCCCTGGGCGGTGACGCCGCTGCTGATGGTGGGCGGCGCCTTTCTTTGCTACGAGGGTTTTGAAAAGCTCGCGCACAAATTTCTGCACGGCGCACATGAGCAGGCCGCCGAGCACGAGGCGCTTACGGCCGCGCTGTCCAATCCAGCCGTCGACCTGGTGGCGCTGGAAAAGGACAAGATCAAGGGCGCGGTGCGCACCGACTTCATCCTGTCGGCCGAGATCATCGCGATCGCGCTGGGTACGGTGCAGGCCAGCCCCTTTGTGACGCAGGTCGCGGTGCTTTGCGGCATTGCCGTGGCCATGACGGTCGGCGTTTATGGCCTGGTGGCGGGCATCGTCAAGCTCGACGACGGCGGGCTTTACCTGAGCCGCTGCGCGGGCGAGGGCGCCTGGCCGCGCCTGCAGCGAAGCGGGGGCCGGGCGATCCTGTGGGCCGCGCCCTGGCTCATGAAGGGGCTGTCGCTGGCCGGCACGGCGGCGATGTTCCTGGTGGGCGGCGGCATACTCACGCACGGCTTCGCGCCCTTGCACCACTTCATCGAAACGCTCTCGCAGCAAGTGGCAACCGGCGCCGGCGCATTCCTGGCCGCGCTCTTGCCGCTGCTGATGGACGCGTTGGTCGGCCTGGTGGCGGGCGCGCTGGTGTTGCTGCTGGTCAGCCTGGCCAAACGCCTGAAGCCGCGCGCTTAGTCCTCAGGTTTTCGGGCCGGTTTGTCGTCCGGCGATTCGCGCTTGTCGTCGCCGGCTTCGCCCGCGGGCTGCTCGTCGTTCACGGGAAAAGGCCAGCGCCCTTTTTGCCGGGGCGGTATGGGCAGCACGGCTTCCCGTGCCCGTTGCTCCAGTGCCTTGCGGCTTTCGGCATCGGGCGCGGGGGCTTTCAATCTTGGCATGTGAGGTCTTTCGCAAGCGGTACAGGACGGATCCGGGAGGACGGGGGAGGACGGATCGGACAGGCCTTCACCTTAATGGGTGAATGCCGCCCGCCCTGTAGGCTGTCAGTGACGCCGGCTGTAGGAGATGCCGGGCTGGCGTCGGCTACTCGGCCAGTGCTTCGGCAACGGGCTGCGCGCGCGCGGCGCGCCCCGGCAGGCTGCTCTTGCGCTGGATCAGGTCGTGCCTGGCGAACAGGTCGGCGATCCAGTCGACGAAGACGCGCACCTTGTTGCTCAGGTGGCGGTTTGGCGGGTAGACCACGTGAATCGGCTTGGCCGCGGAGCACCAGCCGTTGAACAGCGGCTCCAGCGCGCCGCTGCTGATGTGCTGCTGCACCAGGAAGGTGACCGTCTGCAGGATACCCAGGCCGGCCAGCGCCGCCGCCACGCCGGCGTTCGAGTCGTTGACGGAGAGCTGGTGGTAGCCCTCGACCTCCACACTTTCGCCGTCCTTGTGCAGCGTCACGCCGTAGAGCTTGCCGTCGCGCGGCGAAACATAGCGGATCAGCCTGTGCCCATGCGCGAGTTCCTGCGGATGTTGCGGTGTTCCATGGCGCTTGAGGTAAGCCGGCGAGGCGCAGGACATCAAATAGAACTCGCCGATGCGGCGCGCCACCAGCGATTGGTCGGTGATTTCGCCGCCGCGTATCACGCAGTCCACGTTTTCGGCCAGGATGTCGATGGGCCGATCGCTCACGCCCAGCTCCAGCTGGATGTCGGGATAGCGCGCATAAAAATCCGGCAGGGCCGGAATCACCACCGCCATCCCCAGGGAAGAAGGGATGTCCACCTTGAGCCGGCCGCGCGGGCTGGCCTTGGCGCGCGACATGCTCGACTCGAGCTCTTCCATCTCGCCGAGCAGGCGGCCGGCGCGCTCGTAATAGGCCGCGCCGTCGGCCGTGACAGTAACCTTGCGTGTGGTGCGGTTGAGCAGCTTGGTGTCCAGCGATTGCTCCAGCGTCTGGATCAGCCGCGTCACGGTCGGCTTGGGCATGCCCATGGAGTCGGCGGCCTTGGTGAAGGTCCCGGCTTCCACGACCCGTACAAAGGCCTGCATTGCGGAAAACTTGTCCATGAAAAGTCCTGTCCTGTGGTCCTGGTAAGGGTCTGTCAATGCACTGGAGGCGCCGCGGGCCGATGGGCCTGCTGCCTCATCTCCTGGCGGCGGGTGGCCGCGAGGGTCTTGGGGAAAGCCGGGGAGATCCGCGAACAGAGGTCCGCGGGGGAACTGAGAGGGGCGATTGTGACCATCATGGCGGCTTCCCGTGACGGCCGACAAATAGCCCTTGGTCCTGTCCGGGTTTTCCCGGAGTCCGTTGACCCTGCCACGGCGGCAAGGCCCACACTTCGCGTCCCAAGTCTCAAGCCCCGGCAGTGAAGCGGGCAGGGGCTTGCGCGGCAAACAGCCCGGTACAACAGCGTGAGGGGCTCAGGCATACCCCGATTGTTGCACTGGTGAAATAAAGAATAAATGGAACGGCTATTTATTAAGTGACACCCCGGGCGTATCTTCTGCTGCATTGCAACAAACCGGAGGCCCTACGCGGTCACGACGATGAAAAGCCAGCAGCCCGCCCTCAAGGGCGACGACAGAACCAGCCCCCCGTGGGTCGAAAAGCAGATCCAGCTTGCGCTGAAAAAGCCGCTGGACGTGCGTTTCTACGGCCGCCGCGGCAGCGCGGGCGTGTCGCCGCTGGTGGTGCATTTCCACGCGGGCGCTTTTGTGGGCGGCTCGCTGGAAGGCGGCTCTTGCGTGGCCGGGCTGCTGGCCGACGCCGGCGCGGTGGTGATGTCGCTGGACTATCCGCTGGCGCCGGAGCATCCGTTTCCCAGTGCCGTTGAAATGGGCTACGCCGCCTTGGAGTGGGCATTCAAGGCCCGCCACAAGCTGGCCGGCGCGGGCGCGCCGGTGTTTGTGGCCGGCGAGGAAGCCGGCGGCAATATCGCCGCGGCCGTGGCGCTGATGGCGCGCGACCTGCAGGAGCCGGCCCTGGCCGGGCAGATATTGCTGTCGCCCATGCTGGACCCATGCCTGGCCACGGCTTCGCTGCGCGACGCCGAAGCCGGCCCAGTGGGCTGCACCTGGGCCGACGGCTGGCACAACTACCTGCCGCGCCTGGAAGACGCGAGCCACCCTTATGCCGCGCCCGGTTCGGCCTTTCGCCTGGCCGGCCTGCCGCCCACGCTGCTGATCACGGCGCAGGACGACCCGCTGCGCGACGAAACGCTGGCCTATGCCGCGCGCCTGCGTGCCGCCGGCCTGGTCGCGCTCGACACGGTGTTGCCCGTTCCCACCGGCTGGCCTTGCAGCTACCTGGAGCCGGCGGATGCCAAAAAGGCCTGGGGGCCGCTGCTCCATGAGCGCTTTGGCCGATTTTTTGCCACCGCGCTGGATGCGCGGACCGCCGCGCATGGCGTGGTGGCCTGAGTTTTATCGCTTGTTTTATCGCTTCAATTTTTTCTTTGAGGGAGTTCACCATGCCATTGATTCATCCGGATACCGATCAGCGCCGCGCGCAAGGCCGCGGCGGCTTGATGTCCCTGCACGGGCACCGTGTTAGGCGCCGCGCGCTTGACCTCAACTTAAGTTGAGGTTTTAGAGTCGCCGCTTTGCCGCTTTGCCGCTTTGCCCGACCCGCTCATCTCCCATTCACCTTTTCGTTTATCCGTTTTCAGTTTCATCCATCCATCTTCGAGAGAATTGACATGCCATCCATACAACTGCATACCCCCAAACGCCGCCTGCTGGCCGTGGCCCTCGCCGTGCTGGCCGTGACCGGCATCTCCGCCGCCGTGTTCGGCGTCTCCGGCACCCGCGCCCAGTCCGGTCCCGCCGCGCCGCAAGCCACCCCCGTCTCTGTCGCCACCGTGGTGCAGAGCGACGTGTCCGCCTGGGACGAGTTCTCGGGCCGGCTGGAGGCGGTCGAGCGCGTGGACGTCCGTTCGCGCGTGGCCGGCACCATACAGTCGGTGCACTTTCGCGAAGGTGCATTGGTCAAGAAGGGCGACCTGCTGCTGACCATAGACCCGGCGCCCTATGCCGCCGACGTGGAACGCGCCGATGCGCAGGTTGCCGCCGCCCAGGCCCGGGTCACCCAGGCCAAGGGCGAGCAGGAGCGCTCGCAGCGCCTGTGGAGCGAGCAAGCGATTTCCAAGCGTGAGTTCGACGAGCGCACCAACGGCAAGGGCGAGGCCGAGGCCAATTTACGCGCCGCGCAGGCGGCCCTGCAGACGGCGCAGCTGAGCCTGGGCTATACCCAGGTGCGCGCGCCGGTCTCTGGCCGCGTCGGCAAGCTCGAAGTGACCGTGGGCAATCTGGTCGCCGCCGGCCCGGGCGCTCCCGTGCTGACCACGCTGGTGTCCGTGAGCCCGATTTACGCGAGCTTTGATGCCGACGAACAGGTCGTCACCAAGGCCCTGAAGGACGTGGGCGGAAATGGCGGCAATAGCGGCCCGGCCAGCCGCAACCTCGAGCGCATTCCCGTGCAGATGGGCACCGCCGCCAGCACCGACACGCCGTTCGAAGGCAAGCTGCAACTGGTCGACAACCAGGTCGATGCCAAGAGCGGCACCGTGCGCGCCCGCGCGGTCTTCGACAACAAGGACGGCCAGCTGATGCCCGGCCAGTTCGCGCGCATCCGCATGGGCCAGGCCACCAAGGGCACGGCTTTGCTGATCAACGAACGCGCCGTCGGCACCGACCAGAACAAGAAGTTTGTGCTGGTGGTAGGCGCCGACAACAAGGCGGTCTACCGCGAGGTCACGTTGGGCGCCGCCGTCAACGGCCTGCGCGTGGTCAAGGGCGGCCTCGCCGCCAACGAACGCATCGTCGTCAACGGCCTGCAGCGCATACGTCCCGGCGCGCTGGTTGCGCCGCAAACGGTGGAAATGTCCGCCAAGGCCGAGCTCACCGAAAAAGCCGTCAAGGTCGCGGCCAAGTCCTGAGCCGCCCCTGACACCTGAACAAGAAGAATTGCCATGAATTTATCCAAGTTTTTCATTGACCGGCCCATCTTTGCCGGCGTGCTGTCGCTGCTGATGTTCATCGCCGGACTGATCGCGCTGCGCTCGCTGCCGATCGCCGAATACCCGGACGTGGTGCCGCCCACCGTGGTGGTGCGCGCCAACTACCCGGGCGCCAACCCCAAGGTGATCGCCGAAACCGTGGCCACGCCGCTGGAGGAATCCATCAACGGCGTGGACGGCATGCTCTACATGAGCAGCCAGGCCACCACCGACGGCCTGATGACACTCAACGTCACCTTCAAGCTGGGTACCGACCCGGACAAGGCGCAGCAGCTGGTGCAGAACCGCGTCTCGCAAGCCGAGCCGCGCCTGCCCGAGGAAGTGCGCCGCCTGGGCATCACCACCATCAAGAGCTCACCCGACCTCACCATGGTGGTGCACTTGCTCTCGCCCAACGACCGCTACGACATGACCTACCTGCGCAACTACGCGGTGCTCAATGTCAAGGACCGCCTGGCGCGCATCAACGGCGTGGGCCAGGTGCAGCTCTTCGGTTCGGGCGACTATTCGATGCGCGTCTGGCTGGACCCGCAAAAGGTGGCCGAACGGGGCCTCTCCGCCGGCGACGTGGTGCGCGCTATCCGCGAGCAGAACATCCAGGCTGCCGCCGGCGTGGTGGGCGCTTCGCCCGGCCTGCCCGGCGTGGACATGCAGCTGTCCATCAACGCACAGGGCCGCCTGCAAAGTGAAGAAGAGTTTGGCGACATCATCGTCAAGACCGACAAGGGCGGCGCCGTGACGCGCCTGCGCGACATCTCGCGCCTGGAACTGGGCGCGTCCGACTACGCGCTGCGCTCGCTGCTGGACAACAAGCAGGCCGTGGCCGTGCCGGTTTTCGCCGCGCCGGGCTCCAACGCCATCCAGATTTCGGACGACGTGCAGGCCGTGATGAAGGAGCTCAAGAAGAACATGCCCGAAGGCGTGGACTACGAGATCGTCTACGACACCACGCAGTTCGTGCGTTCGTCCATCGAAGCCGTGGTGCACACGCTGCTGGAGGCCGTGGCCCTCGTGGTGCTGGTCGTGATCATCTTCCTGCAGACCTGGCGCGCTTCCATCATCCCGCTGCTGGCCGTGCCCATTTCCGTCATCGGCACCTTCGCGGTGATGCACCTCTTCGGCTTCTCGATCAACGCGCTCAGCCTGTTCGGGCTGGTGCTGGCCATCGGCATTGTGGTGGACGACGCCATCGTGGTGGTGGAAAACGTGGAACGCAACATCGAGGCGGGGCTGAGTCCGCGCGACGCCACCTACCGCGCCATGCGCGAGGTGTCCGGGCCCATCATCGCCATTGCCCTGGTGCTGATCGCCGTGTTCGTGCCGCTGGCTTTCATCACCGGCCTGTCGGGCCAGTTCTACAAGCAGTTCGCGCTGACGATCGCGATCTCGACCGTGATCTCGGCCGTCAACTCGCTGACCCTGTCGCCGGCACTGGCCGCCATGCTGCTCAATGGCCACGACGCGCCCAAGGACGCGCTGACCCGCGGCATGGACAAGGTCTTCGGCCGTTTCTTCGGCGCCTTCAACAAGGCCTTTCACCGCGGCTCCGAGAACTACAGCCGCGGCGTCAAGGGCGCGATCTCGCGCAAGGCCGTGATGCTGGGTATCTACCTGGTGCTGGTGCTGGCGACCACGGGCCTGTTCAAGGCCGTGCCCAGCGGCTTTGTGCCCGGCCAGGACAAGCAGTACCTGATCGGCTTCGCGCAGCTGCCCGACGGCGCCACGCTGGACCGCACCGAAGACGTGATTCGCCGCATCAGCGACATCGCCATGAAGCAGCCCGGCGTGGAACACGCGATTGCCTTCCCGGGCCTGTCGATCAACGGCTTCACCAACAGCTCCAACTCGGGCATCGTGTTCTTGTCCCTGAAGCCCTTTGACCAGCGCAAGAGCGCGGACCTGAGCGCGGGCGCCATCGCCGGCCAGCTCAACGGCAAGTTCAGCGGCATCCAGGAAGCCTTTATCGCGATGTTCCCGCCGCCGCCCGTACAGGGCCTGGGCACCACCGGCGGCTTCAAGCTGCAGCTGGAAGACCGCGGCTCGCTCGGTTATGCCGCGCTGGACAAAGCCACCAAGGACTTCATGGCCAAGGCCTACCAGACGCCTGAACTGGCCGGCCTGTTCTCGAGCTTCCAGGTCAACGTACCGCAGCTCTACGCCGACATAGACCGCACCAAGGCGCGCCAGCTCGGCGTGCCGGTGACCGACGTGTTCGACACCATGCAGATCTACCTGGGCAGCCTGTACGCCAACGACTTCAACAAGTTTGGCCGCACGTATTCCGTGCGGGTCCAGGCCGACGCGCCTTACCGCGCCCGCGCCGAGGACATCGGCCTGCTCAAGGTGCGCTCGGCCACCGGCGAGATGGTGCCGCTGTCGGCGCTGATGAAGGTCACGCCCAGCTTCGGCCCGGAACGCGCCATGCGCTACAACGGCTTCCTGTCGGCCGACATCAACGGCGGCGCCGCGCCCGGCTATTCGTCGGGACAGGCGCAGGACGCGGTTGCCCGCATCGCGGCCGAAACCCTGCCGCCCGGCATCAGCTACGAGTGGACCGACCTGACCTACCAGGAAATCATCGCCGGCAACTCGGCCATGTGGGTGTTCCCGCTGGCGCTGCTGCTGGTCTTCCTGGTGCTGGCCGCGCAGTATGAAAGCCTGACCCTGCCGATCGCCATCGTGCTGATCGTGCCCATGGGCCTGCTGGCCGCCATGCTGGGCGTGAAGCTGACCGGCGGTGACAACAACATCTTCACGCAGATCGGCTTGATCGTGCTGGTGGGGCTGTCGGCGAAGAACGCCATCCTGATCGTGGAGTTCGCACGCGAACTGGAGTTTGCCGGGCGCACGCCGCTGCAGGCCGCGATTGAAGCCAGCCGCCTGCGCCTGCGCCCCATCCTGATGACCTCGCTGGCCTTCATCATGGGCGTGCTGCCCCTGGTGCTGTCGACCGGCGCCGGCGCCGAAATGCGCCATGCCATGGGTGTGGCGGTGTTCTCGGGAATGATTGGCGTGACGGCCTTCGGCCTCTTCCTCACGCCGGTGTTCTATGTCACCTTGCGCCGCCTCACGGGCAACCGCCCGCTCAAGCTGCACGGTGAAGTGCCGCACCTCGAAGCCTTCGCGGGCAGCGGCGGTGCAGGAGCACACGCCCAACCGGCCGCGCCCGTCAAGCTTCACGAATAACAACAAGCATCACGTTAAGGAGTTCATCATGAACCACACATCGTCAAAACTGCGCAGCGCGCTGCTGCCCCTGCTGGCCGCCCTGGTGCTGGCCGGCTGCGCCACCAGCGCTTCGGTAGACCCGGCCAGCATCCCCGCCGCGCCCGCGGCCTACAAAGAAAACGCCGGTGCGGCGGCTGTTGCCACCGCGACGGCCCCGCAATCACAAGGCGCCTGGTGGAAGGTGTTTGCCGACCCGGTGCTGGACCGGCTGGTCGAGCAGGCCGGCCAGAACAACAACAGCGTCAAGGTGGCCGCGGGCCGCCTGGCCCAGGCGCGCGCGATCTTGCGCAACACCGACGCCGACCGCCTGCCGCAAGTGGGCTTGAGCGGCGGCGCGGTGCGCCAGAGCAATATCACCACGAATCGCGTCGCGCAGACCACGGTCACGGCCGCCGCCAATTTTTCCTATGAGGTGGACCTGATCGGCAAGCTGTCGCTGAACTCGGACGCCGCCTCGCTGGACGCCCAGTCGCGCGAAGCCCTGCTGCGCAGCACCCAGCTGCTGGTGCAGGCCGACGTGGCGCAGGCCTACCTCAACCTGCGCGCGCTGGACACCGAACGGACCCTGGTGCGCGACACGCTGCAGGCCTATCGCAACACGCTGCGCCTGACGGAAATCCGCTTCAAGGAAGGCGACGTGGCCGAACTCGATGTGGCCCGCGTGCGTACCGAGGTCGCCGCCACCGAATCCGAAGCGTTGGCGCTGGACCGCCGCCGCGCCGAGATCGAACATGCGCTGGCCGTGCTGGTCGGCGAGGTGGCGTCCAGCTTCACAGTCGCGCCCACTGAATGGGCTACCGTGCTGCCCGTGATTCCGGCCGGCGTGCCCAGCACGGTGCTGGAGCGCCGCCCCGACGTGTCCGCCGCGCAAAGCAGCATGCAAGCCGCGCAGGCCCGCGTGGGAGTGGCCAAGGCCGCCTGGTTTCCGACCTTCTCGCTGACGGCCAACGGCGGTTATGCCGCGCCGGAGATCAAGGACCTGTTCAAGGTCTCCAGCCAGGCCTGGGGTGTGGGCGCGCTGCTGTCGCTGCCGATTTTTGACGGCGGCCGCCGCCAGGCCGGCGTGCAGAACGCGAATGCCGAACTCGACATCGCGCTGGCCAACTACCGCGAGCAAATCCTCGTCGCCTTCAAGGACGTGGAAGACCAGCTCTCGGCCCTGCGCCTGCTGGCCGAGCAGTCGGAAGCCCAGTCGCGCTCGGTGGCCTCGGCCACCCGCGCCACAGTGCTGTCGGATTCGCGCTACCGCAACGGCTTTGTCAGCCAGCTTGAATTGCTGGACGCCCAGCGCAGCGAGCTGCGCAACCGCCGCCAGGCGCTGCAGGTCAAGACCGCGCAATACCTGGCGACAGTGGGGCTGATCCGGGCTTTGGGGGGCGGCTGGAACACTTGAAAAAATAAGCACACCCCTATTGGCGCTCACTTCGTGTAGCGCCCTTCCCCTTGCAGGGGACAGGCGCTGGCGGCCTGGCGAAGCCAAGAAGTAAGTACACCCCTGTTGAAGCTCACTTCGTGTAGCTTCCTCTCCCCTTGCAGGGGACGGCGCTTGCGGCCTGGCAAAGCCAGTTCCACGGCGCCCTTGCTTGGGGGGAATTTGGGGTTTGCTATTGATTTAATAGCCGCTTTCCAAGGTGGGTATTGGGCTGTAGCCCGATTTGACTGCTAATTGACCACCCCTGTCGGCGCTCACCTTGTGTAGCGCCGTTTTCATTTCATGCAGGCGGCGCCTGCCGGCCCATGCCGGGCAGCTACCATCCGTTCAACAAGTTTCCGTTTTTTTAGAACAAACCAGGGGGAAAGAATGAAGTTGAACGTTCGGTTTTTTATGGCTGTTGGCGCCGCATTGACACTTGCGGCCTGTGTGAAAACCATGCCGCCGCTCGCACAGACTGATGAGGCGGCTCCTGTCAAAGTGATCATTTCCCAGCCAAACCACACCTATGCCGTGACAGGCGTTGTGTTCAAGCTGGAGCCGGACGAGAACGGCTGTTTGAGACAGAAAAGGCTGAAAAGCCAGTTGATGGGTGGATCGTACAAGCGCGTATTCAACGCGCACCCCGGTGACCTCGTCGCCGTTGCGGTGGCCTCCGAATACGACATCAGCACAAAAAGGGCCTGCAGCGCCGCCTATGCTTTCAAGATCGACCCTGGGTTCAAACGCTACGAAATGGGCTCGACGGGGACATGTGCGACCCTGGGTTTTTCCATGTTGGACGAAGCAGGTTTCAAGGGAACGACGAATGTGAAGACTGTCGCTTTCTCTTATCCCCTGACCCCCACCCTGGAAGAACGAAAAGCTGACGCTCCCTGCATCAAGGCGCCCCGGGAGATTTTTGGCGATTGAGCATATCCGGATGTGTCTA
>NZ_JBKBEX010000017.1:0-107205 GCF_047303325.1 Polaromonas sp. CT11-55 | reverse complement strand
ATGGGCAGCCTGGCCGCCGCCGACAAACAGCGCGAAGCGATTGAAAAAGGCAAAGACCTCGACGCCCAGCAATCCGCAGTACAAGCTTTCAGCGCCACCATCGCCGCGCAAACCAAAAAAATCAGCCAACTGCAAAGCGCCTACAAAAGCGAGCTGCAAAAAGAACTGGCCGAAGTCCGCGCCAAAACCGCACAGCTGCAACCCACACTAGACAAGAGCATCTACAAGGAAGGCCTGATGGAGCTGCGCGCCCCGCAAGACGGCGTCATCAAAGACCTGGCCACCACCACCGTGGGTGCCGTGGTGCAGCCCGGCACCGTGGTGCTGACTTTGGTGCCCCAGGGCGAGCAGCTGTTTGCCGATGTTTCCATCAAGAACGACGACGTGGGCTTTGTGCAGGTCGGCCAGTCCGCGCAAGTCAAGCTCGCCGCCTATCCGTTTCAAAAGTACGGCATGTTGATGGGCAAGGTCATCCACATCAGCGCCGACGCCACGCAAAACAACCAGGGCAGCGGCAGTACGTCATCAGCCAGCGCAGGCTCAAGCAGCGCCGACGCCGCGGCGGCCGCAGCCGCTGCCATGGCGACTTACAAGGTGCGCGTCAAGCTTGACGAGCAGGTGCTCAAAGACCCGCAGGGCAAGGCCCTGGTCATCACGCCGGGTATGCAGGTTGTGGCTGAGATCAACCAGGGCAAGCGGACCGTGCTGGAGTATTTGCTGTCGCCTGTGCAGAAGGCGGTGCAGGAGTCGGGGAGGGAGAGGTGATCTCTATGGGTAATAAATTATGAACTCACTAATTACATCGAGGGAAATGGAAATGCCTAGAAAAGTAGCTCGGTTACTAGGTTGTCTGCTTGTCGTAATGTCTTTGACCAGTTGCGCACAACCGCCGCCATTTGATTATGAAGCAGCAAAAAGACTCTCTGCGGAAAAACGCAGGGAGTATGACGTGATTTACTTCAACGAGTTTTATTTGAGCGCAGGGGTGATGTCCAACCGCTACCTTAGTGAGGATGAGATCGTCGGACGGACTGTGCCTAGCGAAGGGAACTATTTGGAGAAGGCGTCCGTGGCAAGGCGCGCAGAATTCAGGCGCATGGCGGATGCTGGCTACCTTCCCGCCTATGTCTTTCTGCACCAGACACCCGAATATGTGCTGCAGTACTCCTATGCGGATGAAGCGCTCGGCATGTTGGCGGCTGCGGCCAAGGCTGGCGACGCATCCGCCGCCTGCGCGTTGACTGCGATGACCCGTCGATTTGACAGCGTTAAACGGCGCAAATCCATAGCGCAAGAACAAACTGCGGCAATGGCGATTGGCTTGAAAGCTAACCATGGCGCATGCCTTGTGCAGCATGGTGAAAGTTTTTTCCAATCCGCTGTCACAAAAGAAGGCGTGGTGAGCTATTCACGCTATGACGCTGCCGGATTTCCGTACTTGTTTGAAGCCGCCCGGCAAGGTTACTACCTCGCGTTTCATCTACTGAGGAATCTTCGCGGATACGAATTGCAAAAAAGCAATTACGTTCTTCCATCGAGTCTTCCCCTGGAACGCTACTTGTGTTGGGGGCGTCTGGTGGGACAGTACTCCAGAAGTAGCGGCATTGATACGCAAACCATCACCTGGACTTTTCGCGGTGACCCCCGTCTGGGAAAACCGCCGTCAGTCGACCCCAAGTACTTTCCTATTCTGGATAAGTACGACCCCGCCGTTTTCCCCCTGACCGTTCAGGTCGCCACGCCTGAAACATGTCTCCAACTCGAAACTCAATAGGCCTGAAGATGACTATCACTGTTCCTAATTTCGATACCCTTACTCAAAATCAACAAGCATGGATGCGTGAGTATGCTTTGCTTTCGGAAACCCGAAGGGTCAATCTGGCCATCCGACTAGAGTACGAGGCCCGATATTTGGCACAAACACTGGACGCTAATGGGCGCAAGATATACGAAGACGCCGCCTTCAAGCAGATGGAAACTGAGCGCCAGCTCAACGGCTTTCGCCTCGACCGTTCAGACGTTTTGGATGCTGATTTCGCTAAGCTACAAAATGAGCTGAATCGCACGCCGCCGGATAAGCTCTTTCTACGCAATCAGCTTGAGATTTCCATTAACCAATACGGTACGGCCAAATATGAGCTGTGGAATCTTCCCCCTTCAATGTTTCCGACATACCCCCTCGATCAAGTTAGCATTGGGGACAAGATATATAACAATTCCGGCACGTTACGCTGGAATCCAGAAACTTTCGGCGGCAAGATCGGCTATGTGCTTGATCAAACGCGTGGTGAGCTTGAAAGCGCCGGTCGCGGCTTTCTCAATATCTGGAACATGCCAGATGAAATGCTCAGTATCGATCAAAAGTACAACCTATGCAAAACCCTCTCGGGCATGCTAGGGGGTTTCGTCGGCGGCAACATCCTCACATCAGGTCTGAATCTTCCTCAGTCCAGCATGCTGAGTATATTGCTCGGTAAGCGTGGTCCCACTACGCCGGGCCAGATGATGAGTGACACCTTCACACTCGGCTCTAAGTGGGCTTTTAAGACGACCGGTGAGAATGGTGGCTGCCGCATTTATATGCCAAGCAGTGAAATGCAGCGCTATGGGCTACTTGACGTAGATTTTGATCTTGACTCGCTAGCTGACTTTGTTTCCTTAACCGTTGATGCTCCAACAATTCGTCGAGTGCTTGCCGAGGATTCGGCGTCAATGGCATCTCTCACGCTCGCTCTTGCGCAACCCGATGCCAGCGCAGAAGCGCTAGCAGCCGCGGGGTTGGATGCATACAACCGGGTCGATAGCCTGTCAGATAGCGAGATGCCGACCGCGTTCAACGACTGGTTGCTTTCCGCTGCTGAGGGTCGTACAGCATTAGATTCGCAGTTGCCCGGAACCGGGAGCGATGCCAACTCGGCGAGCATGGCGGAAGTGGTCGCTAGCGCATGGCAAGAGTCTAACGTTGTAGGAACTGGCCCGGTAACCAACCTCATCAATCTGGGCACCAACACAGATCCTATTCCTATCCAAAATTCGATCCCCGACAGCGCCTCTGGTGGGCCCAGCACAATAGGCAATAGCTTGGTGATCACAGGGGACTACACTGTGGGTGTCGGCAACCTATGGGATGTCAATACGGCTGTTGGAAATCAAGCCGCCGCAGGTTATGCCATTACTGATGGCCTTCGGCCTGGCAACAGCAACATGGGCTTGAACATTGGTGCATCGACTGGTGTCGGCCTTCATGTACCGGCCCCCGGCGGAACTGCTGGCCCCGGTGCCATTGATTACAGCCTGTTGGGTACCGGATTGAACAGCGCAGCCGCCAGCAATTTTCATCAACTTCCTGTTGATCCTTTGGTGATAGATCTAAACGGTGACGGCGTTCAGCTCACAAACTACACCGACTCTCCGGTCCTTTTTGATGTGGATAACGACGGCGGTTCGTTGGAACAAACTGGCTGGGTCTCTTCCCAGGACGGTATCGTCGTGCACGACCTCAACCACGACGGCAAGATCAACAGTATCAGCGAAACGCTCAGCGAGTACTACAACGGCGTCGCGGGTAGCAACGGAATGGCGGGCACGAAGCCGTTCGCCAATGGCTTCGCCGCATTGAGTTCGTTGGACTCCAATCACGACAATCAATTCACCAACGCCGACGCAACCTGGAGCGAACTCCGAGTCTGGCAAGACGCCAATCACGACGGTAAGACAGACGCGAGTGAGCTCAAAACCTTTGGCGATCTTGGTATCACCGCCATCAACCTGAGCACTACGGCCCAAAGCGGTGAAGTGCGCAATGGTAACGAGGTGCTGGCCAAGGGAAGCTTTATCCAAAACGGAAGCACGCATGAAGCCATAGCTGCCAACTTTCTAGCTAACCCGGCCGGTAGCACCATCACACAGTCGGGCAGCGGCATCATCGTCTCTACGGAAAGTACTGTGGCCGGTGGATCTGCCACAACGGCATTTATTTCGCAAAATATCGTTGCCTCTGTGTCCGAATCACTGTCGGCCGCAGCGCTTGGTGTCAAGAACATCACCGGCGGTACCGGTAATGACGTTCTCATCGGAGACGCGCAAAACAACTGGCTGGCGGGTGGTCTGGGCGCAGACAGCCTTAATGGCGGTGCGGGTGACGACGTGCTGCTAATCGATGCTAGGGATACCAGTGTCAATGGCGGTGACGGTTTCGACATCGCTCAAGTGATAGGCACTCAGGGCGTCACTCTAAATCTCAGCAAGAGCAATATCGAGATGGCCGTAGGTGGTGAGGGTGATGATGTCCTCATCGGTGGCGGCCGCAGTACGGTATTCGTGCGCGGTGGCGGTGGAGACGATGTCATCATTGGGGGTGCAGCGAACGATGTGCTAAGCGGCGAAGACGGTTCGGACATGATTGACGGTGGTTCCGGCAACGACCTGATACGTGGCCATCGCGGGCAGGACCGTTTGTTGGGGGGCCAGGGGGACGACGTGCTCGACGGTGGTCTAGAAGATGACTCCCTGAGTGGCGGCGCAGGCAACGACGTCTTGATAGGCGGCCGTGGCGACGACAATCTTAATGGCGGCGATGGAATCGACGTAGCTCAATATTCGGGCAGCTACGCCGACTATCGGATTACCAAAATCAGGGATGAAGTTTCAGGCGGGACGATCTTTCGCGTCGTGGATACCCGGAACGGCCAGGACGGCGCGGACACCTTGACCAACATCGAGAAGCTCAGCTTCTCGGATGTCTCCCGTGTCGACCTGACGCTGGCCGCTCCGCTGCCCGTGAAGGATGTACTCTCAGTGAATAGCAGCGGAGTCGCGTTGAGCCGCAGCACAGCGCACCTGCTTTCCAAAACTCAACTGCTCGCCAATGACCGGGACTGGGATAGCGATATATCCCAACTCAGCATTACCGCGGTGCTTGAGGCGAAGGGTGGCACCGTCAGTCTGACTGCGCAGGGTGACGTGCTGTTTACACCCGACGCTAACTACACAGGCGTGATGAGTTTTAAGTATAAGGTGCAGGACGCCCAGGGCAACTACACCCAGGTCACCTCCACCACTGGGCAAACCGAGCCCATGAAGGCGGCGGTGTACCTGCAAATCACAGACCTTCCCAGCGACCCTCTGGTCGTGGAGCAATGGTACCTGTCGGACACCAATGTCATCGCTGCCTGGGGAACGGTTGCGGAGCAGGCGGCGGGTCGGGGTTACAGCGGCAAAGGCATCAAGATTGGACAGTTCGAGCCCGGCGGGCCCTTCAGCACCGGCCCAGAGGTGTTTGACTACCGTCATCCCGATTTGGCTCCCAACGCAGACAAAGCCTGGCTCAATACCCTGGACGCTAACGGCAACAACAACGCACCGCAGGTTTTTAGCAATCACGCCACCATGGTTGCCGGTGTGATGGTCGCGGCACGCAACGGTGAAGGCGGTGTCGGCGTGGCTTATAACGCCAGCCTGGCGGGCCACTACATCCAAGGCGAAGGCCTGGAGGTTAGCCAGCTCAACCAGGAAATCACCGCCGCCCTGGCCAAGTTCAAGAACTACGATGTCGTCAACAACAGCTGGGGGCCCACAGCCAACTTTCAGCTCAATGTGACGCCTGTCGGTTTGCTTGAAACCGGCATGTTGGATGCGGTGAGCAATGGCCGCGGAGGCCTGGGAACGGCCATTGTCATGGCGGGCGGCAACGACCGCGAGCATGGCGCCAATACCAACTACAACGCGCTCACCGCCAACCGCGCGGTCATCACGGTGGGCAGTATCAACGCACCGGGAGACCTGGGCACCTTGCAGATGGGCAGCAAGCCGTTCAGTAACCCCGGCTCGAGCATTCTGGTGTCGGCTCCCGGCAGCAATATCGATTCAACCAGCCGCGAGCTGATTGCCGACAACGGCTCCACTTTTGGCAGCCAGTACAACACGAGCCAGGGCACCAGCTTTGCCGCACCGATTGTGAGCGGTGTCATCGCTTTGATGCTGGAAGCCAACCCGAAGCTGGGCTATCGGGACATTCAAACCATCCTGGCCATGAGCGCCACCCAGTTCGCCGACCCGAACGGTACGGACTGGACCTACAACACTGCCAAGAACTGGAACGGCGGCGGCATGCACGCCAGCCATGACTACGGCTTCGGAAAGGTTGACGCGCGTGCCGCGGTGCGCTTGGCTGAGACCTGGTATGGCCAGACTACCACCTGGAACGAGCAAACAAAGACGGCCAGCAGCGCTACGTTGAATGCTGCCATTCCCGACGGGGCCGGGGTGCTGACTCAGACGCTTACCATGGCGGCAGGCCTGGACGTGGAAACCGCGCAGGTGACGCTGGAACTCACCCATCAGCGCTGGGGCGACCTGATCATCAAGCTGATCTCGCCCACCGGCACCGAGAGTATTCTGGTGAATCGCCCCGGCAAAGCGCCGGGCGGCGCCGCGAGTGACCTGGGCGATACAACTTCGGGCACCTTGAGCTTCAGCTTCAACACCACCCATGTGCGCGGCGAGACCAGCGGAGGGAACTGGACGCTGCAGGTTATTGATGCGGCAACGGGTAGTACCGGCACGCTGAAGAACTGGAAACTGGACCTGTATGGTGCAACCTCGGACAGCGATGATGTGTACGTTTACACCAATGAGTTTGCCAGCACGGCAGGCCGCACGACACTGACGGACACCAACGGCGGTAGCGACATCATTAACGCCAGCGCCGTCACTGGTAACAGCATCATCAACCTGAACAATGGCAGCACCAGTACGCTGGCGGGTAAAACGCTGACACTCAATGGCGATATCGACAAGGCTTTTGGCGGTGATGGCGACGACACACTGATCGGTAGTGCCGGCGTTAACGTGCTGATGGGTGGAAGAGGTAACGACAACATCACCGGTGGAGGCGGCATTGACAGGCTCGAAGGTGGATATGGCAACGATACCTTGACCGGCGGAACGGAAGATGACTTGTTTGTGGTTCAAAAAGACGCAGGCAGCACCGACACGATCGTTGATTTCAATACTGCTTCAGGCGCAGAAAAGATCGTGCTCGTTGGGTTTGATAGCGTCACGGACGCCACCCAGCTCAGTGTTACCCAGGTTGGTGCCAACGTGCAGATTGGCCTGGGCCAAGGGCAATCAATCATCCTCAGCAACACGACGGTCGCGCAGGTGTCCGAGCAGAACTTTGTGTTTGTGTCCGACGCCAGTTTCGTCGAAGAATATGCGATCCGCTGGAACAACCCGGCTTTTTGGCTAGGCACTACTGGCGTGGACAACCAGGTAATCAGCTCGCCTTTCGGTGACCTTAGAGTCACGGCCCTTGCAGGAAATGACGTGGTGGGTTCCACCACCGCGAAAGACCTTCTTGATGGTGGTAATGGCAATGACACTCTCTGGGGTGACTATCCCGGGTTCACCCCCGTGCCTGGTGCCGACTGGATCGAGGGCGGTTCTGGCAATGACACGCTGTATGGCGGCAACGGAGGCGACTGGCTGGTTGGAGGTAGTGGTGACGATGCCGAGTATGGCGAAGAAGGCAACGACTATCTGATTGGTAATACGGGCCTTGATTTCCTGGACGGGGGCCTCGGCGACGACCTCATCACACTCGACGGCGACGTGGGAACGGTCAATGGCACGACGTTTGGCTACTACGGAACGCGTGTCGGCGGGGCAGGTGCGGACGTCTTTAAAGTGCTGGCCAATGGCGGTGGCAATGCGGGCTTCAGTGCTTCCGGCGCTACTTTCAGTGCGTCCAACCTGATAGCAGACTTCGATCCTAATCAGGCGGGTGAGAAAATCGACCTGCGTGCCTTTGGCTGGATCACCAAGCTGGCTGATCTGGGGATCCAGAATCTCATTGTCAACGGAGTGCAATTCGCGCTCATCTCGGTCAGTAACGGTACGCAGTCGCTGAACCTGAACATACGAGGTGTTTCACTTTCGCAACTCAATGCCAGCCACTTCATATTTGCGCCCGCTACGCCAGGTGCTGTCACCGGAACGACCGGGAACGACATTCTGACTGGCGACGCGGGAGCAAACACTATCAACGGCCTCGCCGGCGCTGACAGCATGACCGGACGAACGGGCGACGACAGCTACATCGTCGACAACGTGGGTGACACGATCAACGAGCTTCCCGGTGGCGGCTACGACAGTGTTCAGTCGAGTGTGAACTACACCCTCAGCGACAACGTCGAAGCGTTGACTCTGACCGGTACAGGCAACCTCAACGCTACCGGCAATGCACAGCGCAATCGCCTTGTGGGCAATGCAGACAGCAACCGCCTGGACGGAGGCGCCGAGGCCGACAGCATGCTGGGTGGAGCGGGAAGCGATACCTATGTGGTGGACGACCAGCTCGACACCGCGTACGAAAACTTCAACGAAGGGATCGACAAGGTGGAGTCCTCTGTCTCCTGGACCTTGGGCAGCAACTTCGAGAACCTCACGCTCACGGGCACCGGCAATATCAATGCCACCGGCAATGATGTTTCCAACATCCTGGTAGGCAATTCCGCTGACAACATCATCGACGGTGCTCAAGGCGCCGATGTCATGTCGGGTGGAGCAGGCAACGATACCTTCTATGTCGACAACGCCGGTGATACGGTATTTGAGGAGGCCGATTCAGGCATTGACACCGTCTATACCAATGTCAACTTGGCGCTTGAGGCCAATGTGGAAAACGGGACGTTGTTCGGGGCAGCCACCACATTGACTGGCAACAACCTTGGCAATATCTTGCTGGGCAACAGCTTGTCCAACACCTTGTCAGGCGCGGCCGGCAATGATGTACTGGACGGTGGCGCGGGGAGCGATACCATGGCTGGCGGCACGGGTGATGACGTTTATTACGTTGACAATGCTGGCGATACCGTTGTTGAAAATATGGCGGAAGGGGTCGACACCGTCGTCACCAGCGTGAACTACGCACTTGGCGCCAATGCTGAAAATCTCGTTCTCACTGGAGCATCCAACCTGAACGGCACAGGCAATGCATTGGACAACCGTCTCAGCGGAAACAGTGGCAACAACACGCTCACGGACAGTGGTGGCAGCGACACCATTGATGGAGGCGCGGGCGACGACGTGATCGTTGACCAGGGTGATGGCGCAAATGCGTTGCGCGGTGGGGACGGCAACGACACCATCACGTTCAGCCACTCCGCCAGTAACACGATTCAAGGTGGCACCGGAAACGACCTCATTCAATCGGGTTCGCAAGACCACGGGGCAGCGGCCTACACCAATACCTTTGAGGGAGGTACGGGCAACGACAGGATCGTCAGCGGCTCAAGTTCGGATACTTACCTCTTTAACAGGGGTGATGGTCAAGACACCATCAATGACTACGGTGCCAGTGCTCTAGGCGGGACAGTCGGCATTGACAGGATCGTGTTCGGTGCCGGCATCACGGTGGGGGACGTCACGATAAGCCACGTGGGTTCCAACCTGGTGCTGAGCATCAACAATCCGAACAACCCCGCCGCGTTGGACTGCATCACGGTGGAAAACTGGAATAACAGCCTTTACCGAATTGAACAAGTTCAATTCGGCGATGGTGCGACTCTCAGCGCAGCTCAACTTGACCAGACGGCGGCAAGCGGAACCACCAATGCGGACGTCATCAACATATCGTTAGATGCGATCCTGGCGTACGGCCTAGCGGGCGACGACACCATCGTTGTCGGTGCGGGGGGCGTTATCGCGTCTGGCGGGGACGGCAACGACACTATGGTGGCCGCGGGTGATAACAACTACTTGTACGGTGATGCGGGTAATGACGTTATGACCGCGACCGGGAGTAACAACCATCTGTATGGGGGTGCCGGTAACGACACGTATTTGATGGATGTCACCGGTACTGCCGTGAGCGAGCTCGCAGATGAAGGCATTGATACCGTGATTGCCAGTTTGGACTACACGCTGGGTGCCAATGTTGAAAATCTCAATCTTACCGGTGCCGCCAATCTGAGCGGGACTGGCAACGCTTTGAACAACCAGCTCACCGGCAACAGCGGCAATAACACGCTAATTGGTGGCCTTGGGAATGATGCCTTGCTGGGTGGATCGGGCAACGATCTGTATGTCTACGGACGAGGAGATGGTCGGGACACAATCACCGACGTGGATACAACGGTGGGCAACATCGACACGCTGGTCATGCGAGCCGATATTACCGCAGCGGATGTCACCGTGTCTCGCACGGCTACCCAACTAGTTCTTTCCATCAGCTCCTCAGATCAGGTTCGCATCGACTGGGACGCATCCCACGGCAAACGTATCGAGCGCGTCGAGTTTGCCAATGGCACAGTCTGGGACATGTCTCACCTCACCGCATTGGCCAACTTGGCCCCGATTGTTAGTGAGCCTGTGCCCTTACAAAACGCCAATGAAGACAGTACATGGACCTTTGTGGTGCCGGCGGGAACGTTTTCTGACGCGGATGCGTTGGTCGGCGACACAATGAGTTACGGCGCATGTCGAGCTGATGGAACGGCTTTGCCGAGTTGGCTCAGTTTCAATGCGGCTACCCGAACCTTCAGTGGTACACCAGTTAACGCAGATGTGGGTATTCTGAGCCTCAAGGTTATGGCTACCGACAGCTTTGGCGCAACGATTGCAACCAGCTTCAATGTCGTGGTTAGCAATACCAATGACGCTCCGATTCTGGTCAACGCGCCGACAGCTCAGCAGGCTAGTGAGAGCCAGATGTTCGTATATGTGCTGCCCGCCAATACGTTTACCGACGTGGATATAGGCGATGCGCTGACCCTGAGCGCCACTTTGACGGGCGGTGCTGCATTGCCGGCCTGGCTTACTTTTGATTCAAATCTCAGAACTTTGTCGGGGATTCCTCCGAACACTAGTTCCGGCGTCTTGAACATCACTATTAAAGCGACCGATCTCGCAGGGGCGTTTACATTGACGTCTCTGTCGATAGACATCGCCGATGTTCTCAACGGTACTGCCGGCAACGATGTTTTGGTAGGAGCCTCTGGGCGCGATTTGCTGCTGGGTTTCGCCGGGAACGACTCGTTGGATGGGGGCGCAGGCGCTGATAGCCTGATCGGTGGTTCAGGCGATGACACTTACTTTGTTGATAACGCTGGTGACAGTGTGACTGAGGCAACGAATGATGGCTGGGATACCGTTATTGCCAGTCTGAACTACACCCTGGGCGCCAACGTTGAAAACCTCGTTCTTACTGGAGCGGCCAACCTGAACGGCACAGGCAATGCATTGGACAACCGTCTCAGCGGAAACAGTGGCAACAACACGCTCACGGACAGTGGTGGCAGCGACACCATTGATGGAGGCGCGGGCGACGACGCGATCGTTGACCAGGGCGGTGGCACAAATACGTTGCGCGGTGGGGACGGCAACGACACCATCACGTTCAGCCACTCCGCCAGTAACACGATTCAAGGTGGCACCGGAAACGACCTCATTCAATCGGGTTCGCAAGACCACGGGGCAGCGGCCTACACCAATACCTTTGAGGGAGGTACGGGCAACGACAGGATCGTCAGCGGCTCAAGTTCGGATACTTACCTCTTTAACAGGGGTGATGGTCAAGACACCATCAATGACTACGGTGCCAGTGCTCTAGGCGGAACAGTCGGCATTGACAAGATTGTGTTTGGTGCAGGCATTGCAGTAGGAGATGTAAAGGCCACCCGCATAGGTGACAACTTGGTGCTGAGCATCAACAATCCGAGCGCTCCTGCTTCAATTGACAGGATCGTAATAGAGAACTGGAACAACAGCCT
This sequence comes from Polaromonas sp. CT11-55, assembly GCF_047303325.1. Lineage (NCBI taxonomy): Bacteria > Pseudomonadati > Pseudomonadota > Betaproteobacteria > Burkholderiales > Comamonadaceae > Polaromonas > Polaromonas sp. CT11-55. The sequence continues at coordinate 95,434 of NZ_JBKBEX010000017.1, read as the reverse complement.
TTACCGTATTGAGCAGGTGCTGTTTGCTGATGGAACAATTCTTAGCGCGGCCCAACTTGGCCAAGCAACGGTGACGAGTACCTCCGGCTCGGACGTGATCAGGCCTTGGTCTGATACAACCTGGGTCGATGGTCAAGCGGGAGATGACACCATCATTGCAAATGGACCTGCCATCTCCGCTTTTGGTGGTGATGGCAACGACGTCATTATTTCGTCCGGATCTAGTGATCTTCTAGATGGTGGCGAAGGCGATGATGTGATCACCCACCTGGGGGGAGGAACGAATGTGTTGCGCGGTGGGAATGGCAATGACAACATCACCTTCAGCCATACAGCAAACAACACAATTGAAGGCGGCGTTGGCGATGACGTCATTCAAGGTGATCACCAGTATTTTGGCGATGGAAGCGGCCATAGCAATACTTTTACGGGAGGTGCGGGCGATGACCGCATCGTGAGTGGATTCAGCGCCGATACATACATCTTTAACCGGGGTGACGGACACGACGTTATCAACGACTATGGATTCAGCGCGATAGATGTACTTCTCGGCGGTCTCGCCGGTGGCGATGACCAAATAATATTTGGAGTAGGCATCGCGCCAAGTGATGTGACGGTAAGTCGCGAGGGCTCAAACCTTCTATTGAATATCAATAATCCGCAGAACTCAACGACTTCGGACCGAATCACAATTGAGAACTGGGCGAATAACAGTCACTACATTGAGAAATTGCGATTTGCCGACGGAACGGTTCTTACCGCATCTCAGTTGGATCAGATCTTTCTGGCCAGCACTACAGGTGCAGACACAATTTACGTCAGTGGAAGTCACCTTGTCGTTCACGGCGGAGGCGGTAATGACTCCATAACCGATACAGGTTATCGGAATACGCTTTTCGGCGACGCAGGAGATGACACTATTTTGGGTAGTGGAGAAGAAAGTGATGCCTACGGTGGTGACGGTAATGACATCATGACAGTCGCTGGTGGATACGGCAACCGCCAGTATGGCGGTGCCGGTGATGACGTGATCTCATCTGATGGTTGGATGCAAATCATGGACGGTGAGGCAGGTAACGACACAATTACTGCACTAGGAAGTTCGGGGGACTCAGGGCTGTACGGCGGTGCGGGCGACGACATCCTCCGGACCGTTGGATATGGAAACACTTTGGATGGGGGCTCGGGAAACGATGTCCTTACCGTGGTGGATGGTGACCACAGTTTTTTGTATGGCGGCGCGGGAGACGATCTTATCAATATTACGGGGTTCTCATCTGAAGTTTATGGCGAGTCCGGTAATGACACTATCGTCTCTGCTGGAAGTGGAAATCAGTTGTACGGTGGTACCGGGAACGACACCTATGTGATGAGTGACGCCAACAATCAGGTGACCGAAAATTCGAATGAAGGTACCGACACCGTTCAGAGTTCGGTGAGTTGGCTGTTACAAGCCAACGTTGAAAACTTGACCTTGACAGGTACTGCGGCCATCAACGGTACCGGCAATACAAGCGACAATGTCATTCTTGGCAACAGCGGCAACAACACGCTCAATGGTGCTGGGGGCAACGATATCCTCCAGGGCGGCGCAGGCGCTGATACTGTCACCGACACTGTTGGCAACAACTTATTTGATGGCGGCGCCGGAAATGACACGCTTACTGGCGGAACCGGCAACGAGTTTATTGCCGGTGGCGTGGGGAACGATGTGATTAACACCAGTACTGGCGCGGACATCATTGCATTTAACCGCGGTGACGGTCAGGACACCGTCAACCTCAGTACCGGCAACGACAACACTTTGTCATTGGGCAAAGGAATAACCTACGCTGACCTTCTGTTTACGAAGAGCAGCAATGATCTGATTCTGGGGACCGGAACGGGCGAACAGATCACCTTCAAAGACTGGTACACGAACATCAACAACCGCAGCGTTGCGAATCTGCAAATCGTGATCGAAGGTACAAGCGACTATGATTCCAGTTCCACTAACCAGTTGGTCAACAAGAAGATCGAGCAGTTTAATTTTGGTGGACTAGTTACGAGGTTCGACGAGGCAAGGTCGGCCAACCCCACGCTGAGCAGTTGGGCTTTGTCGTCGTCGCTGTTGGATTTCTACCTTAGTAGTAGTGATACCGCCGCCATTGGTGGTGATTTGGCATATCTGTATGCGAAGAATGGAAGTTTCAGCGACTTATCTATGGCTCCTGCACAGGCCTTGCTGACTGGCTCATCGTTTGGTAGCGGAAATCAAAATCTTCAAACACCTACCGCGCTTCAAGATTCTTCACCGAGGTTGCTATAGCAAGTCTTGCTCGGGGCCCTTGCGATGTGGACTTGGATTAATGGCTGACTAGCTCCTATCAAAGCGAAGGCTCTCACGAGTGTGCCATTAACCTGAGGCTGTTGATGGTCTTGCTATAGTGAAAGCAGTTGCTTATCGACTCGTGCAGTGTCCCAGTCTTCGGATAGACGCTTAGCACGTTCACGCTTTCCCTATGGAGTGCGCCGCATTGCTTCGCGGAACTGGGCGATGTCAACCTTGACCTCTGCACATACGGTATCGATCGGCTTAGGGCGCCTTGAACTTTTGGGTGTATTAGCCTAGAACTAGCTGCCCGCACTTCCCAAAACTGCCGAAGCCACTGCGACAGCAATGAGACTCCTGTGAAAATCCCTGCCATCGGGTAAATCTTGCTCGGTGCTCTGAGCAATTGAGATGCTCACTTCCTTGACCAGGATATTCTTGCTTCCTCGACTGGCGCGAATCCTGGAGGTCTTGGCAAGAGGCCAGCTTTGCGCCATCTGGTTAAGCCAACGGTCGACTGGATCGCCGTGGATTTCCAGGCCAAGCTGCTTGGGCGAAGCCCCAAGACTCTTGAGCACCACCATGGCATCTTCCAACTCTTGCTGATTGGTGCAGATGACTCGCGGGTTAACGGCATCGACGCGCGCTTCCCAACGTTTCAAGAAGGCTACAAGCAATGCTTTGTGTGTGGCATCGCTTTCTGACCAAGCCTGCGCTCTGGCTACGAACCGGTCTCGCTCCAGTCGCCCCCGGACAGTGCCCTTCGAATGCGAGGAGAACGGGAGAAGCAATTCGGACGACTGTGGCTCGAAGTCGTCCATCTCCGTGAGTGCCACAAGATTCCTGTAAGCAGTGATCAACTGGGTGGCGGTATCAGGCGGAACATTGAGTTGCCGGATCGCAAATTCCGAAGCGCTTCCTAGTGAACAATCACTCTGAAAACGCTCAAGCAGTATGCGAGAAATCGCCACCCAGGGGACGGCCCATGAAGTTGAAGCATTGTCCTGTGGAGACTCCTCAGAATGGATCGAACTCTCATCGGCCTTGGGCATTGCCTGTCGAACGAGATGCCGCACAACATCTTGCCATTGCGGCTTCCTCGACTCATCTGTTGGCAGCCGCAAGCGCAGTTTTACGACACGGGTGCGTTCCCAGCCGAGCATGGCTCCCAGCCGCGCATCAGGCAAATGGCCCTGCGGTTGCCAGCGATTGCAAGATGCCTCAATGACAAAGCTGGATCCGTGGAAGTAGGTGTTCAGCAGCGTTGTCATTGAGGCGTGCCCCAGGACGGCTGCCGCCCGCTCCAGAAGGAAGGGCCAGTCAGACGGCGCCAACAGGATGTCTCGAATCCGCTTTTCATAGGAGCTCCCCAGCATCCGAACGGTCACCGCATGAAGTGCGGGGACATGAACGGCGAATAGGCCTAGGACTAGGGCGGTGGCGAAGCTGTGCCGCAGATGATATGGCACGATGCCCGGATCTCCCGTCACAGTGCGTAAAGCTTCTGCGGCTTTCGAGATGTACTTATATGGCCGGCTGATCAATGCCAGCCCTGTGCTGTCCTCAAAAAGAAATTGTCCGTCATGCGGTGATGATCGCGCGTTCGTGACCGCCTGGCGTACGAGCTTCTGAATCGACTCTGGATTGAGTGAGGAGGGTTGAAAACGCCGACTGCTACGTGTTTTAAGGTCCGCGATCTGCCCGTGGTACACATGCACGGCATCAGGCTGAACCTCATCAAATAGTGCCGCATGGGCATTGAGCCCTTCCTTTGTGCGAAGTCCGTAGCCATGCATCAGCGCGGTCAGAATTGCGGCCTGGTGCGCTACTTCATCGCCTTCAGCCTGAAGCAGTGCGACCGCCTTGCTGATGTGACGCGGAAACACAAGGGTCGATCGGATGCGGATGGGTTCCCACGCGTTTGACCATTGAGCTCCGCAAAATGGTGCGTCTACTTCGTCACGTAAGTGTGCGGTGAAATACCTCAGAACAGGCATGGCCGCCTTGTCATTCAGTCGCGCCGATACCGCGTTTAAAAGGTCGGTCAACTCCTCGGCACTGATGGATTCAAACTCGATGTCCCATGCCAGGGCAATCATCTCCTGGGCGATCAGTGAGAAATACCGCTCGAGCGTCGTAAACGCCAGTGTCTTGACGCGCTTGCCGCCCTTGTCCAGGAGATACCCGATGAAAGAACGGAGTAGGTCAACGATTTGGGTTTCTGATCGCCACCGAGACAGGGAAAGAGCCGACTCCGAGGTAAGGGCGGCGCGGAGAGCCGCGCGCTGCTTCCTTTTGGTTCGCTCTCCCTTCTCCAAAATTCCCCTGGACTCTCTGAAGAGGCGCTGTAGATCTTTGTGCGCCTGAGGCTTTGCAATAGGAGGGGCGGCGCGTTTGGATGAAATGGACGGTTTGACCACTTCAATTCCGAGAGCACCGCCAAGCAGATGTGCATGTGAGCGTGCGTCGGCGGCCGGCCCTCGGTGATCGCCGGCGGCCACCGAATACATCGATCCAGGAAGCCGGCTCAACCAATAGGGCTTGAATACTGTGCAGAGTTTTTGCACACTCCATTCAGCATGCTCCCGGTTCCCAAGCAGTTTGCGCAGGATTAGGCCAACGCGCTGGCTCACCGCTTTCCAGAGTTCCGGGCCGCTTTCTCGAGGCGGAAGTCGGAGCGCTCCGAGTACCAAGCTCGTTGACGTCATTCCTACATTGGCGCTGAAGTAGTAGTCGTGCGTTGCGGACTGAACCTGGCAGCGCAGGCTGGCGCCTTGATCGCAGTACTCAGTTCCACTTTCCAGGTCCTCGAGAAGACTTTCGAGGTGCCGAGGAACAAGAATGGCGTCGAAAACGACCAGGGAAATCGTGAGGTGAGCAAGCCGTTCGATAGGGTCAAAGAGCGACGCTCCGATAGGGGTGGCGACGTTCTTGGCCCACAGTTCTCGAAACACGCATGCGTTCCTGAACAACCGCGAAAAATCGATGCCCATAGGGCCTGGAGTTGTTGCGCCCAGATAGGCGGCTTTGGCGGTCACTTGGGCTGCAAATTGCTTGCGCAGTTTCGCCAGCTGTTTTTTGAGTTCGCCCGAAACCTGATCCGCTGCGGCCGGGTCATAGCGCAGGGCCTCCTGCGCATTGGCCCGGATGGCATTGAAAATCTCTTCTGTGATCTCAGTCTCATCATGGCGCAGCACGTATTCGTTGAGTTCCTGCACGATAAAGGCACGCGCCGACTGCTGGGCCCATTTCTTATCCCGCGACCGGCCTTCGTATCCGAAATGGCTCGAAACCTGCAACGCCGGAATCGTGCCTGAAGGTGATCGTGGTTTCGGCGGATGGGTTGCCCCTCGTATCCCGATCCCGCTTTCTATGAGGTAGCGCTCCAGATGACAAGACACCTCATCAGCCCACGCTGTGACAGACCATGAAGAGCCCGGGCCGAAGGAGTGCATTTCTGGTTGATGCCCAAGGAAGGTCTGGACCGATCTTCCGCTGAGTCCGCTTTCCCAGAGATAGCTGGCCGCTGCGGCGCGCAGCCTTTGGACCGTTCGTTTGCATGACGTAAGTTTCTCGATCCTGTCATCCAGCGCGCGGGTCGAAATAGGCTTAGCAAGGACGCGCTGCCCGTTCGCAGCGATTTCGAAGAATACACCTGACGTCGGCGTTTCTGGATTCGTCAAGCATTGGTCGGGCGGTGCTTTGGAGGTGCGAAGGGATGCAGCGATGGCGCGGGCATAGTCGCGGACTTCGGAATGTACCTCGTTGCTGCAACTGAGAGTGTTCAGATGGTCGACGTAGAAGTCGAGCAGCAACAGCAGCGAAGGCGCCAGAGGGACCAGGCGGCACTCACTGCCGGTCACCAGCTTGTCGGCAATAAAGGCCAGCTTCTCAGAGATGTGGAGATCCCAGGGGAAAGGGAAGGGGGTCGAGCTACGTCGGTGACCGGTCCCTGCGACGCAGGCAAAGAGCATGAAGTGCGCCAGCCGGTTGTGCTTTTCCACCACACCAGTTGCGTCGGTGTAGTGCTGAAAAAGCCCCTTGCTAATTGAGATCATGTCCGAGGGCGCCAAGTGTGGGGCGCCCAGGGGAGTTGACATCACGTGGGGGCCTGGCGGAAATGTGTCACTGAGAAGCTTTCGACAGGCCGCCGCATGTTCCTTGACGGCCCGGCCATCGCCTTGGGGCACATAGTGGCTTAACGCAATACGGTCACTGCGGTCAATTTGCTCACCGGTGGTAGAGCGAAAGAAATGCACCACTGCTGCATTCGCGGTCTTGTGGTAAATGAGTCTTGCAAGTAAGTCTCGGGTAATGCGCCTGGCCCGCTCCACCGTGCAGTCGAGTTCCTTTGCCAGGGCCAGATAGGCGCGCGACGGCCAATCTTTTTCGGATAGCGGAAGCAAATCTACGAGTCGCGGCCTTCCGAACCCAACATCCAGGCTTCTTAACCAATGAGAAATGCTGTGAGGGAGGTACCATATTGCCTGTGCATCTCTCACTCCGTGCTCAGCCTTATGCCATGCGGGAATGAGGTGCCGTCCTCCCATAGGTGAGCGGCTTTCGAATCTCCACTCGATTCGGTCCGCCGGTGGGTCATTCGAAGGGTTCTGATATACCCGCCACTGGAGATTGTTTTCGACGGTTCTGCACGAAACAATAGCCATCGCGATCAGATTCGCCTCGTGATACAGAGGGGAAAGAGGTTCTTTCCCGTTTTGCAGGAATACCCTTAGCCTTTCGAGTTCGGTAGGGCGGGGGAAATTGTGGTGGGATTTGAGCAGTTCCAGCTCTCCCAGCCTGGGCAAGGGGGTTTGTTCGACGAGCGGAGCCAGGGTACTCAGCCGCTCGGCGTCAAGTTCCTCTACGGCGCTTAGCCGCCCCATGGCTCGAGGCAGCTTGACGTCACTGTAGATCCCTCCATGACCACTGGGGCTGTTGCGTGGATCTACCTCAGCAAGCCAGCTCTTGTAGCCTGAAGCTACGGCGCCAGCTTCGACGGCGGTCGTGCGCCCAGTATCCCCCCCGAGGTTTTTTACGGCAGCGATATCAAGGTCCGGTGTCGCAAAAGAGCTGTCCCGGTCCCGCCATGTCGGAATCTGGTCACCATATAAACGCACCGCAGAACCGTAAAACCACCAGACGGTCAACACATCCAGCCGCAACGGTGCATCGTCTGCCAGGAGCTCAGCGAATTGCTGGGGTGCACAGTAGAAAAACATCCATTCAAGGTAATTGCCTTCGGCTGTCCAGTTTGCGGATTTCCACCGGATGCTGGAGTTTTTTTTGTAGACGCTCGGCTCCGCAACGGTCGGGTCAAGAGAGCCCACGATATCGAATGCCTGGAATATTCCCGGGAGGTGAGTGACAACTTTCTCAAGTGCCTTGAATCTCGTTTTCATGCCCGCTAACAGTTCAATGACTTCTCTGAGAGCATGGATCTCATCGACATAGCCGACGGTGCGAAGCGCGGCCGTGGCAGTTTCCAGCGACAGATTCGCGGACGAGGCGATTATTTGGGCGGCCTCCGGAAGTCCCATGCCATCTTTAATTAGGTGAGGCTGGGAAAATGCCGGTGGGTGTGCGGTCGGTTCGCAATCTACTGCACTTTGGGAGAACAGATCGTCCTGTTGGACGATGGGTAGCTTATTCGGGTCAGGTTCCAAGGGTTACTCCGCTACAAGATATTCGGACGGTCGGCATTCCGACAGCCGGTTGAGCAGTTAACTCTAGGGACTAAAACGATATTTTTTGGGTGAGAAATTGGCCTAAATCAGCCGATTTGTCCCATCGGTGGGTGATTTTTGCTGGTGGATATTTCCGTTTTCAAGGAAATGTTGGCGCCTTCTTGCAGTGACCCAACAGTCGCTGTTGACTACATCTTCCAGCTCGCGTGTCTGCACGGTATGTGGCTGAGTAGTGCGGTTGGGCTAAACGGAATGAGGGAAAGCGTGGCCGCACTTTGAGGCCCGATGAACACAGTCCAGTCTTTTAGTTGGCCATCACGGAGATGGGAGCTAGATCTCACTAGCTTCAGGCAGAGTCAGAGAAGTCAATGAGAGGAGCGCATTACAGAGACAAGAGACCCGACGTCATGGTGGCGATGCGGAGAGTCTCAGTCTCATTGATACCCATCAGAACGCGGGCAGCTTCACGGGGTATCAACACCACGACCTGCTCGTTGGCTTCAGCAATCGCCAAAAGTGAATTCACGTTGAAGTTGTGCTCTCCACTCAAAGCACGGCTCACACTTTGGCGGGTAAGCCCTGTCTTGCGAGCCAATTCCACGTCACTCCTGCCCTTGCGACCTTGGCGGAGGCTCTCAGCGATGGTTTGAAGAGTGTTCATTTCATTTAACAACAGGCCCTGGTTGTTAGATTAATTTAACACTGACGGTGCCCCCGGAAGCGTAACCGTGCGGCCCGTGTGCGCATTAAGTGTGCTTTTAGCCGACTGCTGAAGTCAAGCCCATGCGCCGAAAAGTAGCCGTTCCGGTTGAGATGGGATGCCCAGTTGATCTGCCCCAAAGTGCGTCGCTGTTTCTGCGATTTTTTGTAGCTTCGGTTACCAGCTTCTCGGCCTAGGGATGGAGTTCGCTGGGGGTTATCTTTGCCGTTTGCGGGGAAGTCGTGGTGCCCTCTTGTCTTGATTTGCGGTGACCCAATGGTCTCTGTTAATCTCATCTACCATTTCCCCTTTATGCATGGGGTGTGCCGAAGTGGTGCCGATTGGGGCCAAGCGGGACGAGGGAAAAATGTGGCTGCACAGTCGATTGTTTTTTAAATCAACGACTTAAGCCGTTTTAGGCCAACGCGAATCGCAAAACGTCGACGAGGGTTAGAACGCTCATAACCCAAAATCGCCGACTAGAAGAGAAATGCTCAGCCCGGGCACCCGCTCCCGCACGCTGGCGATGGCTTGCGGCACAAGCTCGTAGGTGGCGACCTCGACCGCCGCGATGCGGATGGTCTCCAGGCGAGTGCCTTTGAGGCTTCTGACGTTGTCAGCCAGCTGCTGGGTCTCCCGCTTCCACTGCTGCATGGAGGCTAGTATGGTCTCGCCCCCGACAGTCAGCTGCAGGCCCCGTGACGTCCGGTTGAACAGGGGAACCTCTATTTCTTCTTCAAGTTGCTGTATGGCCCGGCTCACAGCCGAGGGCGCGATATGCAAGGTTTCGGCGGCGGCGCGAATCGATTGGGTGCGCGCAACCACTTCAAAGTAGTGCATGGAGCGCCGGAAAATTCGCAGTGGCATTGGCGTTGCAGAAATTAGAACGTATTGCTCAAAATTCTAGTGTTGACGGCACCAAAACGTGTACTTACATTTTCATACATCTGTCCAATATGGGGCGTCAGTTATTGATGCTTGTTTGTAGATATCTCCATATGCCAATTGCAATTACATCGACCTTGAAGCTTCGCTCCCTAACTATCCTTGCCGCCGGTTTTCTTTCCATGGTGATCATGGTTGTCACCCCGCAGACGGCGAGCGCACAGGCCATTGAGAAGCCTGACATCAAGATGGCACTGGGCTGGACCTTTATCGCGAGCCAGGCGATGTACATCTACGGGGTGGAAAAGGGATTCTTCAAGGAGGAGGGCTTGAACGTGACGGTTGACCGCGGTTCGGGCTCTGCCGCTGCCGTCCAGCGTGTGGCCAGCGGAACTTATCAGTTCGGCTATGCGGACCTCGGAACCCTGACGCGTCACAACGCGGAAAACCGCAGCCGGACAGTGCTTGCGGTTTATGTTGCGGAGGACGACTCGCCCCTGGCCTTGTTCAGCCTGCAAGGCAAAGGCATCACCAAACCCAAGGACATCGAAGGCAAGCGCATCGGTGTTTCGCAATTCGACGGCGCCCGGCAGATGCTGCCAGTGCTGGCCCACGCCAACAAGATCGATCTTTCCCGCTTGACCTTGAAGACAGTGGATTCGCAGTTGCGCGAGATCATGCTGGCCCGCGGAGAAGTCGACGTCATCACCGGGTTCACCATCAGCTCCATCAACCAGCTGACCAGTCTCAAACAGCAGTTTGTCGTGATGCGCTACAAGGATTTTGGTGTGGACGGTTTTGGCCAGGCGCTGATTGTTTCGCCTGAATTCGCGCAGAAAAATCCGAACACGGTCCGTGCTTTTGTTCGTGCACTGAATCGCTCGATCAAGGCCATGATCGAGAACCCGAAGGAAGCGCTGGCCAGCCTCAAGACGCGCGATTCATTGGTCGACCTGGACGGCGAGGCCAGACGGCTTGAATTGCTGCTCGGCCAGCTTATTCTCACGCCCCATGTCGTCAAGAACGGGTTGTCCAGCCCGGACCCGAAGCGGCTGGCGGCGGTGATCGACAGCGTGCTCCAGACGACCGATAACAAGGCGCCCCTGCCCGTGGCGAGTGTCTACACCGATCGCTTCCTGCCGCCCGTCAGCGAGCGCATGCCGCCAGCCTGGCACCATTGATTACCGCGAGGACCGGCCGCCATGACCCGTCACGATGACTATATGCGCCGCGCGATCGAACTCGCGCGCAGCGGCAGCGCCGCCGGCCACGGTGGGCCGTTCGGATGCGTCATCGTGAAGGACGACGTGATCGTCGGCGAGAGCTGCAACCGGGTTGTTTCCAGCACGGACCCGACCGCCCATGGTGAAATCATGGCCATACGCGCCGCCGCGAAGCAGCTGGGCAGCCATGACCTGTCGGGCTGCGAGGTTTACAACATCTCCGTGCCTTGCCCGATGTGCATGGCCGCCATGTATTGGGCCCGCATCAGCAAGATCTATTACTGCTGCAAACCCGAGGATGCCGAGACCATCGGCTTCGACAATGCCGAAATAGACCGCCAGCTTGCCAGACCGCTCCATGAGCGTTCCATACCCGCCCAGGAGATGCCGCAACTTCATCCCGAAGCCTGGGCGGTTTACGAAGAGTGGGCGCGCCGGGCCGGCCGCATCAGGTATTGAAGGTGGCAGGAACACAAAAGAAGGATCGCCGCCGTGCTCGGAGTGTTGCTGGTCGGCCGTGGCGAATTCAACAGGCGCTCATTCAAAAAGGAGACTTCAGGGATGGAACTTAAACGCATTGTTATCGCCGAAGACGATCCTCAGCAGGCCCAGGCGCTCGCCGGCCTTGTGGCACAGTTCTCCGCGTGCTGGCATGTTGACGCGATCGTGCACTCCCGAGCTGAGCTGGAGGGCGTCCTGGACAGTGTCAGGCCCGACCTTCTTTTGCTCGACCTCCATATGCCGGGCGCCCAGTTGCCGGGGATGAGCCCGCTTGACATTGTGCGCAAGGCCTCCGTACCGCCCGTGGTCATCCTGGTCACAGCAGATCCGTCCCAGGCGCTTTTCGCTTTTGACAACGAAGTCGTCGACTATGTTGTCAAGCCTGTCAGGCCCACTCGATTCGGGCAAGCCCTTCAAAGAGCCGATGACATGATTTACGCCCGGCGGGTTGCGGCGGCGAGGGCTTCTCCCACACCTGCCGTGGCCGCCAACTCGCCCCGCTGGCTGACAGGCGTGCGCGGGCGCGATGTCGTGCCTTTGGATCCCAATGAAATTTTGTATCTCCAGGCCGAGCGCAAGTACACGATTGCCGTTCTGGCCGTGGGCCAGGTTTTGGTGCGGCACGGCATCGGCGATGTTGCGGCAAACCTGGACGAGGCGTTGTTCAAGCGAGTGCATCGGAGCACCATTGTCAATATAAAGCGCGTCGATTTCATGCGCCGCGATGAAATGGGGCGCTTCAGGGTTCATCTCAAGGACCGGCCTGAAACCCTGGTCGTCAGCAAACCTTTCGAGCAGCAGTTCAAGGTGGGTTGAAGAAGTGACGCCTGTATGACTCCTTTCACCGCCACGGCCCTCGCCAGTGCCGCGTTCCTGCTGGGTTTGGCTGTGGGCGGCCGGGCCGGCTGGTTGAGCCGCGATCGGCAAGCCCGGCCGCAGGCAACGGAGGTTCTGCCGGCTGCCGGGGCAAAGGTCGCGGAACCTTACGGCCCGGATTCCCTTGACCTGTCTTGCCTATGGGACCCGCACAGCTGCCTCAACGCATTGAACCGATGCATCATCAGCGCACCGGCACCCCTGGTCGAAGACCATCAGCTCTACCTGGTGAGCGACCATCTGAAGCTGCTGGCCCAGCTTTGCCATTCCGGCGGCTGGATCTCGCTGGCGGGCTTGCGGGAGTGGCTGCTGGCGCTGATGGCGCTACAGCCCAAGGGTGGGGCCGCGGGTGGTGGCAAGGCATGGAATCTTCTTGTGCCTGAATCCGCAGCCACAGCAGTGCGGGAGCTGCAGGTGCAGCCGCTTGGAATGGCCTTGTTGCCTCTTTTGCGTCAAGCCGGTCCAGGGGCCGATGTCTCGATTGAAGCGGGCAGTGCCTGCCATCGAGACGGCAAAGAAGAACTCGACAGCTTGATGCTGCGGTTGCGCGTGAGCGAAGGGCGCAAGGCCGATGTGCTTTCTTCTGGCGGGACCGCGCCAGCCTTGCGGGAATGGGACGTGCAGGTTGTTTGCGAGTGTGTCTGCGGGTGACGAGAAATTCACGCACCGGGGCCGGCATCGGCGTTGAAATTGGCGTTGGCGTTGGCGTTGGCGTTGGAGGTGTTGAAGAATGCCACGGCGGGATGAATTTTTAGCGTGCTCTGCAGCACGGGCAAATGGCTCCAGAAGGTGTCCCTGAAAACACTGGCGGCGGGACTGAGGGGGACCTGCCGCTGGTGCACCAGGTAGATCTCGCGGAACACCGCCGGCTTGAGTACCGTGAACTGCAGGCCCGAAGCCGCCGGGTTGGATGCCCCCAGGGCAGACATCACGGCTACCCCGACACCAGCTTTCGCCAGCGCGATCTGCAGTGTCAGGCTTGACAGCTCGATGCCGGTTTCCATGCGGCTGACCACCGCGGAGCCGCTGGACCGCAGCGCATGCAGCGTGCTCGTGCCCAAGGCTTCCTTCAAGATGGGTAATGTTGCCAGCGCCTGTTCGGTCTGGTCGGGCGCGACGGTAAATTGCTGCGAATCCAGAAGCAGGCCGATAGGCGCACGCAGTATGCGTTCGCAATAAAGTGGCGCGGGGTCGCCCACCAGCGAGGCGATCCCAAGGTCGGCTTCGCCCCTTGTCACGTGCTCCATGATGGGGCCGCTGTCGTCCTCGATCAACCGCACGCGAACCAGCGGATAGTCCTCAGCAAATTTGCGCAGCACGCCGGGCAACACCGTGCTTCCGAAGGCGGCGCCGACGGCGATCGTCACGGCGCCGCGTACGCCTTTTGTTTCGTCGCGCACATCCTCAAGCACGTGATCCATCTCGCGGAGCAGGCGCTGCGCAATCGGCAGGAAGCGCGCGCCTTCACGCGACAGCGCCAGGCCTCGTCCTTCGCGGCGAAACAGTGCAAACCCCAGCTGCCCCGCGAACTCCTGCAGCGCCCGCGTCAGTGCGGGCTGGCTGAGATGGAGCGCCTCGCTTGCGCGAGAAACGTTACCGAGCGTCGCCGTCACGACAAACATCCGGAGTTGGCGTTGGGTCAGATTCATAGCTGATGGGTATAGATGTGCCCAGAACATGCATTGGACCTGCCGGCCCTTGGGGCGTAAATTTGACGGGAGATTGGCGAAAGACTTTTTGACAGTCCATTTTTAAGCGACAGGCTTCGCCGACCCAGAATACCAATGCGAAAAGAACGAATCATGGGTGCTTCATCCGAGTACGCACGCGTGCTGCCAGTCGATACCAACGCGGCGTTGGAGCTCAATGCGGCTTCGGAACTGGCACAGGCATGCACTCGCCTTCTTCGGGAACTGGGCGGCCGCATCAGCACCGCCTCGGTCATGGCTTCGGCCGTTCGACTGCTGGCCCGGAAGTCCACCTGCGGCGTACAGGAGCATATGCAATTGCTCTCGTTGCGAGGCGAAGCAGGCAGGTTACTGAATTCGCTGGACGCGCTGCTTGTAGGCACCCATGAAACCGCTGAGCGCAGCCTTCCCCCAAATCGTCCGCCCTCCACGCTGCGTTCGCTCTTCGAGAGGCTTTCCAGGTCAACCGCCATTCAGCTTGAGCTTTCCGCCGGATTCGCGCGGGATTCGCGTGAATCCCAGCTGATCCAGCTCCCGGGTAGCGAGGTGATTGTTGAACAGGTTCTCATGCATCTTGTCCGGTCAAGGCAGTCCGACTGGAGCGATCCTGTCGGCATCGACGTTTATCTGGATTCGCCCCAGCCAGGCAGGAGCGACCTGTGCTTTGAAATTGGCTGCGAACTTTCGCTGTCGGCTTGCGCGGAGCGCGAGCTGGAGTGCGCCAGGGCGCTTGCGCTGTCGATGGGCGCGGAGCTGAGCTTGGGCGAATACGCGCGAAGGGGGGATGCGGTGGTGCTGAGGCTGCGGATTCCTGTGCGCAGCTTCACGGGCTGCAAAAAGTCTTTGCGGCTGTTGCTGGTCGATGACCGCCGAATCAACCGGCTGGTGATGGCCGACGAGTTCAGCGCCGGTGGTCACGTTGTTGATCTTGCCGGTAATGCGGCAGAGGCTTTGGAGTTGCTGCGCCACCAGTCCTTCGATGCGGTGCTGACCGACCTGAACATGCCGGGTATGGATGGGCTGGAGCTGGCCCGGGCGATCCGCGAATCGGGGGAGCCGGCGTCGACGTTGCCCGTGGTCCTTCTGGTTCCGCAAGAGTCGCCCGCGATTCTTGAGAAGGCGTGGATCGCCGGGGTGAGCGCCGTAGCCTGTAAACGTGCCGGTGCCGAGCGCATCATGGACATTCTGGCAGGTCACCTTCCATCGAGTGCGCAGCTCTGGGGCTATACGCACGATAGCGACTCGAGCTTGATGGTGCACTGACACTGTCCATTTCATGGTTTCGCTCACGTGGTGTCTATGCTTGTCGCTGGTTCGCGAAGACCAGTTCGTTGACAATCTTGCGCAAATCCGAAGGCCGTACCGGCTTGTATAACACGCGGACGTCGGCGAGCGTCGCGCCTTCCTGCACATCGGCAACCAGGTCGCCAGTCAGGAGGATCGCGGGGATCCTGGCCCCGTGGCTGGTCTTGCGCAATGCGCGGATGACATCCAGGCCCGTTTCCTTGGCCCGCAAGTTGAAGTCCGTGATCACCAGCGCGGGTGGCGCGCCGAGGTGGCGCAATTGCGCCTGAAGCCCCTGCCCGCTATCGGCTGAAACCGTGCGGCATCCCCAGCTCTCCAGGGTATTCGCCAATGACTGGCGGACGGCCGCGTCATCTTCCACGATTGCAATGAGTGTGCCGGCGAGTACAGAGGGCGCCGCGTTGCCCGCCTGCTCTGCCGCCGAAGGGGCGGAGATACGTTCGCCGAGGTCGACTTCGATTTGCGTGCCTTCGCCAAGTTCAGACACCACGCGCAGCGTATGCCCCAGCTGAAGCGCCATGGTGCTGACGATTGCAAGCCCCAAGCCAAGGCCTTGGTGGCTGGCCGTCGGTCGCCGCTCGAACGTGGTGCTTTTCCCTGGAAAGTCTTCCACGTTCATGCCTTTCCCCGTGTCCTCTGCCTGAAGCAGTGCCCGGCCCTCGACAACCAGGCAACTTAGCTGGATGCCGCCGACATCGGTGTATCTGATCGCGTTCACCACCAGGTTGAAAACAATCCGGCGCAATAGCTTCAGATCGCTTTTGATCCACACGTCTTCGGTGCATTCAACCAGCAGGCGAAGTCCCTTGGTGCTCGCATTGGCCGCGAAAACCTGCTCGACCTCCTGCAGCAGGAGCCGGACATTGACTGGTTGCGGCCTTGCCTCATAAAGGCCCAGGTTGATCCGATTGACGTCGAGCAGGTCGTTGAGCATCTCCGCAAGGGTGTTCACGCTGGTCTGAACGTCCTTGAAGCGCTGCGGATTGATGTAGGCCGGGTTGCCCCCCATCAGGTTGACCTGCGCCACCAGCGCCTGCACAGGCTGGCGCAGGTCGTGGCTGGCCGCAGCGAGCAATTGCATTGCACGGCGTTCATCTTGCCTGGCGACGTGTTGTGCTTCTGGCGCGGCGATCCCCAATGGCCTCATCGTTTTTCGGTGTTTTACGCGAATCCTCCAGTAACTCGCCATCGCGACCACTATAAGAACCAGCAGCCATGGGGTCGCACTTGACCACGCAACAGTTGCCGCGATCAGCAAAGGCAGGATGGCAAGCACCGGCCCGTAGGGAAACTCTTCCAAACCAGATTCAATGCAAGAGGCCGCGGCGACCACAAGCAGAATCGCCGACCAGAAAATATGCTGGCTATCGGGCGTGACAGCGATCACAAGCGGGCCCGCAAGCCCGAGCAACACCAGGTAGACGCCTCTCTGGTAGCGCTTGCAGGTGGCCCGTACGCGCGACTCCGCGAGCAGTTTGTGCATGGCCACAAATTGGTCCGCGAGATGAATCATTGCGAAGGGCGCCAATGTCGCTTTGGATTGCGAAGGGAAGCACGGCAGAAGGCAGAACCTTGCCTTGTGAATTGCACACTAAAGTATACATCTTTGCGTCATAAATGGCCCGATACTGCAGCTTCCCAGTTGTTGAATTCCGTCACCTTCAAGAAGCAGGTCAAGCGTGCGCAGGTCGGCATTTTGCTCAATTGCCTCCGGCACTGGTCGGGATTGCGGAGGTCCCACTATTGGGCGCGTTTTTACTCTTGCTTCACTTGAGCATGATGCCATGCATCGTGGCGGCTGAACTCGTACGTCCCGATGTCAAGAGCAAGAGGAACGGCCTATCCAACGTGATTGCTTGTATTCTCAATGAAAGGCAGGATAAAATCGTTTCATGAATTGTTTCATGCGGGGAGATAATTTAAGAAATCTCCCTATCGAAGAATCAAAAAATTAGTTCGAAAATTGTTTCATCATGCCGATTGATCCTGTCGCATTGCTTCGCGCTAACGGCCCATTGGCAGCCAGTCGGCTTGCCGACCTGATGGGGGCGAGCCGGCCGACCCTGAGCCGGGCCATTCGCGCGGCAGGGGGTGAAATTATTGTGCGCGGACGCGCGCGCCGCACTCGCTATGCGGCCAGGCGAGCACTGCGCGGGTCGATGGAGCCGCTGCCGCTTTTTCGGATCGATCGTGAAGGCGCTCCTCATGAGATTGGTCGGCTGGATCTGGTCTATCCCGACGGGACCGCTATCGACCTTAGGGGCGAGAGCCGGTGGCCTCTCGAAGGGGCGATGCTGGAGGGCTGGTTTGAGGGCTTGCCATATCCTATGCAGGACATGAGGCCGCAGGGCTTTCTAGGTCGCAACTTCGCACGGCATCACGCCGCCGTACTTCAGTTGAATGAGGATCCTGCGACCTGGTCCGACGACGATGTGTTGTATGCCCTCTCGGTGTTGGGAAGTGATACCCCGGGCGATCTACTGGTGGGCGCGACCGCATGCCGTTTATGGCTTGACCATGTGCAGCGGACCACCTCCGGTGCTTCGCCGGCGGGCTGGGCGACATCACAGCTTGCCGAGGCATACCCGAGGCTAGCGGCCCGGGCGCTGGAGCAAGGTGTGGCCGGCTCCTCGGCCGGCGGCGAATTCCCCAAATTCACGGCCTTGAGGCAGACGGATGGCGGCGCGCAACAGCATGTGCTGGTCAAGTTCTCGGGGTCGGATACTTCACCGGGCACTCGTCGCTGGGCGGATTTACTGGTGTGTGAGCACTTGGCCGGGCGGGTGCTCCAAGAGAAGGCCGGCATCGCCACGGCGAGCTCGAGGATCTTCGAATATGGCGATCGGGTGTTCCTTGAGGTTGACAGGTTTGATCGCCACGGCGCATTGGGTCGGTCGCCGATGGTGTCCTGGTCTGCCGTGAACAACGCCGTTGTCGGTGTCGTCGGGCGTCCGTGGGCGGAGGCCGTGTGGCCTCTGGTGCAAAAGGGCTGGCTGGCAGAAGAGGAGGTCGATCACATTCTGCGCGTCTGGCTGTTCGGGCAACTGATCGGCAACACCGATATGCACGACGGCAACCTGTCTTTCCTTCCGGGGAAAACCGGGGACAGCAATGTGTTGCGGCTGGCGCCTATTTACGACATGTTGCCGATGCTCTATGCGCCGGTGCGAGGCGTCGAGCTGCCACCCCGCAGCTACACTCCGCGGTTGCCGCTGCCGGTCGAAGCGGCGGCCTGGCAAGACGCGGCGCGCGCGGCCCTCGCGTTCTGGGCGCTGGCTGCGGCTGACCAGCGCATCAGCCCGGAATTTCGCCAGATCTGCGCCGACAACGCCGCGCAGCTCGCAAAGCTGGTCGCGCGCTAGCATCAGCTTCCGTCCCTGCAGGGCTATCAGACGCCACCCTGGCAACGACAGGCACGTGCTCTTTTCTTCAGTCCGGCACCACCGCCGTGACCTCAATCTCCACCTGTGCCCGGTCCTCCACCAGGCCGGCCACCTCGACGCAAGTCATGGCCGGGAAGTTCCTGCCCATGACCTCGCGGTAGGCTGCGCCTAGCTCCTTGAGCCTGGCGACATATTCCACCTTGTCGACGACATACCAGGTCATGCGCACCATGTGCTCGGGCCCGGCGCCGCCGGCTTTCAGCACCGCCGCGATGTTCTGCAGCGCCTGCTTGGTCTGCGCGACGAAGTCGTCGCTCTCAAACTCCTGCTTCGCGTTCCAGCCGATCTGGCCGCCCACAAAGAGCAGCGCGCCGCGCGCGAGCATGCCGTTGGCATAGCCCTTCGGTTCGGCCCAGTCAGGGGGTTGCAGTTTTTTGATCATGGGGCTGGGCTCCAGGGGGTGTTTTTAAATAGGGCAACAAAGCCTCGCGCAGTGCATCGGGAATGCGCATGGGTTTGCCGTTGGGAACTTCGGAATAAACGATCACGCCGTGGGCTTTGAGCCTGGTGTCGCCGGCTTCGCCGTGGATCTCGTACTGCATGCCGATGCTGGAGCCGCCTATGCGCGTGAGCTCCAGCGTCATGGTGAGCGCGTCGCCGTTGCGGCACATGCCGAGGAACTCGGTCTTCAGGTCCACGATGGGCACGCCGACGCCGCTGGCAATCAGCTGGTGCTCGGGAAAGCCTATGTGTTCCAGGAAGTCTTCCTGCACCTCGTGCAGCAGGTAAAAAAACTGCGGGTAAAAAACAATGCCGGCCGGGTCGCAGTGGTGAAAGCGCACGCGCTTGGGAACGCTGAACTTCATGGCTGGCGCAGCTTGAAGCGTTGCAGCTTGCCGGTCTCGGTGCGCGGCAGCTTGTCGACAAACTCGACCTGGCGCGGGTATTTAAAGGGCGCGAGTGTCGCCTTGACATGGTCCTGCAAGGCCTTGGCTGTGGCGTCGCCGCCGGCCTCGCCGGGCTTGAGCACGATAAAGGCCTTCACCACCATGCCGCGTTCCTCGTCGGGCAGGCCCACCACGCCGCACTCGGCCACGGCCGGGTGCTTGAGCAGCGCATCTTCCACCTCCGGGCCGGCCACGTTGTAGCCGGCGGTGATGATCATGTCGTCGGCGCGCGCCTGGTAAAAAAAGTAGCCGTCGGCGTCCTGCATGAAAGCATCGCCCGGGTAGTTCCAGCCGTTCTTCACATAGTTGCCCTGGCGTTCGTCCTCGAGGTAGCGGCAGCCCGTGGGCCCCACCACCGCCAGCTTGCCTATCGTGCCGCGCGGCACTTCGGCGCCCGTGTCGTCCACCACCTTGGCGGTATAGCCGGGCACCACCTTGCCGATGGCGCCGCGGCGCACGTCGGCGCCGGCCGCCGAGATAAAGATGTGAAACATCTCGGTCGCGCCTATGCCGTCAATCATTTCGATGCCGGTGGCATCCTTCCACAGCTGGCGCGTGGCGTCGGGCAGGCTTTCGCCGGCGCTCACGCACAGGCGCAGGCCGGGCACGCCGTGCTGTTTGGCAAAGGCGGCCATCTGCCGGTAAAACGTGGGCGCGGTGTAGCAAATGGTGGCGCCCACCTGTTTGATCAGCTTGACCATGGCCTCCGGCGTATAGCCGATGGAGGGGTAATACACCGAGGCGCCGGCCCACATCGGAAAAATCAGCATGCCGCCCAGCCCGAAGGTAAAGGCCAGCGGCGGCGAGCCGACCACGATGTCGTCCGGCCTGGCCTTGAGCACATGGCGCGGCCAGGCCTCGCAGGCGGCCAGCACGTCGCGGTGGGTGTGCACCGCAGCCTTGGGCTTGCCCGTGGTGCCCGAGGTAAAAGCCATCAGCGCGATATCGTCGGCCGACACCGGGCAGGGCTTGAAGTTGCCATCCTTTTGCGCCGACAGCACGGCCAGCGAACCCGGTGCACCCATCAGGTTAAAGGGCACGATGGTCGGCAGCGCGGCGCTGGGCGCCTGCGCCGCCTGCAGTTCATCAAGCAGCGTTGCATCGCATAAGGCCAGCGCGGGCCTGGCTTTTTCGATGATCTCGCCGAGTTCCTTGGCGCGCAGCAGCGGCATGGTCGCCACCGCTACCAGCCCGGCCTGCACCACACCCAGCCAGGCCAGCGCCATGCCGATGGAATTGCCGCCGCGCAGCAGCACGCGGTTGCCGGGCTTGAGGCCGAAGTCCTCGGTCAGCACCTGCGCGATGCGGTTCACGCGCTCCAGGGCTTCGGCATATGTCAGCGTGATCTTGTCCGAGCGCAGCATAGGCTTGTCGCCGCGCCCCTCGCGAATCGCCTTGTCAAACAAGGCCTGTACCAGGTTGGCCAGCGCCGGAATGCGCAGCTCGGGCAGCGCATATTCCATGCGCGGCAACTGCTCGGGCGCGGGCAGGCGCTCGTGCACAAAACGGTCCACCTGCGCAGAAGGCGCGGATGGCGCGGAGTCCACTGCGGAAACGCTTTTGACAGGGTCGGAAACGGAGGTGCTCATGATTGCAATTGGGCCTTTCCAATAATGAGTTGCTGCACTTCGGTCGCGCCTTCGTAAATGCGCAGCGAGCGTATGTCGCGGTAAAGGCTTTCCACCTTGGTGCCCACCTTCACGCCCAGGCCGCCGTGCATTTGCAGCGCCATGTCGATCACCTTCTGCGCGTTCTCGGTGGCCGTCATCTTGGCCATGGCCGCCTCGGCGGTGATGCGCGCGCCGCTGCCCAGGCGTTCGCTCTCGTCGCGCATCCAGGCGGCGCGGTAGGTCAGCAGCGCGGCCGCGTCCACCAGGGCCGCCATTTCGCCGAGCTTGGCCTGCGTCAGCTGGAAGTCGGCCAGGGTCTGGCCGAACATTTTTCGTTCTTTGGAAAAGCGCACCGCCTCGGCCAGCGCGCGGCGCGCCATGCCCAGCGCGGCGGCCGCGACGGATGCGCGGAAGATATCCAGCGTCTGCATCGCCAGCTTGAAGCCACCGTGCAGCACGCCCAGCTGCGCATCGCGCGACAGCTTGCAGTGCGCGAACTTCAGCGTGGCCAACGGGTGCGGCGCCATCACCGCGATGTGCTCGCTGCTGTCCAGGCCCTTGCTGTTGGCATCAACGATGAAGGCCGTGATGCCGCGCGTGCCGGCCTGCAGGTCGGTCTTGGCAAAGGTCACGTAAAAATCCGCGATACCGCCGTTGCTGATCCAGGTCTTGCTGCCGTTCAGCGTCCAGCCCTCGCCCGTGTCAGTGGCCGAGGTCGCCATGGCGCCGGCGTCCGAGCCCGCATCGGGTTCGCTCAAGGCAAAGGCCGCGATCTTCTTGCCGCTGGCCACCAGCGGCAGGTAGGCCGCCTGCTGCGCCGGCGTGCCCGCCAGCGTGATGGCGCCGCTGCCCAGGCCCTGCATCGCAAACGCAAAATCGGCCAGGGGCGAATGAAAGGCCAGGGTCTCGCGCAGGATCACCAGCGCGCGCGAGTCCAGTTTTTCCAGCGCGCCGCCCAGGGCGCCGTCCTTGCCCGCCGGCACGCAATAGCGCAGCCAGCCCTGTTCGCCCAGCAGCGCCACCCATTCCTTGCAGGCCTTGCGGTCGTCGCTCTCGTCGACCTGCTGCTGGGGCGCCCAGTCGGCCAGGCGCCGGCCCAGCTCGCGGTGAACCTCGTCAAAAAAAGGCAAAGCCAGGTGGGCGGTGCTCGATTTCATGCGTGAATGTCCTTGCCTTGTTGTCTTGCCGGGCCGCGTGGCTCAGTCGCCCTGGAACACCGGTTTCTGTTTGGCCGCAAACGCCTTGTAGGCGCGCGTGAAGTCCTTGGTCTGCATGCAGATCGCCTGCGCCTGCGCCTCGGCTTCGATGGCCTGGTCCAGCGTCATGGCCCATTCCTGGTGCAGCATGGTCTTGGTCATGCCGTGCGCGAAGGTCGGGCCCTCGGCCAGTTCGCGCGCCAGCTTTTGCGCCTGCGCCAGCAGCTCCTGCGGCTCATGCAGCGCGTTGAAGAAGCCCCAGGCCAGGCCTTCCTGCGCGTTCATGGCGCGACCGGTGAACAGCAGCTCCGACGCGCGGCCCTGGCCTATCAGGCGCGGCAGCAGCGCGCAGGCGCCCATGTCGGCGCCCGCCAGGCCCACGCGCGTGAACAAAAACGCCGTCTTGGCCTGGGCCGTGCCCAGGCGCATGTCGGCCGCCAGCGCCATCATGGCGCCCGCGCCGGCGCAGATGCCGTCAATCGCCGCGATGATGGGCTGCGGGCACAGGCGCATGGCCTTGATCAGGTCGCCCGTCATGCGGGTGAACTCCAGCAGCTCGGGCATGCTCATCTTGGTCAGCGGCCCGATGATCTCGTGCACGTCGCCGCCCGAACAAAAATTGCCGCCCGCGCCGGTGATCACCACCGTCTTCACGTCGGTTGCGCTGTTCAGCGTGCGGAACAGATCGCGCAGCTCCGCGTAAGAGTCAAAGGTCAGCGGGTTTTTGCGCTCGGGGCGGTTCAAGGTCAGCGTCGCGACGCCGTCCTCGAACGAATACGCGAAATGCTCCGCCTGGTAGTGGGCCATCGCATCGAAATGCGCGTGCATGGGGTTGGCCAGGCCTATGTAGTGTTTCATGGGGTTTCCAGTTTTGCGTCAGCGAGTTGGTTGTGGTGCTGCTTGACCTTGCCCAGCAGCTTGTGCAGCGATTCGACTTCGCGCGGTGACAAGGCCTCAAAGGCCGCGACGATCCAGGCTTCGTGCTCGGCCGCCATTTCGTCAAAGAGCTTGCGCCCGCGCGACGTCAGGCGCACGCGGTAGGCGCGCCGGTCGCCCTCCACGTCTACGCGTTCGACCAGGCCTTCGGCCACCAGCTGGTCGGTGATGCCGGTGACGTTGCCGCCCGTCACCATCATGCGGCGCGACAGCTCGTTCATCTTCAGGCCCTCGGGGCTGCGCTCGAGCTGCGCCATCAGGTCAAAGCGCGGCAGCGTGGTGTCGAACTGCTCGCGCAGCTGGGTGCGCACCTGCTTTTCCACCAGCTGTGTGCAGGTCAGCATGCGCAGCCACAGGCGCAATGCCTCCGGGTGTTCGCTGTGGCCTCGTGCTTCCATGTCCATGCGGGTCTCCTTGATGTATTGGCTTTTGCTTTTGTTTTTTTATCGATGCTTATTTGCCGGTCGCGGGCTGTGCAGCGAGTGCCTGCTGCTTGGCGATTTCACGGTACAGCTGGTCGCGCCCGCTGAGGTAGGGCTGGGGCCAGTTCACATGGCGGCTTTGCAGCTTGGCGGCTTCGTGCAGCGTCCAGGCCGGGTCGGCCAGGTGCGGGCGGGCAATCGCGCACAGGTCGGCGCGGCCCGCCGCGATGATGCTGTTGACGTGGTCGACTTCCGAGATCGCGCCCACGGCGATGGTCTGTATGCCCACCTCGTTGCGTATGCGGTCGGCAAACGGCGTCTGGTACATGCGGCCGTACACCGGTTTGGCCGCGCGCGTGGTTTGGCCTGAAGACACGTCGATGAAATCGCAGCCCGCGGCCTTGAATAGCCGCGCAATCGCCACCGCGTCGTCCGCCGTGTTGCCGCCCGGCGCCCAGTCATGCGCCGAAATGCGCACGCTCATGGGCAGGTGGGCAGGCCACACCGCGCGCATGGCGGTAAACACTTCCAGCGGGAAGCGGCAGCGGTTTTCCAGGCTGCCGCCGTACTCGTCTGTGCGCTGGTTGGTCAGCGGCGTGATAAAGCTCGACAGCAGATAGCCGTGCGCGCAATGCAGCTCCAGCCAGTCAAAGCCGGCCTCGGCCGCGTAGCGCGTGGACTGCACAAATTCGGCCTTCACGCGGTCCATGTCGGCGCGCGTCATGGCCTGGGGCACCTGGTTGGTCGGGCCGTAGGCCACGGCGCTGGCCGCCAGCAGCGGCCAGTTGCCAGTTGGCAATGGCTCGTCGGGCGCTTCCCAGCCCACTTGCGTCGAGCCCTTGGGCCCGCTGTGGCCCAGCTGCATGCCTATCTTGGCGCCCGCGCCGGATGCATGCACAAAGTCCGCAATGCGCTTGAAGCCCTTGGCCTGCGCCTCGTTCCACAAACCCGGGCAGCCCGGCGTGATGCGGCCTTCGGGGCAGGGCGAGGTCATTTCCACAAACACCAAGCCGGCGCCGCCCAGGGCGCGCGCGCCCAGGTGCACCAGGTGGAAGTCTTGCGGCATGCCATCTACCGCGCTGTAGGTGGCCATGGGCGACACGACAATGCGGTTTTTCAGACTGAGCTCGCGCACCTTCAAGGGCAGCAGCATGGGCGGCGGCGCATGCGCGGCGTTGCTCTTCGCCAGCCACTGTTCGTAACCTTGGAGCCAGGCGGCATCGCGCACCCGCAGGTTTTCATGGCTGATGCGCTGCGAGCGTGTGAGCAGCGAATAAAAGAACTGCTCGGCCTCCATGCCGCTGTAGCGGTCCACGTTCTCGAACCATTCGGTCGAATTGCGCGCCGCGTTCTGTATCTTCAGCACCTCGACGGAGCGCAGCGCCTCGTAAGCCTGCAGCGCCGCCGTGGCATCGCCGTGCTGGGCAAAGCAGTGGCTCAGTTCAATCGCGTCTTCCAGCGCCAGCTTGGTGCCGCTGCCTATCGAAAAATGCGCGGTATGCGCCGCATCGCCCATCAGCACGATAGGCACTTTTTTTCCTTCGATGGAAGCCTCATGCACCCAGCGCTCGCACACCACGCGCGGGAAACGTATCCAGATCGCCGAGCCGCGCACATGCGTGGCGTTGTTCATCAGCGCGTTGCCGTCCAGGTATTTGGCGAACAGGCGCTCGCAGAAGGCGATGCCGTCCTCCTGGCTCATCTGGTCCAGGCCGTGGGCCTTCCACACCGCCTCGGGCGTCTCGACGATAAAGGTCGAGGTGTTTTCGTCAAACTTGTAGGCGTGCGCGGCAAACCAGCCGTGCTCGGTCCGCTCAAACGCGAAGGTAAAGGCGTCAAACGTCTTGCGTGTGCCCAGCCACACAAAACGACAGGCACGCAGCTCCACGTCGGGCTTGAAGGTCTCCGCGTAGCGGTTGCGTATGCGGCTGTTCAGGCCGTCGCTGGCGACCACCAGGTCGGCGCCGTACTGCGCCGCAATCGCCTGGTCGTCCTGCACGTCGGTTTCAAACACCAGCGCCACGCCCAGCGCCATGCAGCGCTCCTGCAGGATATTGAGCAGGCGCTTGCGCCCAATCCCGCAAAAACCGTGGCCGCCCGAGCGCACCGAGCGCCCCTTGAAGAACACCTCCACGTCATCCCAGTGGTTGAAGGCATCGCCTATCAGTTGAGCGCTCACCGGGTCGGCCGCGCGCAGGTTGCCCAGGGTCTGGTCCGACAGCACCACGCCCCAGCCAAAGGTATCGAAAGGCCGGTTGCGCTCCACCACCGTCACCTGGTGGGCCGGGTTCTGCAGCTTCATCAGCAGGGCGAAATACAAACCTGCGGGACCACCGCCCAGGCAAAGAATGTGCATGAAAGCGTACTCTCTGGATTAATCTTGCCTTAATTGTTTAGGTTTAAAGTAAATCCGTCAAGCAGGGTTTACCGCGAGGTGGAAAGCAGATGTTTGCCGAGAAACAAGCCCACCCCTGTACAGGCTCACTTCGTGTAGCCTGCTCCCCCTCAAGGGGGCGGCGCCTGCGGTCTGGCAAAGCCAGTCCCGCGGCCCCCCACTGGTGAATACCCCCGCCGCGTTAGTTTGCTGAATTTTTCAATCCAGCCGGGGCCGCCCTGGGTGTCAGGGGGATTGGAAGCCTGCCGCCCTGTAAGTGAGCACCAGCGTGTCCCGGAATCCCGCGCCGGACTGGTCGTCCGCCGGCAGTATCGGCGTGGTCTCGTGGATCACCCGCGCGTCGTCCAGCAGCAGCGCCGTCAGCGGCTCGCGCATCACAAAACGCACGCCGTGCGGGCCGTTGGCGTCAAACACCCGGGTCTCGCCGCCCTTCACGCCGTGGCGCCCCACCATCATCACCACCACAAAGTCCACACCGTCGCGGTGCGCGCCCTCGGGTGTGGGCCGGCCCACGCCGCCCGCCGTGTCGATGCGGAACTGGTGCGCCTCGATATGCCAGCGCTCGGCCGGCTGCACCTGGGCAAACAGCCTGCCCAGGGCGGCGATCAAGTCCGTCCAGGCCGTGGCGGTGGCCACGGCCGGCTCCACCGGCTCGAACCAGCGCTCAAAACCACCGTGCAGCGCGTTGTAGTCCGTCGGCTGCCAGTGCGCGCGGTGCGGCGTTTGCACCAGCGTGCCCGAGGCCATCTCCTGCACAAAACACGAGTGCCGGCGCTTGCGGTAATGCCCGCCGTCCTTCAGGTGGGCATCCGGCGGCAGCCGGTCCCAGGAGGGCACCAGGGCATTCCAGGCCGGCACCCAGGCATTACCCAGCTCCAGCGTGGCCGTCAGCTCGGCCGGGTTCAGCAGGCTCAGGCCGTCCTGGCTGAGCGCCTGGCGGGCCGACTTGGGGACAGTGGCGATATTGAACATAGGCCGCTATTTTGCTTGAGCCGCGCCACCCGCCCGCCCCAGGCCCGCGCAAACCCCTCAGGGGCCAAAATGGTGAAACTTGCCTACACAAAAGTCGCTCAAACCTTTCCATAATGGTCTGTCCGCACAACTTGAGGAGCCATCCATGCTTTACAAATTCAAATCCAAAGACGCCGGCGATGTGATCATGCTCGAAGCCAACGGCCGCAAGGTCCTCGAGATCATCGGCAAAGACCCCGCCCCCAAAGGCATCATCCTGCCCGAGCAGATGCCCGCCGCCATCGCCGCCCTGAAAGAAGCCATCGCCCACGAGGAAGCCCACGACGCCAATGCCGAAGACGGCGTCGTCCCCGGCGACGGCCTGGGCCTGCGCCAGCGCGCCGTGCCCTTTATCGACATGCTGCAGCGCAATCTCAAGGCGGGGCATGAGGTGGTTTGGGGGGTGTAGGCGCCCCGGCCGCTGGGGCGGCCTGACTCTCTCTATATATAGGTAGGAATAAAAAAAGCCCTGGTGACAGGGCTTTTTTCATGGGCGGCAGGCACTTTAAATATCAGTCACACCCAGCCGCTTCAAGGCATCCTTGGCCGGCTCCAGCCCTTGCAGCGCCGCCTTTTTGTACCACTCGATCGCCGCCGCCCTGTCCTGGCTGCCGCCCCAGCCGTACTCATAAGCATGGCCCACCTTGTACTGCGACTGCGCAAAACCGGCCGTGGCGGCAGACAGGTAATAGGCAAAAGCCTTGCGTAAATCCGCCGGCTGGCCGACGCCGTACTCAAGGTACCAGGCCGCGTTATGCGCGCCGCGCGCCAGGCCCGCCTCCGCTGCACGCACAAACCAGTCATACGAGGCCTTCACATCAGGCCGCGTGCCCATGCCCCGGTAGTACATCATGGCCAGGTTGTTCATCGCATACGGGTGCCCCTGCTCGGCCGCGCGCCGGTAGTTGTCAAACGCCAGCGACAGGTCGGCCGCCATGCCAATGCCATTCTGCTGGTTCCACGCCAGCCCGGCCTGGGCCAGCACAAAGCCCGCCTCGGCAGACTTGCGGTACCAGGTATTGGCCAGCTCGTGGTTCACCTCCACACCCCGACCGTTGTTGTAGATCGTCGCCACCGCATGCTGGGCGCGCGCATTGCCGCCATGGGCCAGGCGCAGCAACTCCTCACGCGCGGTGGCTGAGCCCTGGGATGCTGCCGCAAACAGCGGCACCACTTCAGGATTCGGCAGCTGCGACAGCAGCCGCGCAAACGGATCCGCCAGCGCCACAGGCACTGCCTTGCCGGCAGCCGCCGCAGTGCTGCTTGCGGCGCCCGCCGCCGCAGCCATCTCTGCCTGCGCAGCCGCGCTGCGTTCAGTCGTCGTGCCTGCCAGCGGTTGCACCGCAGCGGTAGCCGCCGTGCCATTCGCCCCCACAGTCGGGAACAAGCGCGAAAGCGCCTGCGCAGCGCCCTGCTTCAAACCCGCCGGGTCCGTCGTCGACGCGGCAAACTTCTCAATGTATTGCCGCGTCGTATCCGGGTTGCGCGAAAAGCGATGCGACACCACAAACGCATCCGCCGCCCGCTGCACCTGCCCCTGCGCCCCAAACACTTCCGCCAGGTTGGCCCAGGCGGCCGCCCGTGCCGGCGCCAGCGCCAGCGTGTAGCGCAACTGCGCTTCCGCCTCAGGCAGCTTGCCCACCCGGTACAGCACATAACCGTAGTTGTTGGCAATCTCCTGATCGGAAGGGTCGGCCCGCCGCGCCTTTTCAAAGTCAGCCATCGAATCGGGAATCTGGTCGGCCTTGAATTTCTCCAGCGCCGTGGTGTTCAGCCGCCGCGCAAGCTTGCGGTCTCCGCGTGCGGGGTAGGGCAGCTCTTCAATCTCCGTCTTTGCATCCCACACCGCATTGGCATCGCGCGATGCGGCGCCTGCGAGCATTTTGGTGACCTGGTCCAGGCGTGAGGTGAGTTGGGTGTTGGGTGTTGTGCTTGCTTGCGCAAGCGCTGACACGCTGCTTGCCTGAAGCAAAACGGCCAGCACGCAGGTAGCCGAGAAATAGCCTGCACGTTGACGTGCTGCTTTGGTGTTCATGAAGCGATCCTCCCTTTTGTGTGGGGGAGTTTATCTGCAAGCAGTCGCACTTTGATCTGTGTTCATTAGCACCATGAGAGATGCGTATGCGCAGATGTCAAAACACTATTGGCGCGTTCCTCGTCATCTCTTTACAGTCCGTCCGCTGACGCCTTGTGGCACGGGATCGCTTGTCATCTATGGCTCCGCGTTGGTCGTCGTGTTCTTTTTTATTGTTGGAGCTACTGTGAATCCTCAACCTGCTTTTTCTCGTTGCATACATTGCTGGCGCAATATTGCCACTCTTCTTGGCCTCGTCATGCTGGTGGGCTGCTCGACATTCGTCAGCAATGAAAAAAGGGGCCCCGATCCTTCCACGCCGGTGTCTTCTGTGAGCATCGTCTT
This sequence comes from Polaromonas sp. CT11-55, assembly GCF_047303325.1. Lineage (NCBI taxonomy): Bacteria > Pseudomonadati > Pseudomonadota > Betaproteobacteria > Burkholderiales > Comamonadaceae > Polaromonas > Polaromonas sp. CT11-55. The sequence goes on along the minus strand of NZ_JBKBEX010000017.1, from coordinate 65,939 downwards.
TGTTGAAAATCCCGCCCTCAAGGGCACATATGAGACGCTCGTGAAGAAGGGCTTTGAAGTGGATTGGTCCAAGCAGGAAGCACAAGCCCAGAGAGATGTTCCGGTGATGCTCTCGCATGTTCGGAAGGGGCTGGCCACAGACTTGAAACCACGGCTGGAAAGGCGCAGGCTCAGCGTGGCCATCGAAGCGCCAGCCCAACCAACAAGTACCAGCCTGATCATTACGCCGAAGCGCTACTTTGTTGAATGTGGAAAAGCATCCATCATTTGCCAAACGTCCATCACATTCGACGTCCGGCTGATTGACCCCAAGCTGAGTACGCCCGTGTGGTCGGCCGATTTCAAGGCTGGTGCTCTTTTGGGGATGGAGCAAACGCCCGCCATGGCTGATGATTTTTATAGAGCTGTCGTTGAGCGATTAGTCGCGGCGAAAGTGATCCCATGAAACTGCACAGCTGCTACTTCAGATAGAGCTCACCCCAGTGAATGTCTGACAGGTATCCGAGGAAAAGAGTACGCGAGTAGCCTAGCTCACATCGAAGGCTGATCGCCAGTGTGATCGTCTATATCGTCATGCGCTGGATCAAATGGGTTGTCCAACGCGCGCTTGAGTCGTTCAGCGCTTTGCCTCATTAGCTTCTCGGTGTCCAGCACGGCTTTGGCGCCCGGCGGCTTGCACAGCCATCGCTCTTTGGAATATTCGAACCTGGCCTTGGCCGTGTTGCGGAACTGGTGCGCCGTGGTGCCCTCGACGGTCATCCCCAAGCTGTTCATTGCAATGACGGTTGGGTTCAAAAGCGCCGGCAGTAACTCGTTGCGAGTGCCTGGCTCCAGTAGGAGGGCTTGCAAGTCTGTGCGTGGGCCATCCGGCCACCGCCTTCGGATGATCAGCTCACCGCGCCTGGGACCCGAGCGCAGCGCTTCCACTGGGTCACTGCCCTTGGCACCGAGGATGTAGACGTCGAAAATCACTGTATAAATATACAGTATTTAGTTCTAAAATCGGCTTTCTCCGAAGTAAAGACTGCGGTAATCGCGCGGCTCGATTCAGTGAATCTTTTACGCTGGCTTTTGCTTTTGCTTTAGCGCAAGATAGATCGACCAGAGGGTGGGAAAAGGGAGGGGAGCAAATGACAATAAAACTGCCAGGATCTGCCTGGGCAAAGTGGGACTTGCACGTCCACACGCCAGAGTCGCAGACGAATAACTATCCAGGCACCAAAGAAGAGGCTTGGAGTGCCTTTTTAACTGACCTGGAAGCGCTACCGCCGGAATTTAAAGTTATTGGGATCAATGACTATGTTTTTGTCGATGGCTATGCGCGCATTCTCAGCGAGCGAAAAAAGGGGCGACTAGCCAACATTGATCTTGTTCTACCGGTCATCGAACTGCGTCTAGACAAATTCGGCGGCCTGCTCGAGCAAGGCCCAGACGGCTATTTGCCATCCGCCTGGAGCAAGATCAATCTTCATGTCGTCTTCGATGAGATAGATCCAGATGTGATTCGCGCGCAGTTTCTTGCATCAATTCACCGGCATTACACGCTTGTTCCTGGATCGGCAGCCTATGGCCAATGGGGCGGAGTAATCACGCGCGACAACCTGACTGAGCTTGGCAATCGAGTAATCGCGTCGATGCCGGCGGCACTGCGCGCGAACGCTCCATCACCGCTGCGCGTCGGATTCAACAATCTCAACATCAGTGTCGAAGAAGTCAAGCGCGCGTTGAATACGCCTTATTTCCAAGGTAAAAGCCTAATTGCGATCGGCAAGAGCGAGTGGGACAACCTGAAATGGAACGACCATACGATTGCAGACAAAAAAACTGTGATAAACGAAGCTAATCTGGTGTTCATCGCCGCAGAGAATCCACAGCGGTATGCGACCGCCAGAGCGGTCTTAAAAGCGGCCATGGTGAATGATCGAATGTTGGATTGCTCGGATGCCCATGCGCTGAGCAGTTCGGCAAACAAGGATCGTATTGGCAATTGCTTCACATGGATCAAGGCCGACACGACGTTTGAAGGCCTGCTTCAAGCTATCCACGAGTTCGACGATCGTGTTTTCGTAGGTGACAATCCGCCCAAACGAAAGATAGTTGAACAGAATAAGACAAAGTTCATCGACTCCATAAAGGTGTCAAAGAAACCGGGGTCACCGTTGCCTCAGGACTGGTTTGATGTCGATCTCCCATTGAATCAGGATCTGGTCGCAATCATCGGCAACAAGGGAAGCGGAAAGAGTGCCCTTTCGGACATCATTGCGCTAGTCGGCAACACAAGGCATCATCAGAAATTCTCATTTTTAAAGACCAATCGCTTTCGAAACCCCAAGACGAAATTCGCTCAACATTTCGTTGGCGAACTGCGATGGCGTGATGGCCCGTCGAGCAACCGCGGACTTGACGAGGATCCAAATCCTGTCGACGTCGAGCGCGTCAAATATTTGCCGCAGAGCTACCTCGAAGACCTATGCAACGAGCTCGGCGACGGAGGCTCGGCCACCTTTGACGCCGAACTGCGCAAGATAATTTACTCACACGTGCCCGACGCAGATAGGCTTGGCAAAGCGTCCATGGATGAGTTGCTCGAATTCAAAGTGGCCGAGATCGAGCGCGCTAGGAAAGCTCTCAGAGACGACATCAGCAAAGTCAACGCCGAAATTCTAGAGGCGGAGCGCAGGTCGACGGAGGAGTTTCTGCGAGGGCTCCAAGCCCAATTAGCTGCGAAAAAAGCAGAACTTGCGGCCCTAGATAGTGCAAAGCCGACGGAGATGGTAGATCCCAATGCATCCGAGTTGGCGCAGGTTGCATCGAAACAAGCGGCTGAGCGCATGGAAGCGTCAGAAGCGTTAGTGCGGCAACTGGTGAGCGAGGAAGCGTTGCTGGTGGATCGGAAATCTATTCTCGCAAAGAAACAGGCTGTCGCGCAGCGCATCTCACAAGCGCTCGAAAATCACAAGCGACACCACCATGCATTCGTCGCCGATCTCCAAGAACTACTCTCGCAACTTGACGAAAAAATCGAGGTCGCCGCCCTCGTGGACCTGCGGGTCAATTCTGCTCCGGTGGACGCTATTGTGTCCGCCTCAGCTAAGGAAGTAGCCGTAATCGATAACGCGCTTCTCGATGAGGCCGAAGGAAGCCTATCGCACAGAAAATTGGCCGCGGCAGCAGCTGTCGCTGCTGCCAAAAGCCAATTAGACGAACCTCAGCGCCTCTACGTGCGCTACAAGGAGGAGTTAGCGTCCTGGGAAACGGCCAAAGCAACCATTGTCGGCGACGGTGCAAAAGTGGGATCAATCACTCAACTACAAGCCGAGATCGAAGCCCTCGCCGAGCTCCCCGAAAAGCTCGTAAGCCTGCGAGCACGGCGATCCGGGCTGTCGCGCGCCGTTCACGCGCGTATCCAAGCGATGGTCGAGGAGTATCGGCGCCTTTATTTGCCTGTTCAGAATTTTGTGAACTCGGACGAGCAGAAGGAGATGAATTTGCCGTTGGACTTCCAAGTTCGCGTAGAGGAGTCGGGGTTCGCCCAACAACTCATGAGTCGCTTGAATCAGCGTGTTCGAGGTTCGTTCATGGGCGTCGATGAAAGCTCTCTACTCCTCAAGACTATGCTCCAGGAAGCAGGCTTTTCGACGGCGGATGAGGCGATTGCTTTCGCTGACCGGATTGACGACATGTTGCGGTTCGACCGACGAGAAGGGCAAGTCGGGCGTGAGATCAAACTGAGCGATCAGCTCGCGAGAGGCGCGTCGGAGCAAGATCTTCTTGACTACCTTTTTGCTTTCGACTACTTGTCCCCGCAATACTCACTGACTTATGACGGTCAAGAGATCGGGCAGCTCTCGCCTGGCGAGCGAGGTCTGCTCCTGCTCGTTTTCTATCTGCTCGTGGATGAAGATGACATCCCAATCGTTATCGATCAGCCCGAAGAAAATCTAGACAATCAGACGATTTATAAGGTCCTTGTCCGCTGCATCAAGCGCGCTAAAGAGCGCCGCCAGGTCATCATGGTTACCCATAACCCCAATTTGGCTGTGGTCTGCGACGCCGAGCAAATCATCTATGCGTCCTGTAATAAGGCAGGAAGCCGCTTCGAATATGAGGCCGGGGCGATCGAGAACCCTGAGATGAAGGCGAAAGTTGTGCAGATTCTGGAAGGTACGGAACCAGCTTTCAAGAATCGACAGTCCAAATATCGAATCCTTTGACCGCACCACAGGACTTACGCAAAGATGGCAACCACACTAGAAATTGGTGACAAGTTTCGTGATGCCGTGGCGGCTCTGCTCCGCACCCAATTCCCAGATGTTAAGACCGAGCAACTGATCGACGGGACGAAGGTGGATATCACCTTCACCGAACATACTTGGGGAAAGTCGCTGAAGTGCGCCGTGGAGTGCAAGAACTATGAGGGCGCACTAACAAAGGCAGATTTTCAAGAAATTTTCTCTAAATATGAACCAATGGTTCAGACCAAATCCGTCGATAAGGTTCTCATAGTTAGTCGCAAAGCCATTAGTGCACCAGCTGAAGGATATTTGGGCGCTCTCCCTGCATACGCACATTTGACTTTTGAAGTGCTTGCTGAACAGCTATTTGGAATTCGAGGAGTCGTCGAGAAGCTGCGTGAAGCGAAGAAATCGAGTTCTAGTCGATACATTCAAGCACGATTTGAGGAACACAGCGAGCCCGCGTTTGAAGCCATTGAGAAATGGATCGCCGCTCCCGATAACCCAGGACTCGCGGTCCTCGGCGGGTACGGGCAAGGAAAAACCAGTCTCGCTGAACAAGTGGCAGCTTACGCAGCCGACAAGTACCTAGCTGATCCAACCAATCGAATACCAATACTAATTCGGTTGGGCGAGGTTGTTCATGAAACCCAATTAGAGGGGCTTTTCGGCAAGGAGTTCACCGCAAAGCACAACGTCTCGAAATACCATTTCGATACCTTAATGCACCTAAACCAACTCGGAAGACTCCTTATTATTCTCGACGGGTTCGACGAGATGAAACATGCGATGAGTGCGCATGACTTTGAAGCCAACTTCAGGGAGTTCAACCGTCTCTTGACTGGACGCGCGAAGGTAATGTTGCTGGGGCGACCAAGTGCACTTCCATCGGAGGAGCGTGAGCTGGTCTTCAAGGGGCGCAAACGGATTGGTAGCACAACGATCCAGTCACCACACTACAAACCTTGGCTCGAGTGGCGATTGTCGTTCTTTACCAAAGAGGAAGCCGTTAGTCTTCTACAGCAGGTACTGATAGTAGCGCTTGGACATGACCAATTGACACCATCCGTTAGTTCTCGGACGGACGATGTGATGAATCATGTACCGCATGACTTACTCAAACGCCCCGTGCATGTGGTGCTCATTGCCGAAGCTGCAGCCGATCCGGTCTTTGACTTCAATGGATTTGATGAATACACGTTGTACTCTCATTTCGTCAAGGAAATGGTTAAGCGCGATCAAATCCATAAGCGAGCACGTAGAGAGATTCCTCTTGAAAACAGGCTAACGTTCCAGCGCGACCTTGCTTGGTGGGCGTGGGCACGGGCCGGAGTGAGTCAAGGCAGCTTTTACCGAGATGATGTGCCACCAGAACTTTTAGAAGCACTGCCCGACGGTGGGGCTACAGACATCGAAGCAAAGCAAAATGAATACATCGTCTCTACGCTGACGGACGAAAAGGAAGCCGGGGTTCTGTACTTTTCGCATCGATCGTTCCAAGAGTTTCTGGTCGCAGAGCGAATGATCCTTGTCAGCAATACATCAACGCACACCTCCTACTCGCGATTTCTGAACCAAGAGATCAGCAACTTCATAGGACTTGCACCGGACAAAAGTTTTCTCGATAAATGGTATGCAACACTTACCGAGCAAACTGGCCTTGTTGGTCTAAATTACCTCGCTATATTTTCCAGATCTTCAGAGTTTATGGAGCGACTCTGGATGCGGATTGAGAGTGATCCTGGCTCTGCATTACCAGCCTCGACGTTGGCTATTTTGCTGTTAGCTTTCGCTGAAAATAAAGTCCCGACAGAGTGGGCGCCGAAGTATCAGCGCCTTCTACGGGATGAGATCGAGGCAGGTGCTGAATCTAGTGCTGCTGTTGCGGTAATGAGCTATCTTGCGCTTTATGGCGCTCAAAACGGAGACTCAATCAGCGCCAGCGAACTCGTGTCTTCAATTCTTGTTCGTGCGCTCAATTTTGCTGCAGCAAACAAGGTGGGGTCCCAGCAACCAGGTGCAGATCTCCTCATACCTACGAAGACTCAAGACTTTTTAACTAAATGGATTGAAAATGATCTGAGGCGCGAAAATCATCCAGACAATCGCTATTTGGTTTGGAGATCGGGGACCGGATACAAGAGCACCCTTTGGGAGCTAACCGCGGCTCATTTGGAGTCATCGTTGCTGTTGTCTAGTGACATTGACGATGGGTGGAAACGCATACCTCTGATCAATGAGGAGCCGGCATTTGATGAGATTGAGCTGCCAATTAATCTCGTTTATCAGAAAATTCCGAAGCAGGCGAGAAGCGAATACAGTCAATTTCTAAACGCAACTCATCGGCATTTCAAAATCGTAGGAACTGATCGCCGCGGTGCTGCTGCTGGTCGACGTCACGTAATAGCGCCGTTTAGCACGCGAACTGAAAGCCCTGGTTAGAAGCGCGGCTAGCAGTCTCCATAAATACAGACGGTCACGCGATTTCTCATCACCTGAGCCAGTCTGTCGGAGCAGCACGCGCCAAAACCACGAGGAGGAGCATTGATGGCTGCAGAAGAAAACTCAGTTTTTTGGCCTCTTGTGATCGGTGGGGTAGGAGCCATCGCAGCGATCTATGTGAAGGAGGCAGTTCAGGCTGCGCTCAAACGACAGATCATGCTGGGCCAGCTCCAAGCCTATGTGATGCATTGGAAGGGGCTGGTTGTACGGCACCTCCATGCTGTACAGCTCTATAACACTATCGAAGAACGCGAAAAGAAACTCACCGAATCCTTGATGCGGGGACGCGAGGCGTTTAATACCCAACATACGGAGAACGTCGGAAAACGGGATGAGATAAGAGCAAAGATCAAAGAGGCACTGCAGAAAGTCGTGGACGACGGGAAAGGCTTTGACAAATCCTCTATGACCTCGGCCGTATTCGAGGCAGGCCTGGACGGATTTGTGACAACTCGCCAGTACCTGATGGATGGAAAAACCTTTATTAGCGACAGCGATGCGGCACACCTGGGACCGGCAATCGCGCTTTCCACTGTGGCTTTTCGCGCTTCGGCCGCACAGATCTTATTGGGTCTCGAGGGGATCGTAAAAGTGATGCAGGCGATTGACGAAAATACAAAAAAAACAGATGTTGCGACAGTCATTTCTTCGTGTGTCGACGCCTTCGTTTTGGATGGAGAAAACTTTTTTGTCCACCTCATTCGCCTAGAGCGCCACGTTCAGGCCGCTCGCCGACGCAACCTACTGCAGTTGACAGGAGATGTACTCCGCGGGCGATAACTTCAAGATGCTCGATGTGATTGACGATCGAAGGCCTGTCAAATCATTGTCAATTCGCCAGTCCAAGGCAATGCTCGCCCAGAAAAAATCAACGCCACAGGGTCGCAGCGCTGTGGAGGTAGGCGCTGCAGAGGCCTCAACCCTCAATCCACCTTCGCCCCAGAAGCCTTCACCACCTGCGCCCACTTCTTGTGCTCAGCATTGATAAAAGCCGTGAACTGCGCCGGCGTATTACCCGAGGGAATCGCGCCCTGCGCGAGGAGTTTTTCTTTCATCGCCGGCGTGCCCAGCGCCTTGGATGCTTCCTGCTGAATGCGGTTGACGATGTCGGGCGGTGTGCCTGCGGGGGCGAGCAGGCCGAACCAGGAGCTGGCGTCGTAGCCTTTCAGGGCGGGGCCGCCGGCTTGTTCTATGGTGGGGATGTCGGGCAGGGCGGCTGAGCGTTCCGAGCTGGTGACGGCTAATGCTTTCAATTTTCCGGACTTGATGAGGGCCATGGAGGAGGGCAGGTTGTCGAACATGACGTCCATGTCGCCGCCCACTAAAGCAAGTAGCGCGGGGCCTGAGCCGCTGTAGGGGAAGTGGGTCATGTAGGTGCCGCTCATGGTTTTGAAGAGCTCACCGGCCAGATGGATGGAGGTGCCGTTGCCGCTGGAGGCCATGTTGAAGGTGCCGGGTTTGGCTTTGGCTGCGCGTATGAAGTCCAAGACATTGTTGATGCCGGCGGCTTTGGCTTTTTCGGTGTTGACGACCATGACGTTGGGCACGCCGGCGACGAGGGTTATGGGCGCAAAGTCTTTTTGCGGGTCGTAGGCCATCTTGCTGTACAGCGATTTGTTGATGCCGTGCGTGCCTACGGTGCCCATGAGGAGCGTGTAGCCGTCGGGTGTGGACTTGGCGACGATGTCGGCGCCTATGTTGCCGCCGGCGCCGGCGCGGTTCTCGACGACAAAGGGCTGGCCGAAGGCTTTTGAGAGTTCAGGTGCCATGGCGCGGGCCAGGATGTCGGTGGTGCCGCCGGGCGCGAAGGGCACGACGATTTTGACGGGCCTGGTGGGCCAGTTGGCGCTTTGCGCCCAGGCCGAGGGGGTGGCCATGAAGGTGCTGAGGGCGGTGAGTGCGGTGGCGAAGAAGGTGGCGCCGCGAAGCAGGGATGGGTGTTTGTTCAAGAAATGTCTCCAGGGGATGGCCGGCAGTCGGCCGGGGGGTCGCATGAAGATAGCGTGCACCTGCCGGAGCTTCAAGGGGGTTAAACCCGGGCGCCTTAAAAGAAAAAGCCGCCCGGCGTGAACCGGGCGGCTTGGCAGTCAGAAAGCGACGTTGGTCAGCGAGACAGTCAATCAGTCGGCAAACTTGCCGGCGGCTTCGATCACTGGCTTGAGCTTGTTCATCTCGGCGATCACAAAAGCCTTGTGGGCCGCGGGCTCCACGCGCTTGTCGGTCACCACGACGGCGCCCAGGCCTTCCTGCTTCTTGATGAAGTCGGGGTCTTTCAGGGCGGCCTTCAGCGCGGTGTTGAGCTGGGCCAGCACGGCCGGGGGCGTGCCCTTGGGCGCATAGAGGCCGTGCCAGATGGTCAGGTCAAAGCCCTTCAATCCCATTTCCTGCAGCGTGGGGTAGTCTTTGAGCAGCTTGTTGTTGCTCAGCGGCTTGGCGGTGGTGACGGCAAAGGCCTTGACGCGGCCGGCTTCGATCTGGCCGGTGGTGTTGGTGGTCTGGTCGCACATCATGTCGACCTGGCCGCCGACCAGCGCATTCATGGCCGGCGCGGTGCCGCCGAAGGGGATGGTGGTCATCGCGTCCTTGGCCTTGATGGCCGATTGCCACATCAGGCCGCACAGGTGCGATGCGGAACCCAGGCCGGCGTGGGCGATGTTGAGCTTGCCGGAGTTGGCGCGGATGTAGTTCTCGAAGTCGCGGTAGTTGTTGGCGGGCAACTGCGGCTTGCCGATGATGGTCATGGGCACTTCGTTGATCATGCCGAGGTACTCAAAATCGTCGGGCATCTTGTACGGCAGCTTGCGGTACAGGGCGGGCGCGGCGGCCATGCCGATGTGGTGGACGAGCAGGGTGTGGCCGTCGGGGGCGGCGCGTGCCACCTTGGCGACGCCTATGGTGCCGCCGGCGCCGTTGACGTTTTCAACGACGAAGTTGGCGTTGCCGCCCATGGCCTTGCGCATGGCTTCGGCCAGGTCGCGGGCCACGCGGTCGGTCGGGCCGCCGGCCGCGAAGGGCACCACCAGGCTGATGGGCTTGGAGCTGGGGAAGGCGGATTGCGCGTGCGCGGCAAACATGGCCGTTGCGGCGGCGGCGAGGACTAACAGGCGTTTCATGAGCGTCTCCTTGATTCTGAAGGCGCCAAGTTTACGGTCCCCTTACCGCCCCAGCATCGCGGGAACTACGTAAGGGCTATCCCCTTCATGGCGGGGCTTTTCTGGCCTTAAAAGCGGCCCTGGTTTCGGGCGTTCAGGCCAGCAGGGGCCGCAGGCGCAGCGCCCCCGAGGGGCTGGAGCCCGCGGCTCCAAGCCTGCCTGCGCAGGCTTGGACGGGCGACAGAGGCGAAGCGTCTCGCGAGCCGCGGCCTGCAAGGCCTCGCGCATTACACGAAGCCGAAGGCGCAGTGAAAAGCGTGGGGGCTTCACTTGTAACTTCGTGCGTCCTCAATAACCTTGCCATCGTTGGGGAGACTGCCGGGCGCCAGCAGCTGCACGGTGCCGCGCAGCTTGGTGACGTCGCGTATGGCGTCGGCTATGCGCTGGTCCAGCCCCTCGGGGACGGACGCCGCCTCGGCCTGGAAGTGCATGCTGTCGTTGGCCATTTCGCCGCTGACCACCAGCCTGGCCTTGAGCACTTCGGGAAAGCGTTTGGCGATGTCGGCGACCTGGCCGGGGTGCACAAACATGCCGCGCACCTTGACGGTCTGGTCGGCCCGGCCCATCCAGCCCTTGATGCGGGTGTTGCTGCGGCCCGTGGGGCAGCTGCCGGGCAGCACGGCCGACAGGTCGCCGGTGCCGAAGCGGATCAGCGGGTAGTCGGGGTTGAGCGTGGTGACGACCAGCTCGCCGACCTCGCCCTCGGCGACCGGGTCGCCGGTGCCGGGGCGCACGATTTCCACAATCACGCCTTCGTCGAGCACCAGGCCTTCGCGGGCCTCGGTTTCATAGGCGATCAGGCCCAGGTCGGCCGAGGCATAACACTGGTAGGCGGCAATGCCGTGCTCGGCGAACCAGTCGCGCAGGCTGGGCGGGCAGGCTTCGCCCGAGACCATGGCGCGCGTCACGCTGGGCAGGCCGATTTTCATCTCGGCGGCCTTGTCGACAATGATTTTGAGGAAGCTGGGCGTGCCGACATAACCGACGGGCTTGAGCTCGGCCATGGCCTGCACCTGCTGCTCGGTCTGGCCGGTGCCGCCGGGGAAGACGGTGCAGCCCAGCGCATGGGCGCCGCTTTCCATCATGGTGCCGGCCGGCACGAAGTGGTAGCTGAAGCAGTTGTGCACCAGCTGCCCGGCCCTGAAGCCCGCGGCGTGCAGCGCCCGCGCCATGCGCCAGTAGTCCTTGCGTGTGCTGTCGGGCTCGTAAATCGTGCCGGGGCTGGCGAAGACGCGCGGCATGGCGGCGCCATAACGCAGCGCGCTGAAGCCGCCAAAAGGATCGCCGCCCGCTTCGCGCGAGGCCTGCTGGAGCGCCAGCAGCTCGTACTTGCGCGTGACCGGCAGGCGCGCCAGCGCCGCGCGCGAAGTGACGGCCGAGGCGTCCACGCCTTTGAGGATGCCGGCAAAAGCCGGCGCGTGGGACTGTGCGTGCGCGACCTGCTGCGGCAGCGTGGCGAACTGGGCGGCTTCGCGCTCTGCGTGCGGCCGGTGTTCGAGGGTGTCGTAATGTGTTGTCATTCGATATCGTCCAAATCCTGTCAATACCTCAGTGCGCTGCAAAGACTTCAAGCCAGCAGGGGCCGCGGAACCGGCTTTGCCGGGCCGCAGGCGCAGCGCCCCCTCGGGGGGCAGCGACCCGCGCAGCGGCGGAGCGTGGGGGCCCTATGCAAGCCAGCGTTTGCGGCGTTTATAACTTTTCACATCCTTGAAGCTCTTGCGTTCGCCGCCGCCCACACCGAGGTAGAACTCTTTCACGTCCTCGTTGTTGGCCAGGTCGGCGGCCGCGCCGTCCATCACCACGCGGCCGCTTTCCATGATGTAGCCGTAGTCGGCGTACTTGAGCGCCATGTTGGTGTTCTGCTCGGCCAGCAAAAAGGTGACCTTCTCTTTCTGGTTCAGGTCCTGCACGATGTTGAAGACCTCCTCGACGATTTGCGGCGCCAGGCCCATGGAGGGCTCGTCCAGCAGCACCATGGAGGGGGTGGCCATCAGCGCGCGGCCTATGGCGCACATCTGCTGCTCGCCGCCTGACGTGTAGGCCGCCTGCGAGGTGCGCCGGGTTTTGAGGCGCGGAAAGTAGTTGTAGACCTTCTCGAGATTGGCCGCGACTTCGGCCTTGCCGGCGCGCGTGTAGGCGCCGGTCAGCAGGTTTTCTTCGATGGTCAGGTGGGCAAAGCAGTGCCGCCCTTCCATGACCTGCACCACGCCGCGCTTGACCAGGTCGGCCGGCGAGAGGTTTTCGATGCGCTCGCCGCGCAGCTCGATGGAGCCTTTGGTGACCTCGCCGCGCTCGCCCTTGAGCAGGTTGGAGATCGCGCGCAGCGTGGTGGTCTTGCCCGCGCCGTTGCCGCCCAGGATGGCCACGATGCGGCCCTGCGGGACCTGCAGCGAGACGCCCTTGAGCACCAGGATCACGTGGTTGTAGATAACCTCGATGCCGTTGACGTTGAGAACGATGTCGGGTGAGTCACTCATTGTTGTGTGTCCGTGTCGGTGAAGCCAATTGAAAAAGCCGTGCCACCGGCCCTTTCAATTGACGGCTCCGGGGAGCCGCCGCCTCCCGCCGCGGCGGGAGGGGTGGTCAAGCCACTATCAGGATTGGCAATCGGCCGGTGTGCGCGCCGTCAGTTTTTTCTCGGTCGCGTACTTGGCGGCCGTGGCCTTGACCAGGGGCTTGATCACCTGTTCGTCGGCCTGCAGCCAGTCGGAGGTGAACTTCCACTCCTTGCCGTCCCAGGTGTGGATGCGCGCCCAGGCCGAGCCCATGTGGTCGGTGCAGGAGGTGCTGATGGGCCGCATCACGCCGGCAAAACCCAGCGCGTCCAGCTTGGCCTGGGTCAGGTTCAGGTTTTCCAGGCCCCAGCGGACCTGTTCACCCGTCATGATTTTTCCCTTGCCGAAGCGCTCCTGCGCGGCGCGCAGGCCTTCCACGCCCAGCATGGCGCTCATGGCACCGCGCATGTAGAGCACCTGGCCGACTTCTTCTTTCGGGCCCGTGCCCTGGCCCTTGCCGTGCACCAGGGTCAGCATGTCCTTGGCCAGCTTGGAGTTGGGCTCTGCGCCGTGCTGCATGGTCACGGCGTTGTAGCCCTTGGCGCCTTCGGCCACGTCTTTCACATCAGGCTCGGCGCCGGCCCACCACACGCCGTACATCTTCTCGCGCGGGTAGCCGGTGGCTTGCGCTTCCTTGATGGCCGTGGTGTTCATGATGCCCCAGCCCCACAGCGCCACGTAGTCGGGGCGCGACTGGCGGATCTGCAGCCAGGTGGCTTTCTGCTCCACGCCGGGCGCGGTCACGGGCAGCAGCTGCAGCGTGAAGCCGTGCATGGCGGCGCGCTCCTGCATCAGCGGAATCGGCTCCTTGCCGAAGGGGGAGTCGTGGTAGACCAGCGCGATGCGCTTGCCCTTGAGCTTGTCGAAGCCGCCTTCCTTCTTGGCGATGGCCTGGAGGATGGCGTCGGCGGCGACCCAGTAGGTGCCGGCGATCGGGAAGTTCCACTTGAAGATGGAGCCGTCCGCGCTTTCGCTGCGGCCGTAGCCCACGGTCACCACCGGGATCTTGTCGATCGGGGCTTTTTCGGTGATGGCGAAGGTGGCGCCGGTGGACAGCGGCTGCACCAGGGTGGCGCCGCCGTTCTTGCCCTTCAGGCGCTCATAGCATTCCACGCTGCGCGCGGTGTCGTAGCCGGTTTCGCATTCCTCGAACGAGATCTTCACGCCGTTGATGCCGCCGCGCGCGTTGACCAGCTTGAGGTAGTCCACATAGCCGTTGGCCCAGGGCACGCCGTTGGGCGCGTAAGGCCCGGTGCGGTAGGACAGCACCGGAAAGAACTGCTCCTTGGCCTGGGCGAATGCGCTGGTCGTCACAAGGGACGAAGCGCCGGTGGCGAGGATTGCCACCGCCAACATCACATTACGAATCTTCATTGTTGTCTCCTGGAAAATTTATAAACACCGTGAAAAAAGGGGCACCTCAGTAAACGACCTAACCATCCATTGCGCATTGGTGATTTCGAGTAATCCTTAACCCTAGGGCCGGCGCACCGGAAGGCCTTAATGAGGAAATGGCCATAGCCGCAATTTCTGCTTGCCCACGGCCCACAGCTTGGCCAGCCCGTGCGGCTCGACAATCAAAAACCACACAATCAGCCCGCCGAAAATCATCAGTTCCGCGTGCGAGACACCCGCGGTGGAAATCGAGATGCCCAGCCAGCCGGCCAGCACCGGCAGCAGTTGGCTCAGCACAATCGGCAGCACCACGATAAAGGCGGCGCCGAAGAAGCTGCCCATGATGGCGCCCATGCCGCCGATGATCACCATGAACAGCAGGCGGAAGGAATAGTCCACCGAGAAGGCGGCGGGCTCCCAGGCGCCCAGGTAGATAAAAGCCCAGAGTCCGCCGGCGATGCCGATGATGAAAGAGCTGATCGCGAAGGCGCTGAGCTTGGCGTACATGGGGCGTATGCCGATGACCGCGGCGGCCACGTCCATGTCGCGAATCGCCATCCACTCGCGGCCTATGGCGCTGCGCACCAGGTTTTTGGCCAGCAGGGTGATCACCACCACGATGGCCAGGCAGAACAGGTATTTGCTGACGGCGCTTTCAATCGGCAGGCCGAAGACCTGCAGGTTGGACACCGACACCGAACCCGAGGGCGTGTCCATGGTGAACCACTTGATGCGCAGGAACATCCAGTCGCTGAAGAACTGCGCGGCCAGCGTGGTCACCGCCAGGTACAGGCCCTTGACGCGCAGGCTGGGCAGCCCGAACAGGATGCCGAACAGCATGGCGCACAGGCCGCCCAGAATCAGCGCCGGAATCAGCGGCATGCCGGGGATGCGTACAAAGAAGTTGTAGGCGCCGTAAGCGCCCACCGCCATAAAGGCGCCCGAGCCCAGCGAGATCTGCCCGCAGTAGCCGACCAGGATGTTGACCCCGACCGCCGCCAGCGAAAAGACCAGGAAAGGAATCAGGATGGCGCGGAACAAATAGTCGCTGGCCAGCAGGGGCACGGCGACAAAGGCAAAGGCCAGCAGCAGGCCTATGGCGATGCGGTCCTGCAGGATGGGGAAAATCTGCTGGTCGGACCGGTAGCTGGTTTTGAACTGGCCGTTTTCTCTGTAGAACATGGTTTTTCTTTAGGTAGTAGCGGCTTTAAATACGGTCAATGATCTTCTCGCCAAACAATCCTTGTGGCCTGACCAGAAGGACACACAGCGCGAGGACATAGGCAAACCAGATCTCGATACCGCCACCGACGTAGGGTCCGATAAACACTTCGGCGAGTTTTTCGCCCACGCCCAGGATCAGGCCGCCCACAATCGCGCCGGGCACCGAGGTCAGGCCGCCCAGGATCACCAGCGGCAGGGCCTTGAGCGCCAGCACCGACAGCGAAAACTGCACGCCCAGCTTGCTGCCCCAGATCACGCCGGACACCAGGGCCACAAAACCCGCGACGCTCCAGACGATGACCCAGATGCGGTTCAGCGGTATGCCTATGGATTGCGCGGCCTGGTGGTCGTCGGCCACGGCGCGCAGCGCGCGGCCGGTGCCGGTGTACTGGAAGAAGGCGGCCAGCGCCGCCACCAGGGCGGTGGCGATCAGCGCGGCGACCAGGTCTTCCTGGTTCACCAGCAGGCCGCCCTGGAACACGCTTTCGAGCAGGAAGATCGGGTCCTTGGGCATGCCCACGTCGATCTTGTAGATGCTGGAGCCGAAGATGGTCTGGCCGAAGCCGTCCAGGAAATACGAGATGCCCAGGGTCGCCATCAGCAGCGCGACGCCTTCCTGGTTCACGAGTTTGCCGAGCACCAGTTTTTCGATCAGCCAGGCGATCACCACCATGATGGCCAGCGCGGCCGCGAAGGCCAGCGCGTTGTTGATGAACTTGCTGTCCAGGCCGGTCCACTGCGGAATCCATTCGGAAAAGCGCGCCATGGCCAGCGCCGCGAACAGCACCATGGCGCCCTGTGCGAAGTTAAAGACGCCCGAGGCCTTGTAGATCAGCACAAAGCCCAGCGCGACCAGCGAGTACAGCATGCCCGACATCAGGCCGCCGATGATGGTTTCCAGGAACGAACCTAGCATTTTGGGTTCCCCCCTGTTGCCGACTCGCTTCGCGTAGCGGCCTCTCCCCCTCCGGGGGACGCCGCTTGCGGCCTGGCAAAGCCAGTTCCGCTGCGGCCGCTGGAAAAGACGGGGCGATCTAAAGTGGTCTGAGTTTTGTTGTACATGTCAGTGGCTGGTTCCGAGGTAGGCCCGGATCACGTCTTCGTTGTTGCGGACTTCGTCAGGGGTGCCGTCGCCGATTTTTTTGCCGTAGTCGAGCACGACCACGCGGTCGGAGATGTCCATGACCACGCCCATGTCGTGCTCGATCAGGACCACGGTGGTGCCGAACTCGTCGTTGACGTCGAGCACAAATCGGCACATGTCCTGTTTTTCCTCGACGTTCATGCCGGCCATGGGTTCGTCGAGCAGCAGCACCTGCGGCTCCATGGCCAGGGCGCGGCCCAGGTCCACGCGTTTTTGCAGGCCGTAGGGCAGCTGCCCTACGGGCGTCTTGCGGTAGGCCTGGATTTCCAGGAAGTCGATGATTTTTTCGACCGCCTCGCGGTGCATGATTTCTTCTTTTTCGGCCGGGCCTATGCGCAGGGCCTGCAGCAGCAGGTTGCTTTTGATCTTGAGGTTGCGGCCCGACATGATGTTGTCGAGCACGCTCATGCCCTTGAACAGCGCCAGGTTCTGGAAGGTGCGCGCCACGCCCATCACGGCCACCTGGTGGCTGTTCATGTGCTTGAAGGTCTGGCCGCGAAAGGTGATGGAGCCCTGCTGCGGCGCATACACGCCGTTGATGCAGTTGAGCATGGAGCTTTTGCCGGCGCCGTTGGGGCCGATGATGGCGCGTATTTCATGCTCCTTCACATTGAAGGAGATGTCCGACAGCGCCTTCACGCCGCCGAAGCTGAGGGAGATATTTTTGACGTCCAGGATGACGTCGCCGATTTTCTTGCTCATGCTGCCGCCTTCACGGGTGCAAAGGTCTGGGTGTCGCTGATCTTGAGCGTGGCGCTTACGCTGCCGCTGCGGCCGTCTTCAAACTTCACCACGGTTTCAATGAACTGCTCGGTCTTGCCGCCGTAAAGGGCGTCAATCAGCGGCTGGTATTTCTCGGCGATAAAACCGCGCCGGACCTTGTTGGTGCGCGTGAGCTCGCCGTCGTCGGCATCGAGTTCCTTGTGCAGCACCAGGAAGCGGCTGATCTGCGAGCCGGCCAGCAGGGCGTCCACGCTGAGGTCGGCGTTGACCTTCTCCACGCATTCCTTGATGAGCTGGTAGACCTCGGGTTTTTGCGCCAGGTCGGTGTAGCCGGCATAGGGCAGGTTGCGGCGCTCGGCCCAGTTGCCGACGGCATCGAAGTCGATGTTGATCATCACGCAGCATTTTTCGCGGCCGTCGCCGTAGGCCACGGCTTCCTTGATGTGGGGGAAGAACTTGAGCTTGTTTTCCACATACTTGGGCGCGAACATGGCGCCGTCGTTGGCTCCGCCCTTGATGCGGCCCACGTCTTTCACGCGGTCGATGATCTTGAGGTGGCCGCTGGCGTCCAGGAAGCCGGCATCGCTGGTGTGGTACCAGCCGTCGGCGCTCAGCACCTCGGCGGTGGCCGTGGGGTTTTTATAGTATTCCCTGAGCAGCCCGGCCGACTTCACCAGGATCTCGCCGTTCTCGGCCACCTTGATCTGCACACCCTGGATGGGCACGCCCACGGTGTCGGCGCGCGCCTGGTTGTCGGGCTGCAGGCAGACGAACACCGCGGTCTCGGTCGAGCCGTAGAGCTGCTTGAGGTTGATGCCTATGGAACGGTAAAAGGTAAAGAGGTCGGGGCCAATCGCCTCGCCGGCGGTGTAGGCCACACGCACGCGCGAAAAGCCCAGGGTGTTGCGCAGCGGGCCGTAGACCAGTAGGCCGCCCAGCGCGTACAGCACGCGGTCCAGCGCGCCCACGGGCTTGCCGTCCATCAGCGCGGGGCCGGCGCGTTTGGCCACGCCCATGAAGTAATGGAACATGCCGCGCTTGATGCGGCCGGCGTCTTCCATGCGGATCATCACCGTGGTCAGCAGGCCTTCAAAAATGCGCGGCGGCGCGAAGTAATAGGTCGGGCCGACTTCTTTCAGGTCAATCGTCACCGTGCTCGCGCTTTCGGGGCAGTTGACCACATAGCCGCAGGCCAGCCACTGGGCGTAGCTGAAGATGTTCTGGCCTATCCAGGCCGGCGGCAGGTAGGCCAGCACTTCCTCGTTGGAGGTCAGCCTGTCGAAATCGGCACCCGCCTTGGCGCGGTCCAGCAAGGTGTTGTGGGTGTGAACCACGCCCTTGGGATTGCCCGTGGTGCCCGAGGTGAAAAACATCGCGGCCACGTCGTCGGGGCGGGCTTTCTCGACCTCGGCCTTGAAGAAGCCCGGCTGGCCGGCCACAAAACCGCGGCCCGCGTCCAGCAGCGCGTCCAGCGACTGCAGGCCGTCCTCTGCATAGTTGCGCAGGCCGCGCGGGTCGTCGTAAACAATGTGCGCCAGCTGCGGGCACTGGCCGCGTATTTCCAGCAGCTTGTCGACCTGCTCCTGGTCTTCCACCAGCGCGAAACGCACGTCGGCGTTGTTGATCGGGAAAATGCATTCGGCGCCCACCGCGTCCTGGTACAGCGGAATCGGTATGGCGCCCAGCGCCTGCGCGGCCAGCATGGTGGCATAGAGGCGCGGCCGGTTGGCGCCGATGATGACCATGTGCTCGCCGCGCTGCAGGCCCAGCTGGTGCAGGCCGCAGGCAATGTGCTCCACCAGCTGCGCCATGCCGGCCCAGCTGTGCGCCTGCCAGATGCCGTACTCTTTTTCGCGCATGGCCGGGGCGCCGGGGCGTTCGGCCGCATGTTTGAGCAGCAATCGTGGGAACGTGGTCTGCATTCGCTTCTTGTCTCCGTTGTGCGCGGTTTTTCAGGAAAACCGCTGGTATGGGGCGAATAGTAGGACCGGCTTTGACGCTATGGTGTCATTGCGACGACAATTTCCGGGTAAGTCCTACTGGGGTGTCCCCGGGGTCCGGCCGGTTTATCGGATAAAGCGCCCGTCGCGCGAAACCATGGTCAGTTCCACGAAGCGCGAGGCGTTGCGGGCCGAATCGCTGAAGCTCACTTCAAAGCCGCCCAGGTCGTAGCGCTTCAAATTCCAGGTGCTGTCGATGAAGGCGGCGCGCGTCGGGTTTTTGCCGGCGCGGCGCAGCGCCTCGGCGAACACGCGGGCATTGATATAGCCCTCCAGCGCCAGGTGCGAAGGCTCCAGCGCCACGCCGGCGGCCTTCCAGGCCTGCTGGAATTCACGCACCATGGGCACCACGGTGTTGCCCGGCAGCGGCACCACCTGCGAGACCGCGATGCCGGTGGCGTCCTCGCCCATGGCCTTGAGCGTGGCGGCCGCGCCCATGATGGACAGCGCATACAGCGACAGCCCCTTGCGCTGCGCGCGTATGGCTTTCACGAAATCGATGGTCGGCTTGCCGGCCAGGCCCACCAGCACGGCTTCGGGGTTGGAGGCCGCGATTTTTTCGGCCGCGGGGCCGGCGTCCGAGGCGTTGTTTTCCACGGTGACCGTCGCGGTCGCCTCCAGCTTGTGCTTGGCCATGGAGCGCTGGGTGGCGTCGAAGACTTCCTTGCCGAAGGAGTTGTTCTGGTAGACGATGGCGATGCGCCGTATGCCGATGGTGGCCAGGTGCTGCACCAGCTGCTCGGCCTCGTCGGCGTAGCTGGCGCGTATGTTAAAGACATTGCGCGCGTTGGCCGGCCGTGCCGACAGCGCGCCCGAAAACGGCGCGAAAAACGGCATGCCCGAGTCGATCACCTGCGGCAGCATGGCCTCGATCATGGGCGTGCCCATGCAGTTGAAGAGCGCGAATGTGCTTTTGTCGTCGATAAAGCCCTTGACGTTGCCCAGCGCGCGCTTGACGTCGTAGCCGTCGTCGGCCGCCGTGAGCTCTATGGGCCGGCCGTTCACGCCGCCCCTGGCGTTGATGCCGGCAAAGCAGGCCTTGGCGCTCTGGTGCATGGCCTGGCCCAGCTCGCCCAGCGGGCCGCTCAGCGCGATGGATTGCGCGATGCGGACCGGGCTGCTGTCTTGCGCGCGCGCGGGACCGTAGAGGGCGGCGGGAATGGCCGCGAGCGCGCCCAGCATGCGGCGGCGTGTCAGGTGATCAGCGGGCGGCGGTAAGCCGGCTTTCGAGGCGGTGAAAAGGCTTGTCATGGCGGGTGTCTCCTGGTCGTGATGGGATTGCGGTGGGCTCTTGGCGGCCTGTCTACGCGAGGCCGATGCTATGCTTTGGAGGCGCGGCCAACTGTCTGCCCAACGACAATCCAAGGGTTGCGCCCGCCCGGGCTTTCCCTGATCTACCCACCCTCTTTCTTGCTTGAACATTGCGAGCATGGCCACCGAGTCACCCCTTCACCTGCGCCGCAGGGCGCCCACGCCGGACGAGCTGCGCGGCATTCCCTGGCTGCCCCTGCTGCTGCCGGATGAGCGCGCACGCGCGGTGGCGGTGCTGCAGGTCGGCGACGCCGCGCCGGGCGACTATGTCTGCCGTGTCGGCAGGCCGGTGACCTACTGGTTCGGCGTGGTGGAAGGCCTGCTCAAGATGAGCAGCGACAACGCCCAGGGCATGACCATGACATTTGCCGGTCTGCCGCCCGGCGGCTGGTTTGGCGAAGGCACGGCGCTCAAGCGCGAGCCCTACCGTTACAACATCCAGGCGCTGCGCAAAAGTGTGGTGGCCGGTTTGCCGATAGACACCTTCCACTGGCTGCTGGACCATTCCATTGGTTTCAACCGCTTTGTGATGAACCAGCTCAACGAGCGCCTGGGCCAGTTCATCGCCGCGCGCGAAATCGACCGCATGAACAATCCCGACATCCGCGTGGCGCGCAGCCTGGCCGCGCTGTTCAATCCGGTGCTCTACCCGGGAGTGGGCCAGATGCTGCGCATCACGCAGCAGGAGATGGCCTACCTGGTGGGCCTGTCGCGCCAGCGCGTGAACGAGGCGCTCAGCGCCCTGCAGGACCAGGGTTTTATCCGCATCGAATACGGTGGCCTGCGCGTGCTGGACCTGGAGGCGCTGCGCTCCAGCGTGTTCGCGGGCAAGGACGAGGGCCTGGCCGCGCGCACCAACCCTGGCAGGTAAGCCCTGGCCGGTGAGCTAGCCGGTGATACCGGCGATGGCCAGGCGCAGGTTGCCCCGTGCGCGTGCTTCCAGCGCGGCCTGGAAATGCGGCGTGCTGTAAATCACTGGCCGGGCGAGGAAGGCGCGAAGAATTTCGCCGCGTTTCTGGCGAAAGAGGTCCTCGGGCACAAAAGCGTATTCCTGCCGTATCTGTTCTTCGTATTCGGCAAAACGCGGGGGCAAGGCGCCCAGGATGGACAGGTCGATATCCACCAGCAGCTGCGCATCGGGCGTTACCGGCAGCGCGCTGTGGCAGGTGGCCATGATCAATTCGTCGATCCGCTGCACGGCGGCCGGCACCGCGCCATGGCCCTGCAGCACGGCGCGTGCCCAGTCGGCGCTTTGCCGTTCGTTGTCATGGCGCTGCGTGTCGTAAATACCGTCATGGAACCACAGCGCGAACTCGACTTCGCCCGGTTGTTCGGCCAGGTGGCGGACCGCCTCGACATGCGCGAGGCATTCCGCGAGGTGCTGCAGCGTGTGGTACCGGCGGTGCGGCTCTGAATAGCGCGCCAGCAGCTGGTCAAACACGCTGCCGGTGATGGTGCGCGGCACGAGCGCGCTGGTGCAGCGCCGCCAGGAGCGGGCCAGCAGGTCCATGGATTCGGGGGTGGTGTGTGCCATCAGTAGAGTGTGGACTGTTGCCGCGCCGGCAGCTCGCGGTCGTACTTTTCGCCGTCTATGGCGGCGGCCGTCAGCGCCTGCAGCATGGCGCCCGGTGTGGGCACATCGGGCCGGCTTGGCGGCGCGGCCTGCCAGAGCTTTGAGCGCTGCAGGGCCCGCGCGCACTGGAAGAACACCGATTCCACGCTGATCACCAGCACGCAATGGGGCGGCTTGCCTTCCATGGCAAAGCGCTGCAGCATCTCGGGCGCGACCGTGATGCGGGCACGGCCGTTCACGCGCAGCGTCTCGCCGACGCCGGGCACCAGGAACAGCAAGGCCACCCGAGAGTCGACCAGCAGGTTGCGCAGGCTGTCGATGCGGTTGTTGCCGCGGCGCTCGGGCAGCAGCAGGGTCTTGTCGTCCTGGATGGCGACAAAGCCCGGCGGGTCTCCGCGCGGCGAGGCGTCCAGCCCGCCAGGCCCCGAAGTGGCGAGCACCGCGAAAGGCGAGGCCTGGATCAGCGCCTGGTAAGCCGGGTGCAAATAGTCCACCTCTTTTTTGAAGGAGGCTTCGCCGACGGCGCCGAACAGCGCCTCGAGTTGCGGCAGGCTGGTGATGGTGTGGGGGTCGGCTTGGGTGTTCATGGGCATGACTTTATTCCTTATGGGGTGCGCACAGCGCCTCCACCAGCTTGGTCGCCGGCAGCGACAACTGGTCGAAGCGGCGCGCGCAAATCAGCAGTTGCCGGTCGGCCCAGGCGTCGGTGAGTTTGAGCATGCGCAGTTTGCCCGCGCCCGCATGGCGCTCGGCCGCGACGGCCGGCACCACGGCCAAGCCGACACCGGCCTCCACCATGCGGCACACGGCCTCAAAGCTGCGCAGCCGTATGCGCGTGCGCATGCGCAGCCCCAGGCGTTCGGCCTGCAGCACCAGGTGCTGCTGCAGCGCGCTGTCTTCACCCAGGCCCACAAAATCATGGGCCAGGGCTTGTGCGAACGCGACCTGGCGCAGCCGGCCGAAGCCGGCGGATCGTGGCGCGATGAGTACCAGCTGGTCGCGCCGGAAAGGCCGGGATTCAAGGCTGGAGACATCGGCGGAGTCGGCCACGATGCCGAGCTCGGCCGCCTGGGCCAGCAGCTGCGAGACGATCAGGTGGCTGGGGCGCTCTTCGAGGTCCACATCAATGCCGGGATGGGTGTTGAGGAAGGCCGCGAGCGCCTGCGGCAGGTAGTCGGTGATGGCGGCGGTGTTGGACAGCAGGCGCACTCGGCCCGCCAGGCCGCCCGCATAGTCGGCGATCTCGCCGTGCATGCGCTCTATCTGCTGCAGCACCAGGCGCGCATGGTGGGCTACGGCCAGGCCCGCCTTGGTGGGCTTGACGCCGCCGCGCAGGCGTTCGAGCAGCGGCACGCCCAGGGCGTCCTCCATGCCGCGTATGCGCGCGCTGGCCGAGGCCAGCGCCAGGTGCGAGAGTTTGCTGCCGGCCGTGATGCTGCCGGTGTCGACCACGTGCAGAAACAGCCGGAGGTCGACCAAGTCAAAGCGAATGTTGGCGGGCATTGCGGGCATGGCGGTGTGGGAACCTGTTGAGCCTTCGGCAAAAGCGAAGGCTGCCAGCGCATATTACCGCTTGAGCGCGGGACACGCCTCTGCGCAGAATCGGTTTCATGAACTTGCACAACTTCGCGGACATGGGGCACGATACCCTGCTGGTCGCCATCGTCGCCGCCGTATTTTTGCTGGCCGGGCTGGTCAAGGGCGTGGTCGGCCTGGGCCTGCCGACGCTGTCCATGGGCCTGCTGGCCGGCGTGATGCCGCCCGCGCAGGCGGCGGTGATACTGATACTGCCTTCGTTTCTGACGAATGCCTGGCAGATGTGGGACGGTGCTGCGCTGGGCCGGCTGCTCAGGCGCCTCTGGCCGCTGCAACTGGGCGTGGTCGCCGGAACGCTGTGGGCGCCCGTGAGCCTGGTCACCCTCAATGCCAATGCGGCCTCGGCGGGCCTGGGGGCGGCCTTGATGGCCTATGCGGTGCTGGGGCTGGTGGCCGTTCCGCTGGCTGTGCCGCGTCACGGTGAGCACTTTTTATCCGGCGCCATAGGACTCATCACCGGCGCCATCACTTCGGCCACCGGTGTGTTTGTGTTTCCGGCGGTGCCTTACCTGCAGGCTCTGGCTCTCAGGAAGGATGAACTTGTACAGGCGCTGGGGCTGTCTTTCACGGTTTCCACCGTCGCGCTTTTTGGGCGCCTCGTGCTTGAAGGCGCGTTCTCGGCCGCTGCCCTGCCCGGTGGCTGGGGCTGGCTGGTGGCCTTGCCCGCGGCCTTGCTGGGGATGGCGGTGGGCCAGGTGCTGCGAGGCCGGCTCGATGAAAAAACCTTCAAGCGCCTGTTCTTTGCGGGCTTGCTGGCCATAGGCCTTTATATGGTGATTGGCAGCGCAATCCGCTGGCTTGCGGGGTAAACGGCTACAGGCCCCAGGCACCGGCGCGGTATTGCGGCCGGTTTTTACGCTTTCTTTATACCGGCCGCCCGTCTTTCATCCCCGTTTTTACACGCTGGCTCCGACACTTTCTCCATCGTTATTCGTTGGAGAAAGATCATGGATCTTGCGTTTATGGTTGGCGCCGCCGCCCTTTGGGGTGTGACGGTCCTGCTGGTCTGGGGCTTTGAGAAGCTCGAAAAGCCCGAAGGGAGCCGCTCATGATCCCCCTGGACGTTTTGTACGGCTTTGGCGGCGTCTGCGCCATCCTGCTGCTCACTTACCTCGTTTATGCGCTGATCTGCGCCGAGGAGTTTTGATGAACGCCTCAAGCTGGGGCCTGCTGGCTCTCTTTTTGATTGCGCTGCTGGCCACCGCCTGGCCGCTGGGCCTGTGGCTGGAGCGCCTGTATGCGGGCCGGTTGCCCGGCTGGATGCATCGGGTGGAAGCGCCGCTGTACCGCCTGGCCGGCACCTCGGCCGATACGAACATGAAATGGTCGCACTACGCGCTGGCTTTGCTGGCCTTTAATGCGCTGGGCGTGGTCGCCGTTTATGCCCTGCAGCGCCTGCAGGTCTGGTTGCCGCTGAATCCGGCCGGCATGGCCGCCGTCTCGCCCGACTCGGCCTTTAACACCGCCGTCAGTTTTGTGTCCAACACCAATTGGCAGGGCTATGCCGGTGAGTCGACCATGAGCTACCTCACGCAGATGCTGGCGCTGGCTGTGCAGAACTTTTTCTCGGCCGCCACCGGCATTGCCGTGGTCTTTGCGCTGTTCCGCGGCTTTGCCGCGCGTGCGACCGGCGCCATCGGCAACTTCTGGGTGGACATCACGCGCGTCACGGCCTGGCTGCTGCTGCCGCTGTCGCTGGTGTTTGCGATTTTCCTCGTGGGCCAAGGGGTGATCCAGAATTTTGACGCTTACAAGGACGTCAGCACGCTCGAAGTCACCAGCTACCAGCAGCCGAAAAACGGCCCTGACGGCCAGGCCCTGAAAGACGACAAGGGCAATCCCGTCATGGAAGACGCCAAAACCGGCACGCAGACCCTGGCCATGGGCCCGGTCGCCTCGCAGGAGGCCATCAAGATGCTGGGCACCAATGGCGGCGGTTTCTTCAACGCCAACTCGGCCCACCCGTATGAGAACCCGACGGCGCTGAGTAATTTTTTCCAGATGCTGTCCATCTTCCTGATTCCCGCGGCCCTGTGTTTTGCCTTTGGCCGCGCGGTGGGCGATACGCGCCAGGGCTGGGCCGTGCTGGCCGCGATGACGCTGATCTTTGTGGTTGCCGTGGTGGCCATCACGCCGGCCGAACAGGCGGGCAACCCGCTGTTGCCGCCCCTGGGCGTGGACCAGGCGGCCAGCGCGCTGCAGGCCGGCGGCAATATGGAAGGCAAGGAAACCCGCTTCGGCATCAATGCCTCCAGCCTGTTCGCGGTCATCACCACGGCGGCATCGTGCGGCGCGGTCAATGCCATGCACGACTCCTTCACGCCGCTGGGCGGCATGGTGCCCATGGTGATGATGCAGCTGGGCGAGGTGGTGTTCGGCGGCGTCGGCACCGGGCTTTACGGCATGCTGATTTTTGCCATCCTCGCGGTGTTTATCGCCGGCCTCATGATTGGCCGCACGCCCGAGTACCTGGGCAAGAAAATCGAGTCGCACGAGATGAAGCTGACCTCGATCACCATCCTGGTCACGCCCATCCTGGTTCTGGCCGGCACGGCCATCGCGGTATTGGCCGGCGCCGGCAAGGCCGGCATCGCCAACCCGGGTGCGCATGGCTTTTCTGAAATCCTCTATGCGCTGACCTCGGCCGGCAACAACAACGGTAGCGCCTTCGCCGGCCTGTCGGCCAACACGCCCTTCTACAACACGCTGCTGGGCATGGTGATGTGGCTGGGCCGCTTCGGCGTCATCGTGCCGGTGCTGGCGATTGCCGGCGCGCTGGCCGCCAAGAAACGCCTGCCGGTCACGGCCGGCACCATGCCCACGCACGGCCCGCTGTTCGTGTTGCTGCTGATAGGCACCGTGCTGCTGGTGGGCTTGCTCAATTACGTGCCGGCCCTGGCGCTGGGCCCGGTGGTCGAGCATTTGATGCTCTGGCCCGCGCACTGAACCGCCGCGAAAGAGAAATCGATATGAACACCCAAAAACCTTTTGTGCTGCTGGACCCCGCGCTGCTCAAACCAGCCATCGCGGCCTCCTTCAGCAAGCTGAACCCGCGCGTGCAGTGGCGCAACCCCGTGATGTTTGTCGTGTACATCGGCAGCATCTTCACCACCTTGCTGGGCCTGCAGGCCTTGCAGGGGCAGGGCGAGGCGCCGGCAGGCTTTATCTTTGCCGTGGCGATCTGGCTGTGGTTCACCGTGCTGTTTGCCAACTTCGCCGAGGCGCTGGCCGAAGGCCGCAGCAAGGCGCAGGCCGCCTCGCTGCGCAGCCTGAAAAAAAGCACCTGGGCCAAGAAGTTCAAGGAAGCCAACAGCAAGGTTTTCCATGGCACCGCCTGGTTGCCCGAACAGGCCGAGAACCTGCGCAAGGGCGCGGTGGTGCTGGTCGAAGCCGGAGACATGATTCCGCTGGACGGCGAGGTCATCGAGGGTGTGGCCTCGGTCGATGAGAGCGCCATCACTGGCGAATCGGCGCCTGTGGTGCGCGAGTCGGGCGGCGACTTCTCGGCCGTGACCGGCGGCACGCGTGTGCTGTCGGACTGGCTGGTGGTGCGCATCGTGGTCAACCCCGGCGAGTCTTTCCTGGACCGCATGATCAGCATGGTCGAGGGCGCCAAACGCCAGAAGACGCCCAACGAGATCGCGCTCACCATCCTGCTGGTGGCGCTGACCATCGTCTTCCTGGTGGTCACGGTCACGCTGCTGCCCTACTCGGTGTTCAGCGTGCAAGCCGCCGGTGCGGGTACGGTGGTCAGCATCACCGCGCTGGTGGCCCTGCTGGTCTGCCTGATCCCGACCACCATAGGCGGCCTGCTGTCGGCCGTGGGCGTGGCCGGCATGAGCCGCATGATGCAGGCCAATGTGATCGCCACCTCGGGCCGCGCGGTGGAAGCCGCCGGGGACGTGGACGTGCTGCTGCTGGACAAGACCGGCACCATCACCCACGGCAACCGCCAGGCATCGAGTTTTTTGCCGGCGCCCGGCATGACCGGTGCCAAACTGGCCACTGCCGCGATGCAGGCCTCCATGGCCGATGAAACACCCGAGGGCCGCAGCATTGTGGCTTTGGCTCAGCGCATGGGCGCCAGTGAGTCGCTTGTGGGAGAGAGCCACGAGGTTCCCTTCACCGCCCAGACACGCATGAGCGGCATGGACGTGCAACGCCCCGACGGCAGCACGCGCCAGCTGCGCAAGGGCGCGGTCGACGCGATACGCAAGCATGTGGAGGCGCTGGGTGGCAACGTGCCGGCCGAGGTGATGCGCGCGGCGGACGAAGTGGCGCGCCGCGGCAGCACGCCGCTGGCAGTGGCCGATGGCGCCGTGGTGCTGGGCATCGTGGAGCTCAAGGACATCGTCAAGGCCGGCATCAAGGAGCGCTTCGGCGAGCTGCGCCGCATGGGCATCAAGACGGTGATGATCACCGGCGACAACAAGCTCACGGCCGCCGCGATCGCCGCCGAGGCCGGTGTCGACGACTTCCTTGCCGAGGCAACACCCGAAGACAAGTTGAAACTGATACGCGGGTACCAGGCCGAAGGCCGGCTGGTGGCGATGACAGGCGACGGCACCAACGACGCGCCGGCCCTGGCCCAGGCCGACGTGGCGGTGGCCATGAACAGCGGCACCCAGGCCGCCAAGGAGGCCGGCAATATGGTGGACCTGGACTCCAATCCCACCAAGCTGCTGGAGATCGTGGAAACCGGCAAGGCCTTGCTGATGACGCGCGGCTCGCTGACCACGTTTTCGATTGCCAACGACGTGGCCAAGTATTTCGCCATCATCCCGGCGATTTTTGTGAGCACCTACCCGCAGCTGGCCGCGCTCAATGTGATGCGCCTGGGCAGCCCCTCGACGGCCATCCTGTCGGCAGTGATTTTCAACGCACTGGTCATCATGTTTTTGATCCCGCTGGCGCTCAAAGGCGTGAAATACCGCGCCGTGGGCGCCGCCACCTTGCTGCGCCGCAACCTGTTGATCTACGGCCTGGGCGGCCTGGTCGTGCCCTTTATCGGCATCAAGGCGATTGATCTGCTGCTCGTGGCCATGAACCTTGTTTAAGGAAAACCCATGAAAAACATTCTTCGTCCCGCACTGGTGCTGTTCGCCGTGCTGACTCTGGTGACCGGCGTGGCCTATCCGCTGGTGGTGACAGGCGCCGCGCAGTCGCTGTTCCCGGCGCAGGCCGGCGGCAGCCTGATGGTTCGCGACGGCAAGCCGGTCGGCTCCAGCCTCATTGGGCAAAACTTCAGCGATCCCGGCCACTTCTGGGGCCGCCCCTCGGCCACCGGCCCCATGCCCTACAACGCCGCGGCTTCCAGCGGTGCCAACCAGGGGCCGCTCAATCCCGCGCTGGTCGATGCCGTCAAGGGCCGCGTGGCGGCGCTCAAGGCGGTCGACCCCGGCAATACCGCCCCTGTGCCGGTGGACCTGGTCACGGCCTCGGCCAGCGGGCTGGACCCGCACATCAGTCCCGCCGCGGCGCTTTACCAGGTGGCCCGCGTGGCCAAGGCGCGCAATCTGCCGGTCGAAAAAGTCCAGGCCCTGGTCGCGCAGCACACCGGGCAGCCTTTGCTGGCCGTTCTGGGCGAGCCCCAGGTTAATGTGCTGCGGCTGAACCTGGCGCTGGAGGCTTTGCGTTAAGCCGATACCATGAGGCACTGATCATGGCCAGCTTCCCCGACTCCCGCCCCGACCCCGACGAGCTCCTGGACCGCCTGCGCGGCGAGGAGGAAAAAGCGCGCCGGGGACGGCTGCGCATTTACTTCGGCGCCAGCGCCGGTGTGGGCAAGACCTACGCCATGCTCAGCGCCGCGCAGCGCGAGCGCAAGGCCGGCCGCGATGTGCTGGTCGGCGTGGTGGAAACCCATGGCCGCAGCGAAACCCTGGAGCTGCTGGCCGGGCTGGAACAGCTGCCTTTGCGCGAAGTGGCCTACCGCGGGCGTACGCTCAAGGAGTTCGACCTGGACGCGGCGCTGGCGCGCAAGCCGGCGGTGCTGCTGGTCGACGAGCTCGCGCACAGCAATGTGGAGGGCTCGCGCCACGCCAAGCGCTGGCAGGACGTGCATGAGCTGCTGGAGGCCGGCATCGATGTCTGGTCGGCCGTCAATGTACAGCACCTGGAAAGCCTCAATGGCACGGTGGGCGCCATCACCGGCATACGCGTGCATGAAACCGTGCCGGACACGGTGCTGGACGGCGCCGATGAAATCATTTTGGTCGACGTCACGCCCGACGAACTGATGGCGCGGCTCAAGGCCGGCAAGGTCTACATGCCGCAGCAGGCCGAGCGCGCGGCGCAGAATTTTTTCCGCAAGGGCAATTTGATCGCGCTGCGCGAGATTGCGCTCAGGCGCACGGCCGAGCATGTGGAAGACGACGTGCGCAGCTACCGCGTCGAAAAATCCATCACCCCGGTCTGGAACACCGAAGGCGCCATCCTGGCCTGCATAGGCCCGCGCGAGGGCGCGGAGCAGACGGTGCGCACGGCCGCGCGGCTGGCCGGCCAGCTCAATGTGCGCTGGCATGCGGCGTATGTGGAAACGCCGCGCCTGCAGCTGCTGGAGGTCGCCAGCCGCGACCGCATCCTGGCCGTGATCCAGCTGGCCGAAGAGTTGGGCGCGGCCACGGCGGTGCTGACGGGCGGCGATGCGGCCGCGGCGCTGGTGGCGCAGGCGCAGCAGCTCAATTGCGCCACGCTGGTGGTGGGGCGGCCGCAGCTGCCGGGCTGGCGCGCGCTGTGGAGCGGCCCCAGCATGACGCGCCGGCTGGCCATGCTGGCGCCCACGCTGGACATTGTGGAGGTGGGCCACGCCGACAGCGCGCGGCGGCTGGCGCGTGCGGTGCAGCGTTCGGCCGAGGAAGATGAAGCCGCGGCCTGGCGCGGCAAGCTGGCCGGTTATGGCTGGGCCGCGGCCGCCAGCGCGGTTATCACCGTTCTGGCCCACCCCTTGCTGAATTTTTTTGACCTGGCCAACATCGTGATGCTTTTCCTGCTGGGCACGGTGCTGGTGGCGCTGAAGTTCGGGCGCGGGCCGGCGGCGCTGGCCGCCTTCCTGAACGTTGCGGCTTTTGATTACTTCTTTGTCGCGCCGCGCCTGTCTTTTGCCGTCAGCGACGTGCAGTACCTGGTGACCTTCGGCGTGATGCTGGTGGTGGGCCTGCTGACCGGCCAGCTCACGGCGGGCCTGCGTTTCCAGGCGCGCATCGCGGCCAGCCGCGAGCGTCGCGCGCAGTCGCTGTTCGAACTCACGCGCGACTTGTCGGCGGCCTTGCTGAGCGAGCAGGTCGTGGAACTCGGCGAAGCGGCCGCACAGCGCAACTTCGGCGGCCAGGCGCTGGTGCTGGCGACCGACGGCCACGACCAGCTGCTGCCGCCCGTGAAGCCGCCGGCCGACTTTGACGCCAGCGTGGCCGACTGGGTGTTTCGCAACGAGCAGCCGGCCGGGCTGGCCACCGCCACCCTGTCGGCCCAGGCCTGGCACTACCTGCCGCTGAAGGCGCCTATGCGGGTGCGCGGCGTGCTGGCCGTCAAGCCCGCGCAAGCGCGCTGGCTGCTGATTCCCGAGCAGGTGCAGCAGCTCGAGACCCTGGCGCGCCAGGTCGCGATCGCGCTGGAGCGTGTGCATTACGTGGACGTGGCCCAGCAGGCGGTGGTGCAGATGGAGTCGGAAAAACTGCGCAACATGCTGCTCGCGGCGATCTCCCACGACGTGCGCACGCCGCTGACGGCGCTGATAGGCCTGGCCGATTCGCTGCAGCGCACCGCGCCGCCGCTCAGCGACGAGCAATCGCAGGCGGCGCGCGCGATCGCCGGCGAGGCACGCCACCTGAGCGCGCTGGTCAACAACCTGCTGGACATGGCGAGGCTGCAAAGCGGCGCGGTCAACCTGCGCAGCGACTGGCAGTCGGTCGAGGAAATCGTCGGCTCGGCAATACGCCAGGCACAACACGCGCTGGCCGGCCGGGCCGTGGTGACGTCGCTGCCGACCGACCTGCCGCTGGTGGAATTTGACGCGGCGCTGATGGAGCGCGTGCTGGTCAACCTGCTGGAAAACGCCGCCAAGTATGGCCAGCCGCCCATAGAGGTTCGCGCAGAGGTGACGGACACGGCCTTGCTGTTGACGGTGCGCGACCACGGGCCCGGACTGCCCGCCGCGCTCAAGGGGCGCGAGCAGGAGCTGTTTGAAAAATTCACGCGGGGCGAGGCCGAGTCGGCCACGCCGGGCGTGGGCCTGGGCCTGGCGATTTGCCAGGCGGTGGTGCAGGCGCACCGCGGGCAGATCACGGCCGCGAGCCTGCCGCAGGCGGCCGGCGGTGGTGCAGAATTCAGCATCACCCTGCCGCGGCGCCCGCCGCCCCAGGGCCTGCCCGAAACCGCCTGATCTCCTTTTTCCTTAGCCATGTCCCATCCCGCACCCGTCGCCGTCGTCATTGAAGACGAGCCGCAGATACGCCGTTTTGTGCGCGCGGCGCTGGAGGCTGAAGGCTGGCAGGTCTTTGAGGCCGACACCGCCCAGCGCGGGCTGACCGAGGCCGGCACGCGCAAGCCCGACCTGCTGGTGCTGGACCTGGGCCTGCCCGACGGCGACGGCCTGGAGGTGATTCGCGACGTGCGCGGCTGGTCGGCCGTGCCCATCGTGGTGCTTTCGGCGCGTACCGACGAGGCCGACAAGATCGCCGCGCTGGATGCCGGCGCCGACGACTACCTGACCAAACCCTTTGGCGTGGGCGAACTGCTGGCCCGGGTGCGCGCCAACCTGCGCCGACCGCGCGGCGCCGGCACCGACGGCACGCCCGAGGAGCCGCTGTTCAGCTTCGGCG
Source organism: Polaromonas sp. CT11-55 (assembly GCF_047303325.1). NCBI lineage: Bacteria > Pseudomonadati > Pseudomonadota > Betaproteobacteria > Burkholderiales > Comamonadaceae > Polaromonas > Polaromonas sp. CT11-55. Next base: position 33,710 of record NZ_JBKBEX010000017.1, on the reverse strand, counting down.
ACGTGCAGGTGGACCGCCAGGCGCGCCTGGTGCGCCGCGCCGGCGCGGAAGTACATCTCACACCCATCGAATACCGCCTGCTCACAGTGCTGGTCAGCCATGCCGGCCGGGTGCTGACGCACCGGCAGCTGCTGCGCGAGGTCTGGGGCCCTTCGCATGCGGGGCAGAACCACTATTTGCGCATCTACATGGGCCATTTGCGCCAGAAGCTCGAGGCCGACCCGGCCCAGCCCAAACACCTGCTGACGGAAACCGCGGTGGGTTACCGGCTCTGGGTGGGCTGATGGGCTGAGTGGGACAATAAGAGGTGATCTGGCCGCCCAGGCCGGCCCCTAAAGTACACAGTCCATGCAAGACCCCCTCAAACCCGGCGCAGGCCCCAAACCCGTGGGCGCCGCCGTTCGCATTCCCAAAGCGCCCGCTGTGCCGGGCGCACCCCCGGCCACCGTGCGGCTGAACAAGCGCATGGCCGAACTGGGCCTGTGCTCGCGCCGCGAGGCCGACGACTGGATCGCGCGCGGCTGGGTGCGCGTGAACGGCGCGCCGGCCGTGATGGGCCAGCCCGTGGCCGTGGACGCGCGCATCGAGGTTGACCGCCAGGCCGAGCAGCAGCAGCGCTTGCAGGTCACCATCCTGATCAACAAGCCGGTGGGTTATGTCAGCGGCCAGGCCGAGGACGGCCATGAACCGGCCGTGGCGCTGGTGCAGCCGCAAAACCGCTGGCGCGAATGCAACAGCCGCATGCGCTGGGGCCATGAACAGCTGCGCGGCCTGGCGCCGGCGGGGCGCCTGGACATCGACTCCATAGGCCTGCTGGTGCTGACGCAGGATGGCCGTATCGCGCGCCAGCTGATAGGCGAAGACTCCGAGATTGAAAAAGAGTACCTGGTGCGCGTCAGTTACAGAACTGAAAAAGGGGACGAAACCACCAATGTGCAGGCCTTGTTCCCGCCCGAGAAACTGGCCCTGCTGAACCACGGCCTGAGCCTGGACGGCCAGGCGCTGCGGCCCGCGCAGGTCTCCTGGCAAAACCCCGAACAGCTGCGTTTTGTGCTCAAGGAGGGCAAAAAGCGCCAGATCCGCCGCATGTGTGAGCAGGTGGGGTTGTTTGTGACCGGGCTCAAGCGCGTGCGCATTGGCCGGGTCAATCTGGGGCATTTGCCGGTGGGGCAGTGGCGCTATCTGGCGCCGCACGAGCGGTTTTAGCGCCCTTTAACCTTGCCGGCGGCGTGGCCGGCAGCAGTGCCCTGTCCTACCCGGACGCGCGCCAACGGACGGCAGCGTTTGCCCGGCCGCAGCCTAAAGTGGGTTTCATGGCACTGATTACTTATCTGGTCGAAGACAACGAGATCGTCCTGGAAAACCTGATGGAGGCGCTCCAGGAGATCGCCTCTGTCCAGGTCACGGGCCATGGAGCCACCCAGGCCGAGGCCTGCCAGTGGCTGAGTTCGCACGATGGCGAGTGGCACCTGGCCATCGTCGACCTCTTCCTCAAAGAGGGCAACGGTCTGGGCGTGCTGGCGGGCTGCCGCAAGCGCGAGCCCTACCAGAAGGTCGTGGTGCTCACCAATTACGCCACGGAAGAAATCCGCCGCCGCGCCGCGGACCTGGGCGCCGACGCGGTGTTCGACAAATCCAGCGAACTGGACGACCTGTTCGCCTACTGCGCGGAACAGACCTCCCGTGAAGCGGAGCCGGAAAACCGGCAGGCCCAGCTCTCGGCGGTGTTGCGCCTGCGCGCGGCGGCCGCCCCGGCGCCGCACAGGACGCCCTCGCGGGGTTGATCCGACCGGCTTTACTGCGCCGTCAGCGGGGCCGCAATTGCGCGATTTGCGCGATTCGCGCGATGTGTGGTGAGGTGTGTGAACGCCCGACTTGGGCCTCGCCATTTGGGATCATCCTCCGCTTATTGAGCTGCCCGGGCCGGTTTTATTTGCCATGGGCGCGCAGGCGTTTTCCCTTGCTAAACCGGCGTCGGGGAAAGTAAGCTGCACCAGGGATTCATAAAAACGGAGGGACGCCTGAATGCACGCTTGCCATGCCGCCCGGATTTTTTCAAAACACTTGTTGGCTCGCGCGGCCGTCACTTGCGGCCTGGCCTTGGCCGCCGGCGTCGTGCAGGCCCAGGCTGAGGCGCCGCCTCCGATCCCGCCGGCCGTGGCCGCGCAGATCGACGCGTTGGTCGCCGAATATGTGCCTGGCGCACTGCCGGGCCTGCAGCTCGCGGTCGGCAAGGGCGGCGCCGTGCTTTACACGCGCGGCTATGGCGCGGCCGATGTGCGCGCCGGCGTGCCCATGACGCCCAGCACGCCGGTGAAGATAGGCTCGGTCACCAAGCAGCTCACGGCGGCCGCGCTGCTCAAACTGCAGGAGCAGGGCAAGCTTTCGCTGGCGGACCCGCTGTCGCGCTGGATTCCCGAGCTGCGTTACCAGCCGGACCCGACGATTGCCCAGGTCATGGGCATGGTGGCGGGCATTCCCGGCGCCGAGAAAGACCCCGACGATCTGCTGCTGGACGGCATGCCGGCCGTGCTGCAGGAGCCGCCCCTCAGCCGGGCAAGGCTGTTTGCCAACATGCAGGCGACGGGCCTGTTTGCCGTGCCGGGCACGGCCTATGACTATTCGAATGCCGGCTACATCGTGCTGGGCCGTGTGATCGAACGCGCCGGCGGGCAGCCGCTGGAGGCCGCTTACACGCAGCTGCTGTTCAAGCCCGCGGGCATGTCGGCCTCCTACCTGCTGGGCCCGCAGCCGCGGCCCGGCGCCGCCGTCGGCTATTCCCGCGTCAAGCCCGGCGACGCCTGGCGCGTGTGCCCCGACCTCAATTCGGGTTTTGACGCGACCGGCGGTGTGGTCTCCACCGCCTCGGACATGGTGCGCTGGAACGGCGCGCTCAAAAGCGGCGCCGTGATCTCGGCGGCCAGCCTCGCGCGCATGCGCACGCCGGCCGCGCTGGGCGGCGGCAAGTTCGCCCCCATAGGCATGGGGCTGGCGGCGCTGGGCGGGCCGGGCAGCTACGGCGCGGCCGGGCAGACGGTCAGCTTCGCCGCGGCCAACGCGAGCTACGGCAGCGGCTATGACGTGGTCTTGCTGGCCAACGGCAGCAACACGGTGGGCGACGCGGCCTACCCGCGCTTTGTGCTGGCCGCGCGCATCCACAACGTGCTCAACCCGGGCGCGCCTGAACCCGTGCCGGCGCTGCCGCCCAGCGGCGGCATCGTCGAGCCGGCCGCGCCGGCGGAGCTGTTCAGCCTCTGCAAATAGATCGCGCCGCAACATTCGCTGGCGCGCGCGGGGCCCTGCCCCCACAATCGGGCATGCCTACACCCGAGCAGCCCGGCGGCGCGCCCTCTTCCGCGCCACTGTCCGCGCCACCTTCTTTCCCCGGCGGGTTGCTGCCCACCTGGCTGCATGTTTCCGACATCCAGGGGCTGGCGCAACTCGCCACCCAGGCCACCCTGGGCGTCACGGGCCTGGCCGAAAGCGTGCAGGGCAATGTCTACAAAGCCGTCGCCAAGCCCTTCGGCCCGCTGGGCGCGAAGTTCATCGATCGCATGCCGGGCGGCAGCGGCGTGCGTGCGCGGGGCATCACCGGCCTGGTCTATGGCGGCATCAAGGGCGTGACGCGGCTGGCCGGCGGCGCGGCCAACGCGCTGCTGTCGCGCGCGGCGACGCCGGCGGACCAGCGCCCCTCGACCCCGCAGCGCGAGGCCATGTTGTCGGCACTCAACGGTGTGCTTGGCGACCGCCTGCAGGAGACGGCCAACCCGCTGGCGATTTCCATGCGCTTGCGCTGCGCGGGCCTGCCGCTGCTGCTGGAGCCGCAGGCATTGGCCGGGCGGCTGCCGGGCGCGAGCGGCAAGCTGCTGGTGATGCTGCACGGCTTGTGCATGAACGACCTGCAGTGGAACAGCCATGCGCCTGCCGGTGGGCACAGCGGCCACGGCGAACAGCTGGCGCGCGAACTGGGCTACACCCCGCTTTACCTGCACTACAACACCGGCCTGCACACCTCGGACAACGGCGAACAGCTGGCCGGCCTGCTGCAGCAGCTGGTCAAAGCCTGGCCGCGGCCGGTGGAGGACATCACGTTGCTGACGCACAGCATGGGCGGCCTGGTCGCGCGCAGCGCCTGCCACCAGGCGGCCGCGGCCGGTTATAGCTGGCCGGCGCAGCTCAAGGCCCTGGTGTTCCTGGGAACGCCGCACCACGGCGCGCCGCTGGAGCGCCTGGGCAGCTGGGTGGACGGCGTGCTGGGCGGCAACATCGTGACCAAACCTTTCGCGAAGATCGGCCAGCTGCGCAGCGCCGGCATCACCGACCTGCGCCACGGCAACTTGCTGCGTGCCGACTGGCACGACGCGGGACGCTTCGAGCGCGGGCCGGACACGCGCCAGCCCGTGCCCTTGCCGGCCGGCGTGGCCTGCTACACCGTGGCGGCCACCACGCTGGCGCCCGGCAAGGGGCCCATGGTCGCGGTGCGGGAGGCGCTGGCGCGCAAGATGGTGGGTGACGGCCTGGTGTCGCTGGACAGCGCGCTGGGCCTGCATGCCGAGCCTGGCCGCTGCCTGGCCTTTCCGCCCGAGAACCAGTGGATCGCGCAGGGCATGAACCACATGGAGTTGCTCAGGCGGGCGGAAGTGGCGCGGCAGTTGGTGCGGTGGTTGGGGGCCTCCTCAAGCGCCTGAGTCGAGGCTTTGATTCCTGCCATGGGCGGCGTGGGCGCCGCTGCCGGCTACCAGGAGATGGTCAGCTCAAGCGGTTCCGTGGAACGCATGGGAGTTCCGGCCAGGACGGCAAGCGCGTTCATGCGTTGCTGCTGTCCTGCCTTCCCATTCGAGGCGCTGGCAATCGCCTGCACGTCCACTGTGGCGGGACAGCTGATGCGCACGATTTCCTTGGGACCGTCGTTACGGCCGCGATGGGTGCAGCGGTGGTCTGCCGTGGCGGCCTCGCTGAAGGTGTTCAGCACGATAGTGACGCCAAATGACGCGGAAGCGCTTTGCGCATGGAGCACTGGGGTCGCCAGCAAAGCCTGCGTTGCAAGCAGGGTGCCCAAAGCTGTCTTGAAATTTCGCATGGCGTCTACTCCTGAAACTGTAAGTAGTAACGGCCATTTTAGTTAAATTGATAAATTTAGTAAAAATTGATTCTGTAATTAATGCGTGAAGTTTTTGGTATTTTTCACGAAAAAAATTGATCTAAAAGATTTTTTCGCGTGTAAATCGCAAAAATTGATAATTTCCCGGGAATTTCTCAATTTGGACGGGCAAGGGCTGCGCGAACGACGTCGGAAGGTCTGTGATGCTGCGCGCGATGTGGCGGAATGCGGGCGCCGGTTGATCCCGGTTTGACCGGCCTCCCACGCATTGGGCGGGAACAGGCCTTCAGTAAGTAATCGTCAGCGTGGTGTTTTGGGTCGCCGAGCAGGTGGCGGTCGAGCAGGTGCCTGCTTGACCGGAAGTAATGGTGCCTGTGATCGTGTAGGACTGGGCCAGGCCGGTGCCGGTGATGGCGGGCGTTCCTGGTGGGCTCATGGCCAAGGTGTAATTCAGGCCTAGCATGGTGCCCGAGGCGGGCGCAACCGCCAGCGTATAGGTGGTGTTGCGTGTGCAGTGCACCGTAAAAGTCATGTTGGCCGTCTGGTTGGTGGGCGAAAACGAGGTGTAGGGCAGCGTCAGGGTGGAGGGGGAGACAGCGCCCGTTGCCGCGTTGCCGCTGGCCACCTGGCCCACGAAACACTGGGCGGTGATGCTCACGGTCGGGACGAAGGTGGTGGTCGCGACGACGGCGCCGGCCGTGGTCAGCTGCAGGCTGGCAATGAATGCCTCGTCATAAATTCCCGCCGTGTTGCCGGTTTGCCCTGAGCCCACGCGGAAGTCATAGGTTAGCACCACGCTGGCGCTCAGCGCGGCGCCGAAGTTGAGTGTCCCGTTGACGCGCGCGGTCCCGGTGTTGGTCCAGTCGGTCGTGGTGGCGCTCTTGTAGATGCTGACGTCGAGCCGGTCGGCATTGATGGTGCCTCCCCCATGGCGAAAGACGCGGCGAGGGGTGCCCGTGCGGCTCCCAAAATCAATGCTGACCCAATAGGTCTGGGTGTTGGCATCGCCCGCCAGGCGCGTGCAGTTCAGGGTAATGGTGCCTGAGGCATTGGCATTGGTGGCCTGGCCGTTGACGTAATTGAGATCGACCGAGGTGGACGCGAGTGCGCAACTGATAGCCGCATGCGCCTGCAGCGCGCAGGTGCACACAAGGCTTGCCAGGGCGATGCGCAAAAGGTGAGAGACACTCATCGATGACTCCGTTACATCGCCCATGCCTCTGAGCGCACGGCGATCGTTATCCGGTGATGGTAACGTCTTGTAGCAGTATCGTGAATGGAGCCGCGCTGCGCCATTTTTGCGGACTCAGTGGCCATGAATCCGTGACAAAAGTCACGGCGCAAGGCCCCAGGGCGGCAGGCTCAGTATCAATAGCTGACGGTCAGGGTGCGCGATACCGCACTCGTACACGTGGCCCCGCCGCAGGTACCGGACTGCCCTGCGGCGATGGTGCCGTTGATCGTAAAGTTCTGCGGAAACCCGGTACCGGTCTGGCCCCCGGGATTGCTCAGCGCCAGGCTGTAATTGAGGCTCAGCAAGGTTCCCGCCGTCGCGTCCAATGCCATGGTGTAGGTTTCGCCTATGGTGCAGCGTACGGCATAGGCCGCGCTGGCCGTGGCGGGGGTGGCCTGGAACGAGGTGTAGTTGAACACGACGTTCCCTGGCGGCGTGCTCAGCAGGCAGACAGACTGGTTGTTGATGCTCACGGGAAAAGTCGGAAAGACGTCCGTATTGCCCGGTCCGTTGTCATAGCGTAGCCGCATGGTCACGGTATCGGTAAATACCTTGGCGTTCTTGTTGAGCCCGGCGGCAATCCGGCTGTAGAAGACGTGCGTGACGCTGGCCGTCAAGGCCGTGCCGAAGTTGACGGTTCCCGCGAAGTCCGTGGCATTGGTGTAGCCCCATTCCCCGTTGCCAGGCGCCGTCCTGAAGAGGTCGTAGGCCATCTGATTGGCCGTGCCGGTGCCGTTCACCGCCTGGTTGCTGCTTCCTGCGCCCGGGTTGAAGCCGTCGTCGGCCCGCAGCGTGTAGGCGGATGTGGTTGGGTCCGTGGGCCCACGCGAGCAATTGATGGTGACGGTCCACGCGCCGTCCGTGGGGCTCGGATCGTTTTCAAAGTACACCATCTGTACGGGTGTGGCCGTGGCGTTGCAGACCAGCGCGGCCATGGCCTGCGCCGTGCCCAGCAGGGACAGGCATGCCGCGGTGGCGAGGCGCCAGGGGTTGAAGGGATTCACGGTTTGACTCCTGGGCAGTGGACCGGGCCCACGCGGGTGATGTCTTCGAGGTTGCCGGGCGGCAATTCGACGGTAAAGGTGCAGCTTGCGCCATTCCATTTCAGGCGCAGGCTGTTGGTGGCTTGCAGGCCGGTGACGAAGGCCTCGCCGCGCCGGGCGACAAAAAATTCTTTCTTGTCGCCAACGAGCTCGACTTCTGCGCCGGCCGGCGCAGGCTCGCCACCGTCGAGCACGATGCGTATCAGGGCGCCGCGGCCCGAGCGCACGGGGAAGCTGATTTTGACGGCGCTGCGCAGGGCCGGCACGGCTTCCCGCTCGATCGAGTCGAGTTCGGCGCTGATGGGCAGCTCGGTCGGATCCAGCCGCACGCTGTTGCGCTGGAACGGCAGCAAACGAGGCAGCAGCGCGACGCCATCCTTGTCGGTACGGGTCAGCGTGCTGCCCTGGAAGCCCACGCCGACATTGGCATAGCCGGGGACTTCAACAATGGCGAAACTGTCCTGCACCCTGCGTGTTGCGAAAACCCGGCCTTCGGCCGCGACCATGCCGCCTATCAAGCCCAGGCGCAGGTTCTGCTGGGTTTGCCCCGCGCTGACGTCGGCCGAAAACAGGCCCTTGCTGCCCTGGTAGTAAGCGCCGCCCTCGGTATAGCCGCCGTCGGCACGCGAACCCAGCGCCGTGCGCCAGCCCCAGCCGGTTTCGGCGCTCAAGGCCCGGCTGGCATTCACATAACTTTCGGTGGTGCCGCTGCGGCTGGTGACGCCGGAGGCAATCGTGATGCGGTTTTCCAGCGGCACGATCAATGTCGCGCCCACCGACGTGCCGGTGGAGATTCCGCTGAGCCGTGTGGCGCTGAGCGTCAGGGCGCTGTGCGGCCCGAGCCGCATGGTGTAGTTGACGCTGAGGGTGTCGAGCTTGCCCTGGTCATAGTTGTCAAAACCTGCGTAGCTGATGTTGAACGCGCCGAACTTGTCGGTGCTGTAGCTGTAGCTGGCGGTGGTTTGCAGCCGCGGCAGCGGGTTTGCCGTGTCTATGCCCAGTTGCCGGTAGCCGCGCGAGGCACCTTCCGCGCTCAGCGAAACGCCATGGCGCAGGCCGGTGCGTTCTATGCCGACCAGCCAGTTGTGGCCGCGGCCGGCGGTGTCGCTGCGGCTGAACGAGACCGCGGTTTGGCCCAGCATCTGGAAGGGCAGCTCGTAGCTGGCACCCGCGCCCACGCGCGCCAGGGGCCGGGACCATTCGCCGTTGGCCTCAACGGTGATGCTTTTGGTCAGGCCCTGGCGCCACAGGCCCGACACAAAGCGCGGGCCGTAGTCGGCGTTCTCGATGCCCAGCTGGTTGCGTATCGCGCCCGCCTCGAAGCTCCAGTCGCTGAGGTTTTCTTCCAGCAGGTTGGCATTGCTGAAAAAGGATTGGGTGATGACGGTCTCACGGCCCAGGATGTCGCGTACCACCACCCGTGCCTCGCCGGCGCCTGTCAGCGCGGGGAAGTTGTCGATACTGAAGGGGCCGGAAGGCACTTTGGAGGTCTGCCGCAGCGCGTCGTTGACGTACAGCTCCACGGTGCTGGGCGCCGCAGATAACCCGGTGACCGTGGGAATGGGCTGGGTGACGAAGCCGGGCTGCAGGGAAAAATTCTTGGCGAACTGCACACCGCCGAAGTAGACCGGGCGCCCTGAAATACCGGTGCGCGTACTGCTGTCGCCGAGCCTCAAGGTGCTGTTGGACTCCAGGAAATTGCGCGTATAGGTGGTTTCCAGCCGCCGCCATGAGGCCTTGAGCGTCGGGTCCTGGCTCACCAGGTTGCGCCCCACATAGCTGCTGGTCAGCAGTCCCCACTGCCCTGAAAACCCGAATTCGGTCAAGGCGCCCAGGTCGCGGGCGGTCGCTGCGCCGCTGCCCGTGTCGCGTGCATGGGTGGTGAGGTAGTTCAGGTCGTAGTTGGCAAAGAAAGCCGGGATGGACGGCGACAGCGGCGGGCGCATGGCGGATTCCTGCGTCAGGCGCACCGCATTGAAGGCAGAGGGCGAAAACACCAGATCGACGGACTGCTCGGCAAAGTTCAGCCGCGCCTCGAAGCCCGGGATGGACGAGAGGGCGTACCAGCGCTGGCCCTGGAAATCGATGTCCTGTGCGCTGGGGCGGCGGTTCAGCCGCCATTCCTCAAAAGCGTCCTCGGGCGCATACAGAATGCCGTTGCGCTCCAGCAGGGTCCAGACCCCGCCTTTGGTGCTGTTGATGAAGACTTCCAGCGGAAGCAGGCGGTCATTGGCGGCGCGAGCCGCAGGCGCAGCGTTGGCGGGCGCAGTGGTTTGGGCCTGCGCGGCCAGGGCGCAGCACAGGCCGGCGATGCCGATGGCCAGGGAATGCATTCGTAAGACCTGCCGACGCCTCCTCGTCATGGGGCTTTCGGTCAAGGCAGGGTGATACTGGTCGTCTGGCTTTGCCCGTCGTCAAAGGTCACCACGAGCTTGGCTTCCCCCGCCGTGATCGCCTGCTCGCTTTTAAGGCCGACGAATTTGCTGGCGCCCGGCAGGATGTAGCTGCCGCCTTCGAACTTGGCCAAGGCCTGCTCACCCCGCATCAGCGTTGCTTCGCGGATCTGTGCATAGGCTGTGCCTGTGTTGCCGCACTGCAGGCTCACGGTTTTGGCTTCGGGGCGCTGGACCGTGCAGCTCACCTGGCGCTTGGCCGCGGGAGGGGTGATAAACACCGGCATGCTCAGGGCCAGCGCAATGGGAACCTGTATGCCCGGGGCGGACTGTATTTCCGGGACTTCGCGGATGATCATGCGATAGGTCAGCTGTCGGCTGGCGTCGGCCGGTTTTAACAGTGCCAGACGCACCACCTGCCGCGCTTTGGGGGCCAGCTTGATGATGGGCGGGGCCAGGATCAGGTCTTCAGTCAGCACCAATTCGTCGGTGCCGTCCGCCTTCTGGCTCCAGGTGTTGATATCGGCCTGCAGCACCACTTCGGTGTCCGCTTCGTTGGTCAGAGTGACAGCGATGGCGCGATCACGTGGCGTCATGTAAAGGCGCACCGGCGTCACGGAAAACACGCCGGCCGTGGCGGCGGCCCAGGGCGCCAGCAGGCTGAGCAGGAGAGCGTAGGTGACGAGGCTGCTTCGGCGCGGAGGGACGTTCATCCCTAGAAGGATACCAGCATCTCGATAGATTTCGGCTGGTTGCCTGCGTGGGCAAGGCGTACCGCCGTGAGTGTTCCCTTGACGTCCTGGAAGCGCAAACGGGCCTGCTTTTCGATCTCGGCGGCTTCCGGGCCCATGGCGTAACGCCGGCTTTCGAGTTCCCATCCGTCGTCGGCTTCATCGCCGGCCGAGGCCTGGCGCTGGTCATCCAGCCGGCAGGCCGTGCGGGACCCGGGATCGTTGCGGGAGGCCTCGCTGCGACAGTAATCGGGCAGCAGAGAGTCGCGGGTGGGGCGAAAGCCCGGCAGGAACCTGGCATTTCCCAAGGCGTTGGCATTGCCGGTCGGCGCGATGCTGACAAAAACATCGGTGTTGCAGCGCACCTGTACCGAACTACCGCCTGCACCCGCGCCGCTTGCACTGATGCAAGCGTTGCCGTTGCCGGTGGTGTTGCGTGGGTCGGTCAGCGTGATCTGGACCGAAAACTGCCCGGCCGCCGTGCCCGCATAACTGGCGGCGGCGGCCAGCAGCAAGGCAATACCAAGGGCGGCTTTGCGGGTCATGGCAGTGGTGCCTGGCATCAAGCCCGGGAGGGGCTCAGTAGGTGATGGTCAGCGTGCGGGATGCCGTGGCGTTGCAGGTGGCGGTGGCGCAAGTGCCCTGCTGGCCGCCGGCCATGGAGGCCTTGATGAGATAGTTGGTGGCTGCCGCGCCGGCAGTTTGCGAGCCGGTGATATCAGCCGTGTCGCCGGAATTGCGGATCACCAGGGAGTAGTCGAGGTTCACGCCTGCCATGGTGGCAGTCGCGCTGCCGATGCTCATGGTGTACGGCAGGGTGTTGGTGCACTGAACGGCAAACGGCGTGGTGACTGGCGTGGGAGCTGCGCCGAACGAGGTGTAGGCGAGGGTGAGGGTACTCGGTGCGGTTGAAATCTGGCATGCCGATGTCAGATTGATCGTGACATTGAAGTTGCCAGTAGCCGTAGCTGCCTGGGCGGGCACGGAGGCAATGGCGGCAAGACCGAGGGCGATTACTAAAATAAGCTTTTTCATGACTGTTCTCCGGTTGAATGAACGGGTTAACGGGGGGACAAAATGTGAAGGTGAATGGACTGTAACTAGGTATTTCAAAAAAAACGCACATTTGTAACCGTAACAGAGCACCGGAGTGGGGAATTTATCACGTCAGATCGTTGAAAAGATTGAGTTTATTCGTAAATGAATCCAAAAGAATTACACGTAACAATGGTAAATACGACCTCAAAGAAACAACTTCTCGCCTCGAGATAGTTGGTTTGTAACTAATCAGTAACAATCATGCCTCAGACCATGCAAAAACAAACCCTTTCCTTCCAGGCCGAGGTAGCGCAGCTGCTCAAGCTGGTCACGCACTCCCTCTACTCGAACCCCGAGATCTTTCTGCGCGAGCTGATTTCCAATGCGTCGGACGCCTGCGACAAGCTGCGCTTCGAGGCGCTCAATGACGCTGCGCTCTATGAGAACGATGCCGAACTCAAGGTGCGCGTGAGCTTCGACAAGGCCGCGAACACGCTGACCATCACCGACAACGGCATAGGCCTGTCGCAGCAGGAAGCCATCGACAACCTGGGCACCATCGCCAAGAGCGGCACGCGCGACTTCATGGCCAAGCTCTCGGGTGACCAGAAGAACGACGCCCAGCTGATAGGCCAGTTCGGCGTGGGTTTTTATTCGGGCTTTATCGTGGCGGACAAGATCACGGTGGAAAGCCGCCGCGCGGGCCTGCCGGCGGGCCAGGGTGTGCGCTGGGCCAGCGACGGCACCGGCGAGTTCGAGGTCAGCGAGATCGAACGTGCCGAGCGCGGCACCAGCATCATCCTGCACCTCAAGGAGGACTCGCTCGACTACCTCAATGCCTGGAAGCTCAAGGGCATCATCAACAAATACTCCGACCACATCTCGCTGCCCATCCTGATGCAGAAAGAGGAATGGAAAGAGGGCGAAAACGACCAGCCCGGCGAGATGGTGACGACCGGCGAGTGGGAAACCGTGAACCAGGCCGCGGCCCTGTGGACGCGCGCCAAGAAAGACATCACTCAGGACCAGTACGACGAGTTCTACCGCCAGCTCAGCTACGACAGCGAGGCGCCGCTGGCTACCACGCACAACCGCGTGGAGGGCTCGACCGAGTACACGCAGCTGCTGTTCATTCCGTCTAAGGCGCCCATGGACATGTTCAACCGCGACAAGGCCGCGGGCGTGAAGCTGTATGTCAAGCGCGTCTTCATCATGGACGACGCCCAGGCGCTGATGCCGACCTACCTGCGCTTCGTCAAGGGCGTGGTGGACTCGTCCGACCTGCCGCTCAACGTCTCGCGCGAGTTGCTGCAGGAAAGCCGCGCCGTCAAGGCCATTCGCGAAGGCTGCACCAAGCGCGTGCTGGGCATGATCGAGGACCTGGCCGCCAATGACGCGGAGAAGTTCAAGACCTTCTACGCCGAATTCGGCGCCGTGCTCAAGGAAGGCCTGGGCGAGGATTTCGCGAACCGCGAGCGCCTGGCCAAGCTGCTGCGTTTCGCCAGCTCAACGACGGACACCGTCAGCGTAGGTTTCGCCGACTACAAGGCCCGTATGAAGGAAGGCCAGGACGCGATCTACTACATCACCGCCGACACGCTGGCCGCGGCGAAGAACAGCCCGCAGCTCGAGATCTTCCGCAAGAAGGGCATCGAAGTGCTGCTGATGGCCGACCGCGTCGATGAGTGGGCGCTCAACTACCTGCACGACTTCGACGGCACGCCGCTGCAGTCGGTCGCCAAGGGCGCGGTGGACCTGGGCAAGCTGCAGGACGAGGACGAGAAAAAGGCCGCCGAAGAGGCGCAAACCCAGTTCAAGCCCATCCTCGACAAGCTCAAGGAGGCCCTCAAGGACAAGGCCAAGGACGTGCGCGCCACCACCCGCCTGGTCGACTCACCGGCCTGCTTGGTGGTGCAGGACGGCGACATGTCGACCCAGCTGGCCCGCATGCTCAAGCAGGCCGGCCAGGCGGTGCCCGAGGTCAAGCCCATCCTGGAAGTCAACGCTCAGCATCCGCTGGTCAAAAAGCTCGAAAGCGGCGAACACTTCGACGACCTCGCGCACATCCTGTTCGACCAGGCATTGCTGGCCGAGGGCGGCATGCCGAATGACCCGGCGGCCTATGTGCGGCGGGTGAACGCGTTGCTGGCCTGAGCGTCGCCGCGCCGTCTCCCGGCTAGACGACCAGCGGCGCTTCCTGCATGGCCTCGGTCTGCTCTTCGAGCATGTCGACCTGGCCTTTCCAGTAGTCGCTGGAGCCGAACCACGGGAAGTTGATGGGGAAAATCGGGTCGTGCCAGCGCTGCGCCAGCCAGGCGCTGTAGTGCACCAGGCGCAGGGTGCGCAGCGGCTCTATCAGCGCGAGTTCGCGCCGGTCGAATTCGCGGAACTCCTCGTAGCCGTCGACCAGCGCGCCCAGTTGCCGGGTGCTCTGGGCCCGGTCGCCTGAGACCAGCATCCACAAATCCTGCACGGCCGGGCCGCTGCGGGCGTCGTCGAGGTCGACAAAATGCGGCCCCGCCAGCGGCAGGCCTTCGGGCGTCCACAAGATATTGCCGGGGTGGCAGTCGCCGTGCAGGCGCAGGGTACGCACGTCGCCCACGCTCTCAAACACGGTTTGCGCCACCAGCATGGCTTCGTCAAAGGCCTTGCGCCAGCGCGACTCCATGTCCAGCGGGATGTAGCCGTGGGAGCCCGGGCCGCCGCCCAGCAGGATGTCGCGCGGGGCAAAGCCGAAGGTCTGCAGGTTGAGCGCGGGGCGATGGACAAAAGGTTTTGCGCTGCCCACGGTGTGTATGCGCGCCAGGAAGCGGCCTATCCATTCCAGCACCTCGAGGTTGTCGAGCTCGGGCCGGCGCCCGCCGCGGCTGGGCGAGACGCTGAAGCTGAAGCCGCCGAAGTGGTGCAGCGTGGCGCCTTCCAGCACCAGCGGGCCGACCACCGGGATTTCGGCCGCCATGAGCTCGGCCGCGAAGGCGTGCTCCTCGATGATTTGCGCGTCGCTCCAGCGGTCCGGCCGGTAGAACTTGGCGACCACCACGTCGCCCGCCAGCTCGGCTTCGCCGACGGGGCTTTCGAGGTGCACCTGGTAGACCCGGTTCTCGTAGCTGGACAGCGCCATCAGCCGGCCGTCGCCCAGCAGCCCCACGCTGGCCAGCGCGTCGAGCACGCGGTCAGGGGTCAGCGTCTCATACGCATGCAGCGCGGCGCTGGCAGGGGCTTGGCTTTTCTCGGTCATGCACCGATTGTCGGCGCAGTTGCCGGGCCCAGCCAGCGGGGGCTTGTAAATGGCTGTTCCCGCGAAGAGCTTTTCAGGGCAGCAGGATGTGGCCGGTGCGCGGGTCGCCCTTGCCGGCGAGCACCTCCTGGTACACCGCCTGCACGGCGGCCTGGCCGGCATGCCGCTGGGGGCTGAGCCAGGGCGGCTGGGTGCTGCCCACCTGCCGGGTGAAGTCCTGCCAGGCTTGCGCCAGCTTGCGGCCGAAGGCTTCCGCGCCCCACTCGGCGACGCGCTTTTTGACCTGGGCCGGCGCAAAAAACAGCACCGGCCTGGGGCCCGGCAAATCCCGGCTGCCGCCCTTGGCCGCGAGTTCGTCGACATGGGTGCCGCCAATGGAGCAGTTGTAGCGCAGCTGGCCGAAGCGGTTGTGGATGCGCTGGCGCAGGGGGGCGCTGCCCGCGAAGTCGACGTAGATGCAGGGCGTCTCGGCGGCCAGGCTGTCCAGCTGTTCGTAGCCCAGCACTTGGCTGTAGCAGCCCAGGCTTTCGCAGAAGGCCATGTTGCCCGGCGAGGTCAGGCCCACGACCGCCAAGCCGGCGCGCCTGGCGAGCTGAAAGGCCGTGCCGTAAGCGGTCTTGCTCGATGCGCTGGACAGCAGCAGGGTAGTGCCCCCGCCGAAAAAATCGTTGTCGGCCAGGAAATCGTCGATCAGGAAGGAGGTGATGAACAGCGGGCGCAGCAGCGACTGCACGTCTTCGGTGGCGGCGTCGTAAAACGGGTCCGTGCTGCAGCGCATGTACTGGTTGTAGACCACCGGCAGCGCCTGGCGGTGAGCAGCGCCGTCAAAAAAGCCCGCGGGCGTCACGCGCGCGGGCTGCACCACCAGCTCGCTGCCCATGGGGTAGTAGCCGTAAAACTTCTCGCCCACGGTGACACCCTCGCATAAGGACTCGACCACCGTGGCGAAACCCCATACCGGGATGCAGCCCCAGCTCTCCTCACCGGTTGGGAAGAATTGCCAGTAATTCATGGCCTCGCCAAAGGCCGCGTAGGTGATGTTGTTGGACGTGAGTGCGAAGGACTCGATGGCCAGCCGCACCTGGCCGGGCGCCAGCGGCAGGGAGGTGCCGGTTTCCCAGCGGGTTTCGGCGAGGGCGTCCTTGCGGACCTGGAAGTTGGAGGTGGGGGCTGCGGTACTCATGCGCCACACCGTAAATGAAACGGCCCACCGGTTCAACACCGGCGGGCCGCATTAGTGACACTGAGGCCTGATTACTTCAGGGTGATCACAACGTCGATATTGCCGCGCGTGGCATTGGAGTAAGGGCAGACCTGGTGGGCTGCGTCCACCAGCGCCTGGGCAGCGGCGCGGTCCATGCCGGGCAGGGTCACGTCCAGGCGCACGGCGATGCCGTAGCCGTTGGGGATCTTGCCCAGGTCGACGCTGGAGTCAATCGACACGTCGGCGGGCACGTCGATCTTCTTCATGCCGCCCACGGCCTTCATCGCGCCGATGAAGCAGGCTGCGTAGCCGGCCGCGAACAGCTGCTCGGGGTTGGTGCCGGTGCCCGAGGTGCCGGGCGAGCTCAGGGTGACGTCCAGGCGGCCGTCGTCGGTCTTGGACTTGCCGTCACGGCCGCCGGTAGTGTGGGCGTGGGCGGTGTAGAGAACTTTTTCGAGCGTGGTCATGGTGGCTTCCTTTGGAAAATACCCCGGTCAGGGGCGGGTTAAAAATCGGTGAAAAGTAAAACGGATCAGGCCGTGAGGCGCTTGCGGAAAGACTGGACTTGCTGCGTCAGCGACACCAGTTCGGGAATCGAGCATTGCGTGGCGCTCAGGATGCAGCCCGGGATCTTGGCGGCCTTGTCCTTGAGCTTGCGGCCCGCGGCC
Organism: Polaromonas sp. CT11-55; assembly: GCF_047303325.1. Lineage (NCBI taxonomy): Bacteria > Pseudomonadati > Pseudomonadota > Betaproteobacteria > Burkholderiales > Comamonadaceae > Polaromonas > Polaromonas sp. CT11-55. The sequence continues at coordinate 17,060 of NZ_JBKBEX010000017.1, read as the reverse complement.
GTCAATGTGATGTGCACGCGGCGCTCGTCCTCCACGGCGCGCAGGCGCGAGACCAGCCCGGCCGCTTCCATGCGCTTGAGCAAAGGCGTCAGCGTGCCCGAATCGAGGTACAGCCGCTCGCCGAGCTCGGACACCGTGAGGCCGTCCTGCTCCCACAGCACCAGCATCGCGAGGTATTGCGGGTAGGTCAGTCCCAGATCCTCGAGCAGGGGCTTGTAGAGCTTGGTCATGGCCAGCGAGGTGGAATACAGCGCGAAGCACAGCTGGTTGTCCAGTTGCAGCATGGCGTCCACGGAGTCGGTTTTGTTTGGCATGGACGAATTATAGCTCACAATTAAATTGTGTACAAGTTAATTTGAAAAAGATGTTTCAGGGGCTGCGGGTGTGTGGGGCTTGGGCCTGCCGAAAGGGCTGCCCCAAAAGAAAAAGGCTCCAAAACCGAAGTTTTGAAGCCTTTGGTGCTTTGCTCAGCGCGAGGCTGAGTCAGCGGGATCGCAGGGCTTAGTAGCCGCCGCGGCCGCCGCCACCGCCACCACCGTAGCCGCCGCCACCGGAACGGCCGCCACCGCCGCCGCCGTAGCCGCCACCGCCGGAGCGATCGCCGCCACCGCCGCCGTAACCGCCACCACCGCCGCCGAAGCCGCCGGTGCGGGGAGGACGTGCCTCCATCGGACGGGCTTCGTTCACGGTGATGCTACGGCCGCCCAGGGACTGGCCGTTCATGCCGGCGATTGCGGCTTGTGCTTCGGCATCATTGCCCATTTCGACGAAACCAAAACCCTTGGAGCGACCGGTGTCGCGTTCCATCATGACTTTGGCGCTGGTAATGGAGCCGAAGGCGCCAAAAGATTGTTGCAGGTCTTCGTCGCGGACCGTGTATGGCAGATTGCCGACGTAAAGTTTATTGCCCATGGGGACTCCTAAAAACACATAAAAACAAAGCGATGGGGTCCCGAAAGCACAACAAACTCAAAAGTAACGCCGTAGCGCGCGAAACTGACCGATCACCAACTTGTGCGGGTGTTTTGCAACCCGTACTGCTCGATTATGCGCCCATAAGTGCCGAAACCCCTCTTTTAGTTTTTCTTTCCCCGGTTTTGCTCCCTTTCCCCCTGGAAGAGGGCGTGACGAAAAGGGCTTTGCGTTGGCTGGGGCCTGGCTCCAGGCCCTCCCACTAAACTCGGGGCCATGCAAACCCCCAGCAGCGCGCGCGCCGCAAAACCACACAAAGGCAATACCAGGCCCGCGCCCGCCGCACAGGTCATTGAAGAGCTGCGCCCCGGGCAGTCCATCGAGTTGCTGAAGGAACTGCACATCCTCACGCGCGAGGGCAAGCTCAACCAGGACACGCGGCGCAAGCTCAAGCAGGTTTACCACCTGTACCAGTTCATAGAGCCTTTGCTCAATGACGTCAACGAGGTGGCGGCACGCAAAGCCGGTTTCACCCTGGCCGACCACGGCGCCGGCAAGTCCTACCTGGGTTTCATCCTCTACGACCTGTTCTTCAACGTGGCGCACGCGGGCGAGCCCATGGACGGCCATGTCTACGGCATAGAAACCCGCGCCGAACTCGTCGACAAATCCCGCAGCCTGGCCGCGCGCCTCGGTTTTGCGCGCATATCCTTCCTGAATTTGACGGTGCAGGAGGCCACCACCTCGGACCAGTTGCCGGCCACCGTCGACATCGTCACCGCGCTGCATGCCTGCGACACCGCCACCGACGACGCGATTGCCTTCGGTCTGGCCAAAGGCGCGCGCCACATGGTGCTGGTGCCCTGCTGCCAGGCCGAGGTGGCCGGCGTGCTCAAGAAAAGCCGCGCGCTGTCGCTGGCCAAAACCCCGCTGGCCGAACTCTGGCGGCACCCGCTGCACACACGCGAATTCGGCAGCCAGATCACCAACGTGCTGCGCTGCCTGCAGCTCGAAGCCAACGGCTACCAGGTCACCGTGACCGAACTCGTGGGCTGGGAGCATTCGATGAAAAACGAGTTGATCCTGGCCAGCCGGCCCGCCCAGCCCCAGGCCGGCAAGACCCGCGCAGCGCAAGCGCGTTTGCGCGAGGTGCTCGATGAACTGGGGCTGCGCGAGCTGACCGCGCGCTTCGCCGTGCAGGCTGAAACGGCCTAAACCAGGCTGCGACGTTCCGCCGCCAACTGGCGAATGTTCGCGATCAGCGCCTGCTGCGCAGGCGTGGGCGCCATGTCGGCGCGCAGCGTGAGCCCCACCAGTTCCTCGGTGCCCGCCATGCTCACGGGCAGTTGCAGCAGCACGCCGCTGTCCAGCTCGGGCCGCACCGCGCCCAGCGGCGAGACCCAGACCGCATCGCTTTGCAGTGTGTAGCCGCGGGCGATGGACACCGACAGTGTTTCAATCGTGCGCGCCGGCAGGGCCAGGCCGCGCGAGAGGAAAAACCCATCCGCCGTGTGGCGAATCGCCGTGCCCTGCGTGGGCAGTAGCACTGTGAAGCCCTGCAGCGCCGCCAGCACGTCGGCTTTGGCGTCATCCTGTGCGAGCAGCGGATGGCCGGGCCGCACGGCCAGTACCAGCGGGTCGGCGTACAGGTGCTCAAAACTCAGGCCCAGCATATGGGCCGGCTCGGCGAAGCGGCCTATGACCAGGTCCAGCTCGCGCTGCCGCAGGCGCGCCAGCAGCTCGGGGTTGGCGCCTGTGTGTATGCGCAGGCTGGTGTAAGCGCCGTCCCCGGCCTCGGCATCCTGGCGCAGCAGCAGTTGCGGCATCAGCCAGGGCGCCACCGTGGGCAGCACACCGATCGCAACCACCGCATTGCCCTGGCGCCGCGTCTGCGCCACGCTGGCCACGGCCTCGCGCAGCGCGCTCACGCTGGCGCCGGCATGGCGCAAAAAGGCCTCGCCCTCGCGCGTGGGCACCGCGCCCCGGCGCCCGCGCTCAAACAGGCGCACGGCCAGCAGGTCTTCGAGTTCTTTCAGGGTTTTGGAGACGGCTGGCTGGGTGACGGCCAGCACGTCGGCCGCTTTTTGCAGGCTGCCGTGCTGCGCCACCGCCAGGAAGCACTGCAAATGCCGGTATTTGATGCGCTCATCGACCATGGCCTGAATTTACCCGCTATCGGCATACTTGGTTATGGATAAAGCGAAAAAATCTCAATATACATAACCATTCAGGGCGATTAAAGTCTTCCCTGCACCGGAAACTGCCTCAAAAGGCATCCAGGCCGCCCATCTGACCCACGGAGACATCCCATGAAACCCGACGACCTGAACAACAGCTTTCTCGCCCCGCGCGACTGGACCAGCCATTCGCCGCATATCTACCCCGGCTACAAATCCACGCTGCTGCGCGGCCCCAAGCAGCCGTTGGTGCCTATCAAGCAGGCGCTGGCCCAGCTCAACGCGCCGGTCTACGGCATCGAGCAGTTCGGCCCCCTGGACAACGACCTCACCAAAAACGCCGTCATGAATGGCGACCCGCTGGGCGAACGCATCATCGTCACCGGCCGCGTGACCGACGAAGACGGCCGGCCCGTGCGCAACACACTGGTGGAAGTCTGGCAGGCCAACGCGGCCGGCCGCTATGTGCACAAGGTCGACCAGCACGACGCGCCGCTGGACCCCAACTTCCTGGGTGCCGGCCGCTGCATGACCGACAACGAAGGCCGCTACAGCTTCAAGACCATCAAGCCCGGCGCCTACCCCTGGGGCAACCATCCCAACGCCTGGCGGCCTCAGCACATCCACTTCTCGCTGTTTGGCGACTACTTCGCGAGCCGCCTGGTCACACAGATGTATTTCCCCGGCGACCCGCTGCTGCGCTACGACCCCATGTACATGGGCGCGCCCGACAGCGTGCGCGACCTGATGGTCTCCAAGTTCAGCCTGGACGTGACCCAGCCCGACTACGCACTCGGTTATGTGTTCGACATCGTGCTGCGCGGCCCCAAGGCCACGCGTTTTGAATAAGTGGCGGAAGGACACCATCACCATGAGCCAGCTCAAGCAAACCCCTTCCCAGACCGTCGGCCCCTTCTTCGCCTACGGCCTCACGCCCACCCAGTACGGCTACGACCTCAAAAGCCTGTTCACGCCCGTGCTGGCCCAGCCCAAGGCCAAGGGCGAACACATACGCATCACCGGCCAGGTCTTTGACGGCGCCGGCAACGCGATCATGGACGCCATGGTCGAGATCGCCCAGCCCGACGGCAGCGGCCAGCCTGTCACATCGGTGGCGGACGCCGAAGCGCGCGGCTTCTCCGGCTTCGGCCGCTGCGGCACCGGCACCCTGCCGCAAAGCCATTACGAGTTCTTCACCGTCAAGCCCGGCGTTGAGGCACCAGGCCAGGCGCCTTTCATCAATGTCTGCGTGACCATGCGCGGCCTGCTGGTGCATACCTTTACCCGCATCTACTTTGAGGATGAAGCCGAAGCCAATGCCAAGGACGCGGTGCTGGCCAGTGTGCCGGCCGCGCGGCGCGCCACTTTGGTCGCCAAACGCGAGACGACGGGCGCCGGGCCGCAGTACCGCTTTGACATCCATATGCAGGGTGACAAGGAAACGGTGTTTTTCGACCTGTGAACGCGTGGGGGCTTGTGGCGCCCGCGTGTGACGGGCCGGGTGTGAAAGGTCTATAAAAGCGGTTTCCCCATAGGGAGACCTCTATGACCATTGAACTCGACCATTCCATCGTCTCGGCCCGCGACAAGGTGGCCTCGGCCCGGCAGCTCGCGGAGTTGCTGGGCGTACCCTGGGCGCCCACGGCGCTGGGGCCGTTCTCCGCCGTCTATGTCAACGAAGGCCTGACGCTGGACTTTATCGACACCGACGAAGACTTTCCCGTCCAGCACTTCTGCTTTCGTGTGAGCCCGCAGGAGTTCGATGCCATCCTGGCGCGCATCCAGGCGGCCGGCATTCCCTATCGCAGTACGGTGCGCGGGCCCATGGACCATCAGGTCGACACGCAGTTCGGCGGCAAGGGTGTTTACTGGAACGAGCCCGAAGGCCACCAGTGGGAGATGCTCACCGTCAGCTATGCGAGGCAGGCGGGGTAGATTTTGACGCCTCGCTCCTGCGTCGCTTACGATGGCTCTCCTATGTTCCATCAAGAAGACGGGGCTACCGCAACCACCTGTCTAGTCCGAGGCCTATGCATAAGACGCTCACAGTTCGAACTAACGGCTTGTTCATTCTTCTGTGGGGCCTACTGACTATCGCTAGCTTCTCGATTGGAAAAGCCCCGGCTTTGCAGGTGATTTATCTATTCGCGTTGATAGGATTTGCTGTCGGGGTGCTGCAATCTCTTGCCATGCATTCTTCGCCGGACACGTTCTTGGTAACCAAAACATCTACAGACGTTAAGCGAGCATTGGTTTCATCGACATTCGGAAAGGCATCTTTCGCCGTACATTGGATTTCGGTGCCGGCGCTTTTCTGCTTGCTATGGTTTTACGAGGAATTGGCATCGGCACAAACAATCGCTGGCTCATATTTGTCCCTGCTTTTTGCCAGAGAATTGGCATCTTTCCCGGGGGTGTTGTTTCTTGCCCGGTATCGCAACAGGTCATAGCGCCTCACTCATCGAGTCACTGTGCCCAAGGCCGGCCGCGATGCCTTGTTGCATGCAGCCCTGCAGGACTCACCGGCTCAATCCTCACCGTAATCATGGTCCGGATGGTTCACCGTCCCCAGCTTCCAGTAACCGCGCCCCACAATGCGGCTACGCTCCACACCCAGCTCTTCAATCAGCAACTGGCGTAGGCGCCGCATAGCCGCGGCCTCACAGGCCAGATAGATGCGGGCATCCGCAGCGGGCGCGCCGGCCTGGCGCAAGGCCGCTTCCAGCGCGGTGCCGGCCTTGTTGTTGTCGGCGCCGCGCGCCACCCAGCGGGCGTCCACGTTCGCGGCGCTGTGCAGCGGGCGTTTTTCGGCTGCGTCCACCACTTCAACCAGCACCTGTGCTTGTGCGCTGGCGGGCAAGGCGGCCAGGATGGTTTCAAACGCGGGCAGGGCGCTGTCGTCGCCTATCAGCAGGTGGACCGGCGCGTCCAGCGCGAGTTTGTAGCCGGGGCCCGGCCCCATCAAGAACAGCACCTGGCCGGTTTGCGCCTGCGCGGCCCAGGTGGATGCGGGGCCGTCGCCGTGCAGCACAAAGTCGACGTCGACCTCATGTGCGTCCGCGCGCACGGCCAGCGGCGTGTAAGTGCGCATGGACTTCGGCCTGGGGCCGTCGGGCAACGGGCGCTCCGGCTCGGTCTGGCCGGGCTCGGGAAATATCAGCTTCATATAGCAGGCCGGGTCGTTGACCTCAAAGCCTTCAAGCTCGGCGCCCTGCAGCGTGATGCGGCGCATCAGCGGGCTCAAGGTCTGCACGCGGGTGACCTGCACGCGGCGCGGCGGACGGCGTTTGCGCGGTGCGGCCTCGGGTGCAGGGGTAGCGGCCGAAGTGGAGGGTGAAGCGGGTGTGGCGGGTGTGGCGGACATGTTGTCTTTCAAGAGGAGGGACCGCGCATTGGCTGCCGTTTGGCCCTCAGGTTTCTTATTGAGAATAATTATCATCTGACGGCAATGTCCGTTGCAGGGCAAGGGCAAAGCAAGCAGCCGTCCTACCCGGCGGCGCCGGACGAGTGCAGTAAAGTAAGCCCAAGCGGTGCGCGGGTGCTTGCCCCTGCGGCCGCCGCTTCCCTCCCCACTTCCCCCTGGCGCTTACCCATACCTATATCTATGACAACTTTCGGAACCCCCTTGTCCCCCCACGCCACCAAAGTCATGCTGCTCGGCTCCGGCGAGCTGGGCAAGGAGGTGCTGATCGCGCTGCAGCGACTGGGCGTGGAGACGATTGCCACCGACCGTTATGAGAACGCGCCCGGCCAGCAGGTGGCCCACCACGCACGCACCATCACCATGAGCGACCCGGCCCAGCTCAAAGCCTTGATCGAAAAAGAAAAGCCCGACCTGGTCGTGCCCGAGATCGAAGCCATTGCCACGGCCATGCTCGAGGAGCTCGAAGCCGCCGGCACGGTGCGCGTGATCCCCACGGCCCGCGCCGCGCGCCTGACCATGGACCGCGAAGGCATACGCCGCCTGGCCGCCGAAACTTTAGGCCTGCCGACCAGCCCCTATGTGTTCTGCGATTCGCTGGAAGAGCTGCAGGCCGCGATTGATTCGACCACCGGCTACCCCTGCGTCGTCAAACCGGTGATGAGCTCCTCGGGCAAGGGCCAGAGCAAGATCTCCGGCCCCGCCGACGTGAAAAAAGCCTGGGACTACGCCATGGCCGGTGGCCGCGTGAGCCATGGCCGGGTGATCGTCGAGGGTTTTATCGACTTCGACTATGAAATCACCCAGCTCACCGTGCGCGCCCTGGGCGCCGACGGCAAGGTGGAAACCCATTTCTGCGAACCCATAGGCCATGTGCAGGTCAGCGGCGACTATGTGGAAAGCTGGCAGCCGCATCCCATGCGCCCCGCCGCGCTGCAAAAATGCCGCGAGATCTGCAAGGCCGTGACCGACAACCTGGGCGGCCAGGGCCTGTTCGGCGTGGAGCTGTTCGTCAAGGGCGAGGACGTCTGGTTCAGCGAAGTGAGCCCGCGTCCGCACGACACCGGCATGGTGACGATGTGCACGCAATGGCAGAACGAGTTCGAGCTGCATGCGCGCGCCATCCTGGGCCTGCCGGTCAACACCGCGCTCAAGAGCCCGGGCGCCAGCGCCGTGATTTACGGCGGCGTCGATGCCCAGGGCATCGTCTTCGACGGCGTGGCCGAGGCGCTGCGCGTGCCCAACTCCGACATCCGCCTCTTCGGCAAGCCCGAGAGTTTTGTGAAACGCCGCATGGGCGTGGCGCTGGCCTTTGATGCCGACGTCGAAACCGCGCGCATCAACGCCAAAACCGCCGCGGCCCTGGTCCGGCCGCGCAAGGCCGGTTGAAAGAAGCTTTCCACGGATGAATATCGGCGATCTTCATCTCCTGGAAGACACCGCCTGGCGCGTGTTGTTCTCGGCCGTCGTGGCCGTGGTGCTGGCCCTGGTGGTGCACCGCGTCGGCGCCGCGGTGATCTGGCGCCTCACGCGCAAGCTGCCCATCTCCAGCGCGGTGGCGCGCCGCAGCTGGCGGCCCTCGCGTTTCGCCTTGCCCCTGATCGCGCTGCAGGCCGTCTGGCAGGCGGCGCCCGATGCGCTGCCGCTGATCTACCAGGTGCGCCACGGCAATGCCCTGCTGCTGCTGGCCACCCTGACCTGGCTGGCCCTGCGCGCCATCGACGGCGTGGCGCAAGGCGTGATCGGCCAGCATTCGGTCGAGGTCGAAGACAACCTCAATGCGCGCCGCATCCACACCCAGACGCGGCTGCTCGCGCGCACCGCCGGCTTCATGGTGCTGGTGGCGGGACTGTCGCTGATGCTGATGACTTTCCCGGGCGCGCGGCAGCTGGGCGCCAGCCTGCTGGCCTCTGCCGGCGTGATCGGCATCGTCGCCGGTATCGCGGCCCGGCCGGTGTTCAGCAACCTGATCGCCGGCCTGCAGCTGGCGCTGGCCCAGCCCCTGCGCATCGACGATGTGCTCATCGTGCAGGGCGAGTGGGGTCGCGTCGAGGAAATTACCGGTACCTATGTGGTGCTCAAGATCTGGGACGAGCGGCGCATGATCATCCCGCTGCAGTGGTTTATCGAGAACCCCTTCCAGAACTGGACGCGCAACAGCGCCCAGATCATAGGCACGGTGTTTATGTGGGTGGACTACCGCATGCCGCTGGAGCCGCTGCGCCAGGCCGCGCGCCGCGCCTGCGAAGCCGCGCCCGAATGGGACAAGCGTTTGTGCCTGCTGCAGGTGGTGGAAGCCGGCGAGCGCAGCATGCAGTTGCGCGTGCTGGTGACCTCGGGCAACTCGGGCCTGAACTGGGACTTGCGCTGCAAGGTGCGCGAGGCCCTGGTGGATTTCATGCAGCGCGAGTACCCGCAGTTCCTGCCGACGATGCGGGCCGAGATCACGCAGGGCGGTGAAGCCCTCAAGCCCGGCGCTTAGGCCGCGGCGTCCAGGCAGCCGGCAAACACCGCGCTGCTGACCAGCTCGAACTCCTTGGCCTCGGGCAGCTGGTAATGCCACCATTCCACGGGGTGGTGCACAAAGCCGGCCTCCAGCATGATGGTCAGCAGCTTCATTCGGTTGAGCTGCACCGCGGCCGAAAGGTCGGCGTAGAAGTGGTGCGAGGCTGGCGTCATGGTGTCCACCGGCGTGCCCATGTCCAGCTCATGGCCCTGGTCGTCCAGCAGGGTCAGGTCCACCGCCACGCCGCGTGTGTGGTTGGAGCCCTTGGCCGGGTCGGCCACATAACCTGGCACGGGCAGCACCGCCCACAGCGCTTCCTGCGCCTCGTGCGGGCGGAAGGCGTCAAAAATCTTGAGCTTGAAGCCAAAGGCGCGCGCGCCCGCCACCGCGCGCCGCAGGCAGGCCTCGGCCTCGGGGTGCAGAAAGCAGAGCTTGTGGCCGTAGATCACCTGGCCGGTGAAGTTGTCGGGCCGCGCGTACATCATGTCGATCACGACATCGTGCGTGGCTTCCCGGATCTGGACGAGGGGCGCTGGGGTCATGGCCCGGTTTACTGGAAAGCCACTTCCGAAAAACTGCGCAGCTTGCGGCTGTGCAGCTGCGTGATGCCCTCGGCGCGCAGCAGCTCGATGGCGCGTATGCCTATGCGCAGGTGCTGGTCCACGCGTTCGCGGTAGAAGTGGTTGGCCATGCCGGGCAGCTTGATCTCGCCGTGCAGCGGCTTGTCGCTCACGCACAGCAGGGTGCCGTAGGGCACGCGGAAGCGAAAGCCGTTGGCCGCGATGGTCGCGCTTTCCATGTCCAGCGCCACTGCGCGGCTCTGGCTGAAGCGGCGCTGCGGCTGGTTGCCCGGCAGCAGCTCCCAGTTGCGGTTGTCGGTGGAGGCCACGGTGCCGGTGCGCATGATGCGCTTGAGGTCGGGCCCGACCGCATGGGTCACGTCGGCCACGGCTTTTTCGAGCGCGACCTGGATTTCGGCCAGTGCCGGAATCGGCACCCACAGCGGCAACTCCTCGTCCAGCACGTGGTCTTCGCGCACATAACCGTGTGCCAGCACGTAGTCGCCCAGCTGCTGGCTGTTGCGCAGGCCCGCGCAGTGGCCCAGCATGACCCAGGCGTGCGGGCGCAGCACGGCGATGTGGTCGGTGATGTTCTTGGCGTTGGCTGGGCCCACGCCGATGTTGACCATGGTGATGCCGCTGTGGTCGGCGCGCAGCAGGTGGTAGCCCGGCATCTGCGGCAGGCGCGGCGGCGGCACGCCGAGCTCGTCGCCCTCGGCGGCGGGCAGGCCGGTGCGCCGGGTCACTACATTGCCGGGTTCGATGAAGGCGATGTATTCGCTGTTGGGGTCGGCCATGGCCTCGTGGCCCAGGCGCACGAACTCGTCGATGTAGAACTGGTAGTTGGTGAACAGCACGAAATTCTGGAACCAGTGCGGCGAAGTGCCGGTGTAGTGGCGCAGGCGCTGCAGCGAATAGTCGACGCGCGCCGCGGTGAACAGCGCCAGCGGCTGCGGCTCGCCGGGCAGGGGCTCGTAAGTGCCGTTGGCGATGCCGTCGTCCATCGCGCTCAGGTCGGGCAGGTCGAACACATCGCGCATCAGCATGCGGCGCGCGGCCGTCATGCTGCCTTCGATGTGGTCGTTCTCCGCGAACGAAAAGTGGATGGGAATCGGCTGCGCGCTGGTGCCGACTTCGAGCTCCACGTCATGGTTCTGCATCAGCAGGCGGAATTGCTCGAGGTAATAGTTGCCAAAAAGATCGGGCCGCGTCAGCGTGGTTTCAAAGCGGCCGGGCCCGGCCACAAAACCGAAGCTCAGCTGAGCGATGTCCGGCGTCTCCAGGATGGCGCGCGCCACCGTGTCGGTGTGTATGCGCACAAAAGGGTAGCAGGCGCGCACATGGCCTGGCAGGGTTTCGCCGGCCACGTAACGCTGCATCGCGTCACGCAAATGGGCGATCTGCTGGTCGTAAATCGCGCGGACCTGGGCCAGTGCTGCGGCCGGGTCGCTGTAACGGGTGGGGGCGATAAAGGGAGGGAGATAGGGCATGAAGGGCTGGCCTGTCTTTCTGCTGTGTAGGGGGTGTACTGTGTATGTTGCCATTGTGCGGCAACTCCCCGGAAGCCGTTCTTCATCTTCAGACCCTAGAATGCGTCGATGACTTATTCCAGGCCCTTTGGGCAACTCTTTGGGCCGTCGTGCGCGATGTGGGGCGCCTTCGTTCTCCTGGGGGCTTTGTGCCTTCAGGCCGTCCATGCCCAGGCCCCCGCGCCTGCGCGCGGCGCCGCCGCGGCGCCGGCCCAGATTTCCCGCGACGCCCAGCGCGCTTACGAGACCACGCGCGACAAGCTGGTGCAGATACGCACCCTGCTGCGCAACTCCAACACCCAGGCCAGCGTGGGTTCGGGCTTTTTTGTCTCGCCCAACGGCCTCATCATCACCAACTTCCACGTGGCCAGCCAGCTCGCGCTGGAGCCCGAGCGCTACCGCGGCGTCTATGTGCCGGTGGACGGCAAGGAGGCCGAGGTCGAGCTGCTGGCCTTTGACGTGCGCAACGACCTGGCTCTGCTGCGCGTGAAGACGCCGGCCTCGGGCGCGACACCGCAGCTGGCCTTTCGCGGCGCCGACCGCCCGCTGGCGCGCGGCGAGCGCATCTATTCGCTGGGCAACCCGCTGGACATAGGTTTTGCCGTCACCGAAGGCACTTACAACGGCCTGGTGCAGCGCAGCTTTTACCCGCGCATTTTTTTCGGCGGCGCGCTCAACCCCGGTATGAGCGGCGGCCCGGCGCTTGACGACGCGGGCCAGGTGGTCGGCGTCAATGTCTCCAAGCGGCTGGACGGCGACTTGCTGAGCTTTTTGATCCCCGCCGAATTCGCCCAGGCCCTGCTGGCCAGGGCGGCCACGGCCCAGCCCATCACCAAGCCCGCGCACGCCGAGGTCGCGCGCCAGCTCGGCGAGCACCAGGCCCTGCTGACGCAGCGTTTCACCGCCCAACCCCTGACCGCGCAAAAGCACGGCGGCTACAGTGTGCCGGTGCCCGACGACGCGCTGGCCCGCTGCTGGGGCCGCGGGCGCGAACCCGACTTCAAGGCCTTCGACCTGGAACGCACCGACTGCCAGATCGACAGCCATGTGTACGCCGGCGACTTCAACACCGGCTACATACGCCTGCGCTACGAGGCCTACAACGCGCCCAAGCTGGGGCCGCTGCGCTTTTCCGCGATGTATTCGCAAAGTTTTGGCAATGAATACTTCGCCACACGCGGCTCGCGCAAGGCCACGCCCGCCGAATGCTCGGAACGCTTCGTCGAGACCGGCGGCATGCCCATGCGCGCCGTGGTCTGCATGAGCGCCTACCGCAAGCTGACCGGGCTTTACGACGTGTCGGTGCTCACCATGTCGGTCAACCAGTCCACGCGCGGCGTGCAGGGCCGCATGGATGCGCAGGGCGTGAGTTTCGAGAACGGCCTCAAGCTGGTCGCGCATTACCTCGCCGGCTTCAAGTGGGAGGCCGCCAAATGAGCGCCACCCCTATCCTGGGCCTGCTGCAGGCCACCGACCGAACCGGCGCCCTGGTCGGCCGCCTCGAAGTGCGGCACTGGCCCGTCACCGTGGGGCGCGCGCTCACATGCGACCTGGTGCTGGACGACAGCCACGTGGCCGGCGAGCATTTGCGTATCAGCCGCACGCCCGAAGGCGGCGTCAGCGTGCAGGTGCTGGACAGCGTCAACGGCGTGGCCCTGGGCCGCGCCCGCCATGGCCAGGGTGCGCAGTTCGACTGGCCGGCGGGCGAGGCGCTGGCCCTGGGCCGTCTCAAGCTGGGCCTGCGCCTGGCCGAGGCGCCGGTGGCGGCCGAGGAGTTGCTGCCGCATTTCCCCTGGCGCACCACCGGCTGGACACTGCTGGCCCTGGCCGGCATGTTGGCCCTGGTGCTGGGCCAGTCCTGGCTCACGCTGACCGAGCCTTCGCAGCTTGCGCGGCAACTGCCCGGCCTGCTGGGCGGGGTGGTCCTGGCGGTCAGCGTCTGGGCCGGGCTGTGGGCGCTGGCAACCAAGCTGTTCACCGGCCACCTGCAGTTCTGGCGCCATGTGCGCATCGCCTGCTTCAGCTCGCTCGCGGTGCAGGCGGTGTCCACCCTGGCCGGCCTGCTGGCCTTTATGTTCTCGCTCGAAAGCCTGGCGCGCTTTGAGGGCCTGATGCTGCTGTTGGGCGCCGCCGCCGGCATCTATGTGCACCTCACCGTCATCGCGCCGCAGCGCCGCCGCGGCCTGGCCGCGCTGGTGGCCGGCATCGCCGTGCTCGGCACGGTGGCCTTGCTGGGCACCAACTGGCTGCAGAACAAACGCCTGTCCAACAAGCTTTACCTGTCCACGCTGTACCCGCCTTCATTGCGCGTAGCGCCCGCGGTGCCGGTGGCGCAGTTTCTGGATGAGGCCGGGTCTATTCGCAAACGCCTGGATGAACGCCTGAAGGACCGGGAACCCGATGCCGACACGCCGGAAGACCCGGATGCTGACTAGTATTTATTGATGATCGTTCCCAGCGTCCATTCGCAATATGCTCATCGATTTTCTTCGTTGCATTTGCGCAAGCCTCTTGCTCGGTGTTGCCAAGCGTCGGATAGGTGGAATGCCGGACCAGCGGATAAAGCTTTTTCGGGCGTGAGCTGCCTGGCGAACTGCCTGCGTATCCGCTCCCGCCCGGATATCCGCCCGCGGTCGCCAAAGAACCATCTAGCTTTGCCACACGGGTATTCGAGGAGTCAACGTATGTCGACGGCTGTGCCGGCTACGGCGCGACAGGTATTGCGCTTCTTGCCGATGGATTGTCAATTGCCTGAGGCACCGCGCTGAGGCCGCCGTGCTTGAGTGCCTGGTTGGCCGCGGCGGAACGCGCCACGCTCAACAAAACTTTCCCGAATGCGGCGATTGTTTCCCTATCCTGCTGCCGTGCGCGTTCAAGGAACTCCTGTCTTGAGATTTCGGCCTGCTTCTCGATGTACGTCTTCCACGTGTACATCGTGTACTGTGTCTCTTCGGGAGTGATTGCAAACGGGACTCCGGCCGGCTTGGTGTCGAACTCCTGCTGGCGTTTCGGATCGCGAAAGAAAAAAACATCCTTGCGGTAGCCGCCCACCATCGCGCCCTTGGCCAACAGCAATGCGGCAAGATCCGGTGCCATAGGGTTGATCGCGGCGCTCTCGATCGCAAAATCCAATGGCAGGGCTACTTTAGAGCCCGACGAGTTGCACCCGATGTTGACGTCATTTGTTTGGGCAATCAGGCTGACGGCTTCGTCATATGAGCGCTTGCTCATCATCGCCTTGCACAAAGGATTAAGCTGCGCCCAGGAAGATGTACAAGCCGCAACGGTTGCACTGAATGCGACGAACCTTATCAAATTCTGGATGTTGAAAATCAAACTACCCATGTTGCTTGCGCTCCTGGATGATCGAGGACAGAACTGTGCGTGCATCGCGCCCGTTCGTTAGTGTATCGCTTCGTTTTTGTGAAACTCAAGCGACGAACCATCGATTTATTTCACCCGAGGATCAAACACAGCACTAGGTACTGACTGGCTCCCGCATCGTCACAAACTCTTCCGCCACGGTGGGGTGAATCCCAATCGTGCTGTCAAAAACCGCCTTGGTCGCCCCAGCCTTCATGGCCACGGCCAAACCCTGCACGATTTCGCCGGCGTCCGGGCCCACCATGTGCAGTCCCACCACGCGGTCGGTGGCGTCTTCGACCAGCAGCTTCATCAGCGTGCGTTCGGTGCTGCCGCTCAGCGTGTGCTTGAGCGCCTTGAAGTCGGCGCGGAACACCGTGACCTTGCCGAATTTGGCGCGCGCGTCGGCTTCTGAATAACCGACGGTGCCGATGTTGGGATGCGTAAAGACGGCGGTCGGCACAAACTCATAACTCATGTTGCGCGGCTTCTTGCCGGCGGCCGGCCCGAAGAGCTGATCCACCACCACCATGGCTTCGCCCAGCGCCACCGGCGTCAGCTGCATGCGTGCCGTCACGTCGCCCAGCGCATAGATCGAGGGCACCGATGTCTGGTAGTGCTCGTTGACCTGTATCGCGCCGGCGGCGTTGACCGCCACGCCCACGGTTTCCAGGCCTATGCCGTTCGCATTCGGCACGCGGCCCGTGGCGTAAAGCACCGCGTCCACTTCCAGGCCGGCGGCGCCGTCCTTGAACTCGACCTGCAGGCCGGTGTCGGTCTTGGTGATGGCGCTCACTTCGCTGCCGAGCCGCAGCGTGATGCCGGTCTTGCCCATCTCGGCCGCGATAAAGCGGCGCACGTCCTCGTCAAAACCCGTGAGCAGCATGTCGCGGCGGTGCACCTGCGTCACTTCCGAGCCCAGGCCGTTGAAGATGGACGCGAACTCGCAGGCGATGTAACCGCCGCCCACCACCATCAGGCGTTTGGGAAAAGGGCTGAGGTCGAACATATGGTCCGAGGTCAGCACATGCTCGCGGCCCGGCAGCGCGGGCACGGTGGGGGTGCCGCCGGTGGACACCAGGATGTGTTTGGCGGTGAACTTCCGGTCGTCGACTTCGATGGTGTGCTCGTCGAGCAGCCGGGCCCAGCCCTTGATGATCTTCACGCCCGCGCTTTCGAGCAACTGCACATACACGCCGTTAAGCCGCGAGATCTCGCGCGCACGGTTGGCTTTCAGGATGTCCCAGTCGAACACCGGCTTCTCGCCGACCCAGCCGAAGCCATGCGACTCCTCAAAGCTGTCGCCGTAGTGGGCGGCGTAGCTGTAAAGCTTTTTCGGGATGCAGCCCACGTTCACGCAGGTGCCGCCCATGGCCGCGACCTCGGCCAGGCCCACGCGCGCGCCGCGCTGGGCCGACATGCGCGCGGCGCGCACGCCGCCGCTGCCGCCGCCGATCACAAAGAGGTCAAAGTCAAATGTCTGCATGCGCTGTGTTCCTTCGTATCTTCTTCTCTTACCTGGTGCCTGAATGCCGTCCCTCAAGGCTGGAACTCCTTGAGTTCCTTTTTCATCCACTCAATAAACACCCGCGTGCGCATGGGCAGCAGCCGGGCGTGCGGGTAAACAATGTTGATGGGCCGAGGCGGTGGCTCGAACTCCTCCAGCACGGTGCGCAGCTGTTTGGTCTGCAAATACGGCGCCACCTGGTAAGAGAGGAACGAGCCAAAACCCGCGCCCGCCGCGCAGGCCGCCACGGCCGGCGCGATCTGGTTGAACTCCAGATTACCACTGACCGCCAGGCGCAGCGGCTTGCCCTGGTCTATGAACGGGCCCCATGTGGGGGAATGGTCGGTCACGCGCACGCAGTTGGCCTTGAGCAGGTCTTTCGGATGTTGGGGCACGCCGTGGCGGCGCAGCCAGGCCGGGCTGGCCACCACCAGGCGGCGTATCTGGCCCACCTGCTGCGCCACCAGGCTGGAGTCCTCGGGCTCGCCTATGCGTATGCCCACGTCTATGCCTTCTTCCAGCAGGTTGACCACGCGGTCCAGCAGCACCATGGAGCAGCGCATCTTCTCGTGCTGCTGCACAAAACGCGTGACGGCGGGCGCCACATGCATTTGCCCGAACAGCATGGGCGCGGTAATGGTCAACTGGCCCGCGGGTTCGGCCGCGTCGGCCGAGAGTGCCGACTCGGCATCGGCCAGCGCGGCCAGCAACTGGCGGCAGCTTTCCAGGTGGCGCCGGCCTTCCTCGGTCAGCGAGATGCGCCGCGTCGTGCGGTTGAAAAGCCGCACGCCCAGCTGCGCCTCAAAACCCGCCAGCGTGCGCACCATGGCCGGCAAGGAGGACTCCATGACCTGGGCCGCGGCCGTGAGGCTGCCTTGCTCGGCAATGTGGATAAAGGCCTGCATGGCTTTGAGTTTGTCCATGAGCGGGATGCTACGCCTGTGGCGGCCATTAATCCAGTTAATGGATTAGTTAAATGCAAGTTTGGTCATTTATTCAGAATATCGGTTCAAACAGAATCCATCCCAGAGATTCTTCATTGCAACCCACCGAAAGCCCGCCATGAGCACACCCGCCGCCAAAGC